>DATIQL010000073.1:0-10117 GCA_035470905.1 Casimicrobiaceae bacterium
CAGCGTCGTCTCGCCGACGCGGGGCTTGTTGTAGCCCTGCTTGGCGAGCTCGCGCAGCGCCCGCGCCGACTCTTCCTCGTTGGTGTAGACGAACACGCCGTCGGAGCCCGATTGCTTGACCTTCAGCACCGCGCCCGAGAAATCGACCTGTCCCTGGTCGGTCGAGACGTCGGCGCCGAGCTTGATGCCCTCGGCGTTGATCGCCTTGATGAACTCGTCGTGGCCGCCCTTGCCGAAGTCGTTGTTGACCCAGATGATGTCGACGGTCTTAAGCTTCAGCGCGTTCTTCATGTAGCGCGCCACGCGCGGCATCGCGTTGGCCTGCGTGAACGACGTGCGGAAGATGTACGGATTGCCCTGCTGGGTGATGTTCGCGGCCTCACCGCCGGTAAAGTTGGTGATTTCCGCGCGCTTGGTCACGTCCATGCTGACGAAGATCGAGCCGGAGAACACCGGCCCCATCACCACGTAGGCGTTCTGGTCGACCGCCTTCTGGGCGAGCGCCTTGGCGACACCGGGGTTGGATTGCGTGTCGTTGAACGTGTAGTCGATCTTGCGGCCGAGGATTCCGCCGTGGGCGTTGATCTCTTCCACCGCCATCCTGATGCCGTCGTTGAAGTTCGTGCCGGACACCGCACCGGGGCCCGAGAGCTCGACCAGCCCGACGATCGGAACCGGTCCGCCCTGCGCAGCCGCGGTCGCGGCGACACCGAGCATCATCGCGCCTATCCATCCTGCAAATCGCTTCATTGCTTCCTCCTGGGTTTGACGGGGAACTGCTACTGCACGTTGTGCCGGGCACAACCGCCCGGCGGGTGATCGGGTGAAGGGTATCGCGGTTGCCGTGGCATCGCGCGGTTATCATTGCGTCGCGCGGAACGCGACGCCAGCGCCCGATCGACGCGCCTTCGCCGACCGATGCGACACCGTGAGTGGGAGAAGCCGTGGAAATGCAGCCGGTGCTTGGACACGAAGATGCGACGATTGCCGTCGAGACGATACGCGATGAACTCGCCCGGCGGGGCAAGACTGCGGTGATCGCCGTGGCCGATGCGCACGGCGAGCTGCTGGCGCTGCTGCGCCTCGACGGTGCGCCGCTGAGCTCCATCGCGGTCGCGACGAACAAGGCGTGGACCGCCGCCCGGCTGCGCCGGGCGACGCGGGTGCTGGGCGCCGGCGTGCGCGCGAGGGGCATCGACATCGGCTATTACGGTGATCCGCGACTGACCGGGTTCGGCGGCGGCGTGCCGGTCTATGCCGGTAAGCATGTCGTCGGCGCGATCGCGGTCAGCGCGCTCTCCGACGACGAGGACGAGGCGCTCGCGCTGCAGGCGGTCGCTGCGCTCGCGAGCCGCGGGTACGCGGCCGAGCCTGCGGCCTGAGAACGGGTGCCACTGGCTCACAGTGCGCTTCCCATGCCGCCGTCGACGACGATCTGCTGCCCGCTGACATAGGCGGCTGCCTCGGAGGCGAGAAAGACTGCGATCCCCGCGAGGTCGCGGGGCCTGCCCCAGCGGCGCAGCGGTACGCGTGCATTGATCCGGTCGACGAACGCCGGATCCTTGCGCAGGCCCGCGCTCAAGTCCGTCTCGAAGTAGCCGGGCGCGATTGCGTTGCAGGTGATGCCGTGCTCGCCCAGCTCGGCCGCCAGCGAGCGGGTGAGGCCGGCGAGCCCCGCTTTCGAGGCCGAGTACGCGTGGATCGTCGGGCGGCCGAGCAGGCCGGTCAGCGACGTCGTGAACAGGATGCGTCCGTGCCGCTGGCGCATCATCGGCAGCGCGGCGCGCTGGGCGAGGACGAAGCAGGCATCGAGATTGGCGCTCATCACGCGGCGCCAGTCGGCCATGTCCCAGTCGGGAAGCGGCCGCGCGTGATGAATTCCGGCGTTGGCGATCAGGATGTCGAGCCTGCCGTGGCGCTCGACGACTGCGTCGACGCCCGCGCGCGCCGCTGCATCGTCGACGACGTCGAAGGGCGCGGTCGTCACCGCGAATCCGCGGGCGGTGAGCTCCTGGGCGCGTGCCTCCAGCGTGGCCGGATCCCGGCCATTGAGGACGACGGTCGCGCCCGCTTCGGCGAGGCCTTCGGCCATCCCGAGGCCGAGGCCGCGTGACGAACCGGTCACGAGCGCGACACGACCGGCGAGGGAAAAGAGCGGCATCGTCATGGTGGCGGGTCTGGATGCGTGAGCGCGCGCAGATGCGCTTTTGGTCTCGTCGTCAGACGGTCGCTTCGATCATCCGGCGCAACTCGGGCGTGATCTCGGGCATGACCCCGAACCAGGCCTTGAATGCGGGCCGCGCCTGATTGAGCAGCATGCCCAGGCCGTTGACCGTACGGTTGCCGCGGGCGCGCGCCGCAGCGAGCAGTGGAGTCTCGAGCGGGATGTAGATCGCATCCGACACCAGCGCCTCGCGCGGCAGCGCGGCGAGATCGAGATCCAGCGGCGGCTGCCCGGACATGCCTTGACTGGTCGTGTTGACGAGCAGGGCGACGTCGCCGAGCGCCTGGTGTCTCCTCTCCCAGGGCATGACCGAGACCGGCCCGCCGATCGCCCTGGCGACAGCTTCTGCGCGGGCCGGCGTCCGATTGCAGATGCGAACCTCGCGCGCCCCCGCGTCGACGAGACTCGCGACGATCGCGCGAGCTGCCCCGCCGGCACCCAGCACCATCGCCGGGCCCGCATCTGCCCGCCAGTCGGCCTGCGCGTCGCGCAGGCTCTGCACGTAGCCGAAGCCGTCGTTGTTGTAGCCGGTCAGCGCGCCGTCGGCCTCGACGACGATCGTGTTGATCGCGCCGATCCGCTTCGCCACCGGATCGACGCGGTCGACCAGCTCCATCGCGGCGACCTTGTGCGGAATCGTGACGTTGCAGCCGGCGAAGCCGAGGGCGGGCAATCCTTTGAGTGCGGCGGGGAGCCGTTCCGGTTGCACCGGCAGCAACACGTAGGCGCCGGGCAGGCCGTACTTCTGCAGCCAGTACCCGTGCAGCATCGGCGACCGCGAATGCCCCACCGGCCAACCCATGACCCCGGCGAGACCGTACTTCTTCCCTTCCGACATTGCCTCTGCTCCTTCGTATGTTTCGTCATGCGGCCTGTGCGGCCTCGTTCCCCTGCTCGCCGACGCGATCGGGGCATCGGTCGCGCGTCACTGCGATGCGCGGCTCGCCTCTGCCGCCAGCCATTCGGCTGCCTTACGCGCGCGCGCAAGTATGGACGCCGGCGCGAGATGCAGATATTCGTCGTTGAACACCTCGAACACGTAATCGCCGCCATAGCCCGCGCGATGGATCTTGCGGATGATCTCGGCGATGGTCTCGCGATGCGCGCTCTCGTTCGGAAACGAACGTCGATGGTCGGCGGTCTCCGTGATGTCGCGCAGTTCGCCGAGATAGTCGGCAAGCTGGACGAGGAAGATCCGGTCGCCAGGAATCGTGTCGAGCGCAGCCAGCGGCGTCCCGCGTGCGAGGAGATGAAAGGTGTTGATCAGCACGCCGAGATTCGGACAATCGGCGCGCCTGACCGCCTCCCACACCGCCGGATATTCGTTGATCCACCGCGCCCACGCAGGCGCGCCGAAGGCGACCCGGACGCCGCGTGGCGTCACCAGCGTCGCCAGCGCGCGGAGATCGGCGACGATCCTGTCCATGTCGCCCGATGCGTACGGGGAGGTCGAGGACGCGACGACCAGCATCGGCGCGCCGATCGCGTCCATCAGGTCGAGCATCGACTTGGCGATGTCGATCTTGTAGGTGTGCAGGTGCGCTTCGAGACCCTCGTAGTCGCGCAGCAGCTGGAAGCTGGTCACGCGCAGGCCGCTTTCGCGGATCGCCGCGACCGCGCCGTTGACGCCGCCGGGATGCGACACCAGATCCTTGGCCCAGATTTCGATTCCGCCGAAACCGGCATCGCGCGTCGCGGCGAGCTTGTCCTCCAGGGGACCGGCGAGCGTGACGGTGTCGATCGCGAATCGATGAATGTCCATCGTCACGGCCTGTTCTCAGGTGAACGACCGGGCGGACCGGCGACAAGGATCACAACGATACCCTCCAGGAAGCGGCGCATTGAGCGGCGCATCGTTCTTTTTCTCCACTAACGAACAAGTTAGTACATAATTTCGGCATGGTCAACGCGATTATCGAAAATGCGGGCGCTAATCGCACAACCTAGAAGCGCACCGGAGGCCGGACAGGGGAGCGGAGCTTGCGCAGGAAGACCACGAGCTTGACGGAACCCGACGCCGCCGCGCCGTCCGAGGTATCGGCCGGCGAACAGATCTCCGACTTCGCCGGCGACCCGGATTTCATGGCCTCGCTGGCCCGCGGGCTCGCGGTCCTGCGCGGCTTTTCGCAGCAGGGGCGCCGGCTTTCGATTGCGCAGTTGAGCCAGCGGACCGGGATTTCGCGCGCGGCGGTGAGGCGCTGCCTCTACACGCTCGAGAAGCTCGGCTATGTCGCTGCGGAGGAAGGCCGGACGTTCGCGCTGCGACCCCGGATACTTTCGCTCGGCCATGCCTACCTGTCCTCGGCGCCGCTGGTGATGGCGGCGCAGCCGGTGCTCGACCGCGTGAGCAGGAGGCTTCACGAATCGTGCTCGCTCGCGATCATGGACGGCGACGACATTCTCTATATCGCGCGGTCGTGGTCGGGCAAACGCCTGCTGTCGATCGACCTCGGCGTGGGCAGCCGCCTTCCGGCGCACTGCACATCCATGGGACGCGTGCTGCTTGCAGGCCTCGACCCGGACGACCTCGCGGCCTACCTGCGGCGGGTCAAGCTCGTTCCGCACACCGCGCGCACGATCGTCGACGGCGATCGCCTCCGCGACGTGCTTGCAGCGACCCGCGAATCGGGCCATGCGCTCGTCGACCAGGAGCTCGAGGTCGGCCTGCGCTCGATCGCCGTCCCGGTCAAGGATTTCCGCTCGCGCGTCGTCGCGGCGATCAACATCGGCGCGCAGGCCCCACGGGTCCCGGTCGCCGAGATGCAGAAGACCTTCCTGCCTGCGCTGCGCGACGCCGCAGGCGAGCTCGGCCTGCTCCTGGGCTGATCCCCGGCGGACCATCGGGATGGGCGTCAGCAGGATGCCTACCCCGGGCCTTGGCGCTGAACGTCGGACCACGCCGGAACCTCAGGGACCCGGCGCCCTGACCGAGGCCACGATCGTAGCGGCTATGCTCTCCCTGCGCGCTGCAAGCGCCTCGGGAGACGTCATGTCGGCCTTGAAGATCGTCGAGAACGAGTAACGGTTCGACACGTTGTAGAAGCACAACGCGCTGATGGACATGTGCAGGTCGGTCAGGTCGACATCCTGGCGAAAGACCCCGGCCTGCTTGCCGCGCTCGATGATGCGCCGGATGGTGTCGATCGCCGGAACGTTCAATCGCGCGATCTCCTGCGACTGGGCTAGATACCGGCCCTGATGCAGGTTCTCGTTCATGACGATGCGGACGAAGTTCGGATTCTGCTGGTGGCGGTCGAAGCTGAAGCGCACCAGCTCGCGCAGCGCTTCCTCGGGCGGCAGATGATCGACGTCGACGTCGCGCTCGATGTTGCGGATGTCCCGGTAGGCCTGCTCGAGCGCGGCGATGTACAGCCCTTCCTTGCTGCCGAAGTAGTAGTAGATCATCCGCTTGCTGGTGCGCGTGCGCGCGGCGATCTCGTCGATGCGGGCTCCGCTCAAGCCCTTTTCCGCGAATTCCTCGGTCGCGATCGCGACGATGTCGCGCCGGGTCTGCTCGGGATCGTTGACCCGTGAGACCTTTGCCGAAGCATCGTTTTCGCGCGTTGCGGTGACCAATTCGTATCCCTCGATCGGCGGCTGCCGGACGGACGGCGGAGCGCACATTAACATGCGCCCAAAACGCCTGGGGAACGACACCGAAGCAGCGGAGGGGTCGCGGTGGCGCGACTGCCGTCAGAAGCGACCCTGGCTGTAGTCGTCGATGGCTTCGCGGATCTGGTCGCGCGTGTTCATGACGAACGGGCCGTAACGGACGATGGGCTCGTCGAGCGGACGGCCGGCGACGATGATCAGCCGTCCTCCGCCCTCGCCGGCCGCGAGCCGCAGGCGTTCTCCGGGCCCGAGCACACCGAGCTCGCCACGTGCAAGCCGGGTTTCGGCTGCAACCGGCCCGACCCCGACCTCGCCGTCGAATACGTAGGCGAAGGCGTGATGCGCCGGTGGCAGGGAAAGCTCCGTCGTCGCACCCACGGCCAGGGCGACGTCGAGATATTGGGGCTCCGTGGCAATGCCCCGGACTGGGCCCTCGGCGTCGCGCAGTCGACCCGCGATGACCCGGGCGCGCACGCCACCGCCGAGATCCACCTCGGGGATCTGCTCCGGAGCAATGTCCTGGTAGCGCGGCGGCGCCATCTTGTGCTCGCCGGGGAGGTTCACCCACAGCTGGAAGCCCCAAATCAGGCCGTCTTCCTGCTCGGGCATTTCCGAGTGGACGATGCCCCGGCCCGCCGTCATCCACTGCACGCTGCCGGCACGCAGCAACCCCGTGTTGCCCTTGTTGTCGCCGTGGCGCATCCGGCCGGCAAGCATGTAGGTCACGGTCTCGAATCCGCGATGCGGATGATCGGGGAATCCTGCGAGATAGTCGCCGGGATCGTCGGACCGGAATTCATCGAGCAAAAGGAACGGATCGAGGTCCGGAAGATCAGGACCGCCGATCACGCGCATCAGCTTCACGCCGGCGCCGTCGCTTGCGGCCCTGCCGCGGACCTTGCGGGAAACCACACGGCTTGTTCCCGGGTCCGTTTTCGGAACCTGCGTCGCCTGCACATTCGCCATGTCGGTCCACTCCTGCGTGTCGGCCTCCGCGGCAATTCTGCCCGAATCGGCAGCAGTCTCGCGGAGTCCCGGATTGTGGATCTTGTGGCGATTCGCCGAAATGCAACCACCGGCGGTTCCGCCCTGCCGCCAAGCGCCGTCGCCTCGATCGACGCAGGCAGGGCACTCCGCGGCAGCCGCGAAATCAACCCCGGTATTGCCGCATCAGCTCCGCGTCGGAGTCGCAGGTGGTGCGTTCGCTCCGGGGGAGCGCCTGACATGCAGTGAGCGCCACGCTGTAGCGCGCATTGACTGCATTGCTCGCAGTCAAGGTGCCCGCCGTCGGCGTCGCCGAGGCCGTCGCTTGCGGACCCTGCATCGACGCCCCCGCCCTGCAGATCCCCCGCTGCCTCAACGGCAGGCGATCACAGGCGGCAATCGCCGACGTGTAGCTCGCCGGATACTGCCTGTGCGCGGCCGGAATGGATCCGCTCGCCCGCGCGACGACTTCCGCCTTGCAGATCCCCCATTCGCTCAGCGGCAGGCGCTTGCAGGCCGTGACGCTGTCAGGCGTCCAGATCCGGTCCGAGGTCGGTGCCGCCGCGTGCGCGAGCGGACTCGCCGCCACGAACGCCAGCGCCGACATCCCACCCATGAGCGTCAGGACGGGCTTGATTGGATTCTTCATGGCAGTGCTCCTTCCGTGCCGTCGAAAGATCGACTCAGCTTCTTCGACCGGGGACCATCCGGACCTGTTCGGGTCGATTCGGATGAAACCGCTGTCGGTGCATCGCCGACACCGATTCAGGATCGGCACCGATCTTGCAATGACATCCACCGGTAGCTACCCGAACGATGCCGTGACCCACTCGCCGATTCACGCCTACCTGGCCGACCTGCACGCAAGGCACGCCCCCAATTCGTCGGGCAAGGTCGCCGACTACATCCCCGAGCTGGCGCATGCGAACCCGGACTGGTTCGGCATCTGCATCGCCACCCGCGACGGCATCGTCTATGAAGTCGGCGATACGCAGCAACCATTCACGATCCAGTCGGCGAGCAAGCCGCTCACCTACGGACTCGCGCTGGCCGATTGCGGTGAAGATGCGGTGCTGCGCAAGATCGGTGTCGAACCTTCCGGCGACGCCTTCAACGCCATCAGCCTGCAGCCCCAAACCGGTGCTCCGCTGAATCCGTTGATCAATGCTGGTGCAATCGCGGCTTGCGGCCTCGTCCATGGCGAAAGCGCGGACGCCAGGCTCCAGCGCATCCTCGAGACGTTCGGCCGCTACGCGGGGCGTGCGCTCGATGTCGACGAGCGGGTCTATGGGTCGGAAAGCGCGACCGGACATCGCAACCGGGCCATCGGCTGGATGCTGCGCAGCTTCGGAATCGTGTCCGAGGAGCCCACTGCCACGCTCGAAACCTATTTTCGCCAGTGCGCGATTCGCGTCACCTGTCGCGACCTCGCGATCATGGGGGCGACGCTCGCGAACGGCGGAGCGAACCCGGTGACGGGCGAGCGCGCGATCGATGCGGCATACGTCGACAACGTGCTTTCGGTGATGGCGACCTGCGGGATGTACGACTTCTCCGGCGAGTGGCTGTACCGGACGGGTTTGCCGGCGAAGAGCGGTGTCGGCGGGGGCATACTCGCCGTCCAGCCCGCGGGGCTGGGCATCGGCGTGTTCTCGCCGCGTCTCGACGCGCACGGCAACAGCGTCCGCGGCATCGCGGTGTGCCGCGAGCTCGCGGCGGATCTCGGCCTGCACATTTTCGATGTCTCGGCCCGCCCCGCTCCGGTCATCCGCATGGCGACGACGCGCCGCTCGGTCGCATCGTCACGGCGCCGTCCTCAGGAAGTGGCCGACTACCTTCGCGGCGTCGGCAACCGGCTGCGCGTCTACCACGCGCAGGGCGCGCTGGTATTCGCCTCGGTCGAGCCGTTGATCCGCGACATCATGGCGCGTGCGGACAGCGCGGACAGCTTCGTTCTGAACCTGAAGAGCGTGGAGAGCCTCGATGGTGCCGCCGCAAGGCTGCTCGCGCGGGTCCACGGGACGCTCGAGTCGCTCGGCAGATCCCTGCTGTTTACCGAGGCCAGCACCTGGTGGGAAAGCCTGACCGCCGCCGGCGTGCCGCCTGCCGCGTTCTTCGCGGATGACGACTTCGCCCTCGAGTACGGCGAGAATGCGCTGCTCGGGAAGCGGTTCCCCGGACGATCCTGGGATGCCCCCGCAACGCTTGCCGAATGCGCGCTGTTCGCCGGCTTCGATGCAGAAGCACTCGCGATCCTCGACCGCATGCTCGAGCATCGCGACTATGGTCCCGGGCAGACGATGATCGCCGCCGGACAATCCTCCGACGAGCTGTTCGTCATCCTCCGCGGCAATGCGATGGTGAGCATCCCGACACGCAACGGCATCACCCGCCTTGCCGCCTTCGCGCCCGGTATGTCCTTCGGCGAGATCGCGTTCATCGACCGCTCTCCACGGACGGCGGACGTCACGGCCATCGATGGCGTTGCCTGCCGCGTGCTCACGCACGGAATGCTGTCCAGGCTCGAACGCGAGGCCCCGTTGCTGAAGATCCGGCTGCTGGAGAACGTCGCCCGCGGCATGACTGCGCTGATCCGGCAGGCCGATGCGGAGCTGGCAGCCTTGCGCTGATCGTGGGGCTGCGTCGATCACGACACTGGGTCGATCGCGGCGACGCGGAAAGCAAAAGCCCCGGTCTTCTGACCGGGGCTTTTGCCTGGTATGGGTGCCTGACAATGACCTACTTTCGCACGGGCAGTCCGTACTATCATCGGCGTGCCGCCGTTTCACGGTCCTGTTCGGGATGGGAAGGGGTGGTTCCAGCGGGCTATGGTCGTCAGGCGTTGAGGGGTTGCAGCGCGGGGCGAGTGAGCCCTAGCGCTGCAGGGAAGGCAAGGAGGGGTGAGGTGTATTTGGCGCGACCCACAATTATGGAGTCAAGCCGCACGGGCCATTAGTACCGGTTAGCTCAACGCGTTACCGCGCTTCCACACCCGGCCTATCAACGTGGTGGTCTGCCACGACCCTTCAGGGGGATCAAGTCCCCGGGAGATCTCATCTTCAGGCACGTTTCCCGCTTAGATGCTTTCAGCGGTTATCGCTTCCGTACATAGCTACCCGGCGATGCGACTGGCGTCACAACCGGTACACCAGCGGTACGTCCACTCCGGTCCTCTCGTACTAGGAGCAGCCCCCCTCAAATCTCCAACGCCCACGACAGATAGGGACCGAACTGTCTCACGACGTTCTGAACCCAGCTCGCGTACCACTTTAAATGGCGAACAGCCATACCCTTGGG
>DATIQL010000074.1:0-2170 GCA_035470905.1 Casimicrobiaceae bacterium
GGCCGCGACCGACAGGTTGAAGTTGGACAGGCCGCCGCGATCCTTGGCGTGGATGAAGGCTTCGATGTCGGGATGGTCGCAGCGCAGCACGCCCATCTGCGCACCGCGGCGGGCGCCGGCGGACTCGATCGCCTCGCAGGACTGGTCGAACACGCGCATGTACGACAGCGGCCCGCTGGCTCGGCTCGCCGTGCCGCGGACGTACGCGCCTTCCGGCCGGATGCGCGAGAAGTCGTAGCCGACGCCGCCGCCGCGGCGCATCGTCTCCGCGGCCTCGTTGAGCGCCGCATAGATTCCGACGTCGGTCCCGTCGCTGGAGATGCTGTCCCCGACCGGCTGCACGAAGCAGTTGATCAGGGTCGCCTTGAGAT
Organism: Casimicrobiaceae bacterium; assembly: GCA_035470905.1. Taxonomy (GTDB): domain Bacteria; phylum Pseudomonadota; class Gammaproteobacteria; order Burkholderiales; family Casimicrobiaceae; genus VBCG01. The sequence continues at coordinate 372 of DATIQL010000074.1, forward strand.
GGGTCCCCGCCGCCGAGTTGATGCGCCCGCCGAGGATGAAACCTTCCGCCTGCGCGCGGTGGAATGCGGCTTCCCAGCGCGCCCGCCGATCCTCCGGCTCGATCGCCGCCAATGCGCGCGCCACCCGCCGGCGCACGTCGTCGACGCTGCGCTCATCGCCGCTCGCATACTTCTCGAGCAGGACCGCTTCGGAGATGGCTTGCGGAGAGAGCACGGTCGTGGCCACGGATTGCTGCTGCCGATCCTGCGTCCATGATATACGCGCCGCCCGGTCGATTGGCGCACGGCGGACTGCGCGTCGGGCGCGGCGTCCGGGGCTCCCGCGGCTTGATGTACGTCAAAACCCGCGCGAGGGCGGTGGGTCAGAATGCAGTGGAGTTGCGGGCGCCCCGTGTTGCGGGCGACACCCGGTTCCACGGGCCGTCCCTGCAGCGGATCGGCCAGTCCCCGTCCTGCTGTGCGGGACCCCGGCAGGCAGCGTAACCACGATGGAGAGCACCATGGCAAATCTCACCCGATTCGATCCGTTCGGCGACCTCGCAACGCTCGCGCCGCTGCGCGACATGGAGGACTTCTTCCGGATGCCCCGGCTGCGCGCCTGGAGCCGGGACCTTCCCGCAGCGCCGGAAATGCGTATCGACGTCTCGGAAGACGACAATACCTATCACGTGAAGGCCGAGATCCCCGGCGTCAAGAAGGAAGACATCCACGTCGCGGTCGAGGGCAACCAGGTGTCGATCAGCGCCGAGGTCAGGAAGGAAGAGGAGGAAAGGAAGGGCAAGACCGTCCTGCGCAGCGAACGCTACTACGGCAAGCAGGAGCGCAGCTTCACGCTGATGCACGACATCGACGAGTCCAAGTCGGAGGCCAAGTATCAGGACGGCGTTCTGGACCTCGTCCTGCCCAAGAAGAACGGTGCGGTATCGAAGCAGCTGTCGGTGAAATGACGGTTCGGCACCGCAGCAGCTGCCGATCAGGCAAACCCCGGCGAACCCGCGAGTCGGCAGATTCGCGGGATTCCCGCAAACGAACCCTGGGACAGAGATGACGAGACCGACGGTGCCGCCCAAGGGCGCCACGCAGCCCGCCGCGGGAATGCGCGCGAATCAGCGCATATTCGACGACAAGCGCCATGATCCCTATCAGGCCGCGGGCAAGTACACGGAGCCGACGGTCTGCCCGGATTGCCGTGCCATTTTCCACGCCGGACACTGGCAATGGGGAAGCGCAGCCGAGGGCGCGCATCAGACGCGCTGCCCGGCATGCAGGCGCATCCACGAAAGGCTGCCCGCAGGCTGGCTGACGCTCGGCGGCCCGCAGTTCAATCAGCATCGGGCCGACGTGCTCGCGCATCTGCACAAGGTCGCCGCCCGCGAACGCGAGGAGCACCCGCTCAACCGCGTGATGGAGATCGAGGAAGGGCGGGACGAGGTCGTCGTCACCACCACCGACATCCACACGCCGCAGCGCATCGCAGAGGCGCTGAAGCGCCAGTATCGCGCGGATTTCGACCTTCATTACGGGCACGACGAGTACTCGGTGCGCGTGACCTGGCGATATTGACCCGGACGCCGGGCCGATCCGGCGATCGAGGAGTCAAGCGCTGCAGCGCGCGGTCCCGGACGCTGCTGCATACTCGCTGCATTGCATTTCCCGCGGCGAAGCACCATGCACGTGACGGTACTCGGCAGTGGCGTGATCGGCGTGTCCACTGCCTACCACCTGGCCAAAGCCGGACATCAGGTGACGGTCGTCGACCGGCAGCCCGGTGCGGCGCTCGAGACCAGCTTCGGCAACGC
>DATIQL010000075.1:0-5036 GCA_035470905.1 Casimicrobiaceae bacterium
GTCGTCGAGCAGCGCGGACGCCGGCCGGTCGAGCGCCAGCCGTCCCATCTCGAGCACCAGCGCGCGGTCGGCGTACTTGAGCGCGGTGCGCACGTTCTGCTCGACCATCAGCACCGTCGTGCCGGCGTCGGCCAGCTGGCGCAGCAGCGTCATCACCTCCTGGACGAGCTTGGGCGAAAGGCCGATGGAGGGCTCGTCGATCAGCAGCACGCGCGGGCGCAGGAGCAGCGCGCGGCCGACCTCGAGCTGCTTCTGCTCGCCGCCCGACATCGTCGACGCCTGGTTGTCGATGCGCTCGCGGATCCGCGGAAAGCGCGTAAGCACCTCCTCGATGCGCCCCGGCAACTCCCCGCGCGGTAGGGTGATGCCGCCGAGCTCGAGGTTGTGGCGCACCGACAGCGACCCGAAGAGATTGCGGCCCTGGGGCACGAACGCGATGCCCTCGGCGAGGAGCTCGCGCTGCGACTTGCCGTTGACCCGTTTGCCCTCGAACCGGACTTCTCCCGAGCGCGGGACGAGCATCCCGAACAGTGTCTTCAGGACCGTCGACTTGCCGGCACCGTTCGGCCCGATCAACAGCGTGATCTCGCCTTTGCGCGCGTCGAGGGTCGTCTGGTTGAGGATCGTCAGGCTGGGTGAATAGCCGGCGACGACCTTGTCGAATTCGATGATCTTTTCGTTCGCCATGTCGCCCCCTCAGTTGCCCAGATATGCCTCGAGCACCTGCCGGTTGGCCTGCACCGCGGCAGGCGGCCCCTCCGCCAGCACCTTGCCCTCGACCATGCAGATCACGTGCGGGCAGAGCTTCATGATGAAGTCCATGTTGTGCTCGATGACGACGAAGCTGCCGCCCTGCGTCCTGTTGAGCTCGCCCAGCAGCTCGCGCAACTGGTCGACGAGGCTCGGATTGACGCCTGCGCAGGGCTCGTCGAGCAGCACCAGCCGTGGCGCCGGCATGAACGCCATCGCGATGTCGATCAGCTTCTGCTGGCCGTAGGACAGCGTGCCGGCCTTCAGGTGCGCAACGTGCTTGAGCCGGAACAGTTCGATCATCTCGTCGGCGTGGTGCCCGAGGCCGGCATCGGGGGGGGCGAACAGCCGGCCGGGCATCGTACCCTTGAACTCCTGCGCGGCCGCGATCAGGTTGTCACGCACCGAAAGTTGCGTGAACACCTGCAGCGTCTGGAACGTGCGGCCGACGCCGCGTCGCGACAGCTCGAGCGGCGACATGCCGGTGATGTCCTCGCCGCAGAACTCGACGCCGCCCGAGGTTGGCTTGATCTGGCCGAGGATGCTGTTGAACAGCGTCGTCTTGCCCGATCCGTTCGGCCCGATGACGCCGACGATCTCGCCGGGACCCACCGAGAAGGTGACCCCGTCGACGGCCTTGATCGCGCCGTAGGTCTTGCGGACGTCATTGACCTCGAGGAAGCTGGGCTTGGTCGTCATTTCGATGCCCCCTTCCTCCCGAGGCGCTCGGGCAGCGACAGCAGGCCCCCGGGCAGGAAGATCATCAGCGCGACGATCGCGAAGCCGAAGACCGCGAGGTACCAGTTCTGCATGAAGCGCAGCCATTCGGGCAGCAGGATGACGATCACCGTGCCCAGCACCGGTCCGAAGAATCGCCCGGACCCGCCGACGATCACCGCCAGCAACATCATCAGCGAGTACGAGAAATGGAAGGGCGACGGTTCGATGAACTGCAGCAGCGAGGCGTAGAACACCCCGCCGATGCCCGCGCAGGCGGCGCCGATCGCGAAAGCGAAGAGGGTGTAGGCGGTGATGTTGATGCCGAGGCTCTCGGCGCGGATCGGATTGTCGCGCAGCGCCGCGAACGCCCGACCCCACGGCGAGCGCAGCAGCCACCACAGGATCGCCGCCAGCACGACCGTGAAGAACAGCGTGAACCAGAAGAACCGGATGTCGGCGTCCAGCGGGATCCCGAACAGCGAGGGGCGCGGGATGCCCGAGATCCCGAGGGGTCCGCCGGTGATCGTCGCCTCGTTGCGCATGACCAGGAACACGAGGATGTTGAAGCCCAGCGTCGCGAATGCGAGGTAGTGGTGCTGCACCCGCAGGGCCGGGAAACCGAGCAGCAGGCCCACGATGAAGCACGCGACGGCGGCGATCGGCAGCACCACGAAGAACGGCCAGCCGAGCTTCAGCAGGATCGCTGCGTGATAGGCGCCGATGCCGAAGAACGCCGCCTGCCCGAGCGACATCTGGCCCGCGTAACCGACCGTCAGGTTCAGGCCGAAGGTCGCCATCAGGTAGACGCAGAACAGCGCGCACAGGTAGACGCCGTAGCCCTTGAGGAACAGCGGCAGGACCGCGAACGCGGCGATCCCGACGGCCAGTGCCAGCTTGCCGGTCTTGGCGTTCATACCTTGCGCTCCTCGGCCTTGCCGAGCAGGCCCTCGGGGCGGAACAGGATCACCACCATGAACAGCACGAGGGCCACGCCCTCCTTGTAGGCAGGCGAGACGTAGAACCCGATGACGTTCTCGAGCACACCGATCAGCACGCCGCCCAGCAGCGCGCCGCTGGTCTGGTTGAAGCCGCCGATGATCGCGGCGAAGAAGGCCTTCTGCCCGATCGCATCGCCCATGTCGAACTTGGCCAGGTAGGTGGGCGAGATCAGCAGCGAGGCAACGACCGCCAGCACGGCGTTGATGATGAATACGTAGAGCACCATCGTCTTCACGTTGATGCCGAGCACCTTGGCGGCGTCCATGTTCTGGGCGCAGGCCTGCATCGCGCGCCCGGTGACGGTGCGCTTCAGGAACAGCTGCAGGCCGATGACGATCAGGCCTGCGATCAGCAGTATCCCGACGTCGGAATACGAGACATGGGTGCCGAAGAGCGCGAACTGGCCCGCAGGGAACACACCCGGGAAAGGCTGCGCCTCGGTCGCGTAGCTGGCCTTGACGAACTGCTTCAGACCGATCGAGAGGCCCAGGGTCGCGATCACCAGCGGGATCACGCCGTGCCTGATCAGCGGATCGACGACGATGCGCTTGAAACCGACGCCGAGCAGGATCGCCGAAACGACGCAGGCCAGCAGGAAGGCGAGCCACAGCGGCGCGCCGTGCGTTGTGCAGATCAGCATCGTGAATGCCGGCAGCATTACGAACTCGCCCTGGGCGAAGTTGATGGTCCCCGACGCCTGCCACAGCAGCGTGAACCCGAGCGCCGCAAGCGCGTAGATCGCGCCGGTCGCGGTTCCAGACACGAGCAGCTGGATCAGATCACCCATGACATCACCTCCGGATGCCGGCCCCCGGCTGGCGGGGGCCGTTCCATTCCACGGGCGCTTCGCATGCTCGTCGCACACGAAGCGCCGATGGCCCGAGCCGGATCAGAACGGATGCAGCGGCGGCAGAGTTTCCGTGACGACCTGCTTGCCGTTCTCGACCTTGGTCATGAAGCTCTCGCGGTCGATGTCGCCGTTCTTGTCGAACGACACGTCCATCAGCACGCCGGGATGATCCTTGACCAGGACCTTGGCGCCGTGCAGCGCCGCGGCCAGCGCCTTGCTGTCGAACTTGCCGATCTTCTCGGTCATCGCCTTGACGACATACATCGCCGTGTAGCCCTTGATGCCGTTGTGGTCGGGCTTGTACTTGAACTCCTTCTGGAACTTCTCGGCGAAGGCCCGGACCGCGGGGATCGGGGCGTCGGGGCTCAGGCCGACGTGGGCGATCGCGCCGTTGGCGGCAGGTCCGGCGAGTTCGATCACCTTCTGGCCGGTGAGGGTCGTCTCGCCGATGCGCGGCTTGTTGTAGCCCTGCTTTGCGAGTTCACGCAGCGCCCGCGCCGACTCCTCCTCGTTCACGTAGCAGAACACGCCGTCGGAGCCGGACTGCTTGACCTTCAGCACGGCACCCGAGAAATCGACCTGCCCCTGGTCCGTGGAAACGTCGGCGCCGAGCTTGATCCCCTCGGCATTGATCGCCTTGATGAATTCGTCGTGGCCACCCTTGCCGAAGTCGTTGTTGACCCAGATGATGTCGACCGACTTCAGCTTGAGCGCGTTCTTCATGTAGCGCGCCACCCGCGGCATCGCATTCGCTTGGGTGAACGACGTCCGGAAGATGTACGGATTACCCTGCTGGGTGATGTTCGCCGCCTCGCCACCGGTGAAGTTGGTGATCTCCGCCTTCCGGGTCACGTCCATGCTGACGAAGATCGAGCCCGAGAACACCGGGCCCATCACCACGTAGGCGTTCTGGTCGACCGCCTTCTGGGCGAGCGCCTTGGCCACGCCCGGATTCGACTGCGTATCGTTGAACGTGTAGTCGATCTTGCGGCCGAGGATCCCGCCGCTGGCGTTGATCTCCTGGACCGCCATCCTGACGCCGTCGTTGAAGTTCGTGCCCGACACCGCGCCTGGGCCCGACAGCTCGACCAGCCCGACGATCGGGACCGGGCCGTTCTGCGCAGCTGCGGTCGCGGCGACGCCGAGCATCATCGCGCCTATCCATCCTGCAAATCGATTCATTGCTGCCTCCTGGGGTTTACGTGGGACTGCTACTGCACGATGTGCCGGGCAACGGCGCCCGGCAGATGTCTGGATGAAGCACCGCGCCGCCGCCGCCGCGCTCCGCGGTGATCATTGCGCCGCGCCGATCGGGATGCCATTGCGCGATCGTAGCGGCCCATCGGCCCGATCCGATGCTCTGGACAGGAGAATCCGTGGAGATGCAGCCGGTGCTGGGACACGAGGATGCGATGGTCGCCGTCGCGACCATCCGGGACGCTCTTGCGCGACTGCGCAAGTCGGCCGTCATTGCCGTCGCGGACGCCCACGGCGAGCTCATCGCCCTGCTGCGAACCGACGGCGCGCCGCTGAGCTCGATCGCCGTCGCGACGAACAAGGCGTGGACGGCCGCCCGACTGCGCCGCCCCACGCGGGTGCTGGGTGCGGGTGTGCGGGCGAAAGGCATCGACATCGGCTACTACGGCGACCCGCGGCTGACCGGATTCGGCGGCGGCGTGCCGGTCTATGCCGGCGTGCAGATCGCGGGCGCGATCGC
>DATIQL010000076.1:0-9185 GCA_035470905.1 Casimicrobiaceae bacterium
GCGAACTGGGCGCGAAGCTGCGCGCGCGTTTCCAGCGGCGTCGCGCAATGCTGACACAGCCGCCGCACCAGGCGCTGTGCGAGCACCGCCTTCACAGTCGATGCGATGAGGTAATTTTCGACGCCCATGTCGGTGAGCCGCGTGACCGCCGAGGTCGCGTCGTTGGTGTGCAGCGTGGCGAGCACGAGATGGCCCGTCAGCGACGCCTGCACCGCGATCTGCGCGGTCTCCAGGTCGCGGATCTCGCCGATCATGATGATGTCGGGGTCCTGGCGCAGGATCGCGCGCAGCGCGCGGGCGAACGTGAGCTCGATGCGCGGGTTGACCTGCGTCTGGCCCACGCCGTCGAGCGCGTACTCGATCGGGTCCTCGACCGTCATCATGTTCGTCGTCGCGCGGGGCAGCCGGGAAAGCGCAGCGTAGAGCGTCGTCGTCTTGCCCGAGCCGGTGGGACCGGTGACGAGCAGGATTCCGTGCGGCTCGCGGATGACGCGGTCGATCTGCGCGAGCGTCGCATCGCTCATCCCCAGCATCGCGAGGTCCAGGCGCGCGGACTCCTGGTCGAGCAGGCGCAGCACGACGCGCTCCCCGGTCCCGGTCGGCAGCGTCGACATCCGGACATCCACCTGGCGGTCGCCGAGGCGCAGGGCGATGCGGCCGTCCTGAGGCAGGCGTTTTTCGGCGATATCGAGCCCGGCCATGATCTTGAGACGCGACACCAGCGCCGCATGCAGTGCGCGCGGCGGTTCGATGACGTCGCGCAGCATGCCATCGACGCGAAAGCGCACGACCGAACGCGCCTCGTAGGGCTCGAAATGCAGATCGGATGCGCGCTCGCGCAGCGCCTGCAGCAGGAGCGCGTTGATCATGCGGACCACCGGCGCCTGTGCACTGTCGTCGAGCAGGTCCTCGCTGGACGGCAGCTCCTGCATCAGGCGTGCGAGGTCGGTTTCGTTGGCGAGACCCTCGCTCATCGCCAGCGCCGCGCCGGCCTGGTTGTAGGCGCGCGCAAGCGCCGCCGCGAACGTCTCGGCGGCGACCGGGCGCGTGGCAAGCGGTCGGCCGAGCACCCGCCGCAACTCGGCGAGGCCGTCGACGGTCGCATCGGGTCGCAGCAGCACGACGACCGCGTCGTCCTCGATGCGGCAGGCAAGCACGCCGTGCGCGCGCGAGAATGCATAGGGAATCCGCGCGGTCAGCGCTTCGTCGAATGCTGCCGGTTGGGTCGCTGGCACGGGAGGCTGCGGTGCTATCTGGCGGCAGGTGGCGCCGGCGCGGATGCGCCGTTGCCGGGCGCCGGTGGCGCGGTTGGCGCAGGGGCGGCCGCGGAAGGCGGCATCGCGGGCGTTCCGGGCATCGTGTTGTCGGCGGGAATCTGCGGCGCACTCTGGTCCTTCCAGAACCACCGCTCGCCGGGCGCTATGGCCTGCTGCGCATCGCGCAGATAGTCGTAGCGCTCCGAGGTCAGGTCACGCCCGCCGGCGGGGCCACGGACGACCGTGGGCTTCAGGAACACCATCAGGTTCGTCTTCTGCCGCTGGCGCGTGTCGTAGCGGAACAGCGGGCCGATCACCGGCACGTCACCGACGAAGGGCACCTTCTGCGTGCCGTCGGTCATGCTGTCCTGGATCAGCCCGCCCAGCACGACGATCTGGTTGTCGTCTACGACCACGGTCGACTCCAGAGAACGCTTGGACAGGATCGGGCCCGCGGCCGACGTGTCCTGCACGCGCGAGACTTCCTGATAGATGCCGAGCCGCACCGCACCCCCTTCGGTGATCTGCGGGCGCACGCGCAGGACCAGGCCGACGTCGCGCCGCTCGATCGTCTGGAAGGGCTGCACGGTCCCGGTCGTGCCGGTCGTCGCGTATTGCCCGGTGATGAACGGCACGTTCTGGCCGACGACGATCCGCGCTTCCTCGTTGTCGAGGGTCAGCAGCGTCGGCGTCGACAGGATGTTCGCGTTGGAATCGTTCTGGAGGGCGCGGACCAGGAGCCCCAGGTTGCTGATGATGCCCAGTCCGGGGATGGTCACCGTCCCGTTGATGATGCCGAGATTGAGCCCGTTGCCAACGCTGCCGAGGTTCACCGAGGCGTCGATGATGTTACCCCCGCTGCCGCGCGCATTGAAGTTGGTGCCGCCGATCCCCTGCACGTTGTCCTTGTTGGCGCCCGTCAGCACCTGCCACTGGATCCCGAACTCGGCCGCCTTGTCGGCGGAAACCTCGACGATCAGGGCTTCGACGAATACCTGCGCGCGCCGCGTGTCGAGGCGGTCGATCACCGCGCGCAGGTTGTTGTAGACCGCGTCGGGCGCGCGAATCACCAGCGCGTTGCTCGCAGTGTCGGCCTGGATCACCGCGCCGCCCGCTGCAAACGCGGCGAGCGGGGCGCCCGCGGACTGCAGCGGGGAGGTCGCCGCAGCGGACCCCTCGAATGCCGTCGTCGCCACTGCGTTCTGCAGCGTCGGCGCCATGCCCGTCGCCGCGGCCGGCATCGGCGCAGGCTGCGCCGACTTCTGGTCACCTCCGTAGAGGCCGCGCAGCGTATGCGCGACCTCGGCAGCCTCGGCGTTCTTCAGGTAGACGATGTGGACGTTCCCGCCCTCGCGCTGGGGCGTGTCGAGCTGCTCGATCATCTGCCGGACGCTCGCCATGCGGGCCGCGCTGTCCGAGCGGATCATGATGCTGTTCGAGCGCGGATCCGCGACGAGCGTGACGCGCTGCTGCGCATCGGCCGGAGCGCCGGGCTGGCCCGGCGCATCCGAAAGCAGGCGGTTCAACATCGCCACGATGTCGAGCGCCGAAGCGTTCTTCACCGGCACCAGCACGGGCTCGCCGGGCGGACGATCGAGCGACGCGACGATGCGGTCGATGCGTTTCAGGTTGTCCGCGTAATCGGTGATGATGATCGCGTTGTTCGGGATGTAGGCCGAGATCGTGTTCGAAGGCGAGATCAGCGGGCGCAGGACCGTGACCATCTGCGCGGCGGATTCATGCCGCAGCGCAATGACCTGGGTGACGATGCGGTCGCCCGAGGCGGCGACCGCGTTGCGCTGCACGGGTCCGGCCTGCGTCTTGGCGTCGGCCTCCGGGACGATCTTGACGACCCCCTCGGACTCGACCGCCGCGAAACCCTGCATGCGCAACGCCGAAAGCAGCGTCGGATAGACCAGCGATGTCGGCACCGGATGCGCGGAGACGATATTGACCGTCCCCTTGACGCGGGGATCGACCAGAAAATTGCGCCCGGTGATCTCGCCGACCGCCTTGACGACCGCGTCGATGTCGGCGTTGACGAAATTGAGGGTGACCGTGCCGGCATCCTGGGCGAGCGCCGCGCCGGCGAATAGCAGGAAGACGACGACCAGGACTGCGCGAAAAGCCGTACTGCAGCGCAGCATCATCAGGCGCAATGCAGACCGGCGTGCATCCGGCGACCCAGGCGCAGGGGGTGCAAGGGGGTGGCGTCGGACATCGAAAGGATAGAGCAGTGGCGCATTCGCCGCGAATCGGAAGTCGCCGGCGATAATAGCATGGGGTATCGGTGGATTCGGCCGTCGGCGGGGGTCCGCGGGGGTCCGCGGGTGCCGGCCGTCGGCGGTGAATCCGCCCGCCAGGATCGCCGCATCCAACCGCCATATCCTTCGAGGGAGTGGTCATGCATCGTCCGTTCGTTACGCCGCCGGCCGCGGGAATCCGCCGCCTGGTGCTGGGCGCCGCCTTCGCCCTGGGCCTTGCCTTCTGGCTGCTGCCGGATCCTCACGTGGTGCGGGCGGCCACCATCAGCGGGCGGATCGTCGTCGCAGAGGCCGCCGCGGACCAGGCCGGCGCGACCGCACCGGCAGCCCCGGCGCCCGGGCAATCATCCGCCGGCCCCGCCTCGGCGACGCCGGGCAAGGATGCGTCCAAGGGTCCCGACTCGCCTGCCGGGGACGCCGGCGCCAAGGACAAGACCGATGTCGACCTGTCGATCGGCGTGCTGACGGGCAAGAACCACATCCGCGTCCGGGGCCTCGGCACCGACCGGGACTACGATTCCTTCGAGCAGTTCGCGCGCGACGCGCCCGGTACGGCCCTGTTCGTCTTCCTGATCGTGACGGTGGTCTTCCTCATCCCGCTGCTGATCATCGCGCTGCTGGTCTGGTACAAGATCCGCAAGACGCGCATGCACAACGAGACGATGCTGAAGCTCGCCGAAAGGGGCGTCGTCACGCCGGCCGCGGCCATGGAGGCGCTGGCGGCGGGCCCATCGCCTGCAGCGTCGCTCGATGCGATGGCCAATGCCGGCAGCACCGGCACGCCGCCGGCCGCGGGGAGCGCGCCGCTGTACGATCAGGCGCGCCAGATCCGGCGTCGCACCGCCTGGTCCGACCTGCGCAAAGGCGTGATCCTCACCGCGCTCGGCGTCGGCCTGTCGCTCTACTCGATGTTCGACGATGGCACGCCGAACGGCGTCGGCCTGATCCTCCTCTTTCTCGGGCTCGGGTATTGCGTGCTGTGGTACTTCGAGGACAGGACCCAGGAGCCGCGCCGCAACGGGGCGCCGCCTCCGTCGGGAGGCGCGTTAGCGCCGCCCGCATGCCCCGCAGCGACTTCGAATGGCGCCCGGAACTCCAGCTTCCCGTGGGACTCCGGCGCGCCGTCGCTCGTCCGGCGCGGGGCGCCGTGCATTCCGGACCTGCACGTTGATCGATGGCGGCAGGCGCCACTGCGGCAGTCACCGACGCGCAGCTGATCGCGCGCTGCATCGTCGAGGACGATCGGCATGCATTCGCGGAGCTGGTGCGGCGACATCAATCGGCGGTGCGCGCGTGCCTGCGCAAGCTGACCAACGGCAACCATGCGCTGGCCGACGATCTCGCGCAGGACACCTTCGTGCTCGCCTGGCGCAACCTGAAGTCCTTCCGCCAGGAAGCGCGATTCTCGACCTGGCTCTACCGGATCGCGACCAACTGCTGGCTGGCCCAGGCCCGCAAGCGCCGCGAGGAACTGCTGGGGGACCGCGATGGCCTGGTCGCCGACGGGGATCCGGACGCCGCGGAAGATCCGTCGGAAGCGACCGGCGATCACGCGCGGTCGGCCACGCTGAAGCTCGACCTCGCGCGGGCGATGCGTGTATTGTCCGAACCGGAACGCGCCGCAATTGTCCAGTGCTATGACAACGATCTGTCGCACGAGGAAGCTGCCTACGTGCTCGGGATGCCGGTGGGAACCGTGAAGACGCACATTTACCGCGCGAAGCAGAAGCTCCGGGACGCGATGGCGGCCTGGGCGCCCGACGAACGAGGACACGAACCGTGAACGAATCCGCGAACATCGACGGTGCCGACCGCGGCGCGACGCCGGGCGACTGGCTCGATCGCGCGCTGGCTGAACGCTCGCGCGACCACTCGGACCTGTACATCCTCGACGAGGGCTTCACGTCGCGCGTGATGTCGGCGCTGCCCGCGCCGGCTCGACCGGTGCCCTGGCGCAAGCCGGTGCTCGGCGCGCTGTGGACCGCCGCCGCGGTCGGCTTCGCAGTGACGCTTCCCGGCACCACGGTCGATGTCGCACGCGAGGCAATCAGGCTGGTGTCGGCCAAGCCGTTCTCGCTGTCCGACGTCGCGTTGCTGCTGGCGGTTGCGGGCGCCGGCATGTGGACGACGGCTTGGTTCACCTGGCGCCGCGTGTAGCACCAAAGCAAAAACCGGGACAGGCCCGGTTTCAGCTCGATCCGGGCCCGTCCCGGTTCTTTTTCGGTTCCTCCGGCTCCCCGGCCGCCGCATCGCGCGGCCCGATGTCCCCGGTGCGGCCGCATCATGCGGCCCGATGTCCCCGGTGCGGCCGCATGATGCGGCCGCGTGGGGTCACTCGTCCTTCAGCGTGAAATTGACCTCGATCCTCGCCTTGTAAGGCGCGCCCTGGGCGAGGCATTTCCAGTCGGCGAGCGTGTCACGGACGACGCGATCGAACACGCGCGGCGGCTGCGCCGACACGATGTCGACGTCGGAAACGTTGCCCTTGGCGTCGATGGTCAGGATCACGTCGACCTTGCCCTTGCTGATGTTCCGCCGGATCGCGTCGCGCGGGAACGGCGGCGATTCGCGCTGGCTGCAGGTCACGCCCTGCTGGATCGCCGGCTTCGGCGGCGGCGCCGGAGGGGCGGGCGGCGCGATGACCACCGGTGCGGGCGGCGGGGTCGCCACCGGCGCGGCGATCACCGGCTGCTCCGGCGGCGGCGTCGGCACCTGGATCTCGGGCGGGGGCACGTAGGGCTGCTCGACCACCTTGGGCGGCTCGACGACCCGCTTCGGCGGCGGCGGCGGCGGGGGCGGCGGCGGCGGCGGCAGCTTGATCTCCTTGACGATCGTGGCCTCGAGCGGCTTCTTGATCACCTGGATGACGCGCGTGCCGAGACCGGTCAGCAGCGCCCAGATGACCAGCACGTGGATGAGAATGACGACGCCGATGCCGATCAGATGCCGGGTCGGGTCCCGCTGTTGTCGTGCGAAATCCATTGCGTGGCGACTCCGTGTGCCGCGTATTGGGCGGGTGCGTTCGCGTCAGGGCTCGTTGATGAACTGCTCGCTGCCCACGATGCCGATCTTGGTCAGACCCAGCCGCTGCGACAGCGCCATCACCTCGGCGACGACCGCATACTTGGCGAGCTTGTTGGGACGCAGGTGGATCTCGGGCTGCACCGTTTCCGCGGCGGCGGCCTTGATCTTGTCCTCCAGCGCTGCCCGGTCCGGCAGCACGTCCCCGTTCCAGTAGATCTTGCCGGCGTCGTCGATGTCGAGGTTGACGACTTCGGGCAGCACCAGCGGCGGCGGCGGATTGCCGGTGGGCATGTTCAGGTTGACCGAGTGCAGCTGGATCGGGATCGTGATGATCAGCATCACCAGCAGCACCAGCATCACGTCGATCAGCGGCGTGGTGTTGATGTCGATCATGACGTCCGGGTCCTTCGACCCGCCGCCCATGCCCACGTTCATGGCCATTACAGGATCCTTGTGCTCTTGACGATGGTCGGCGGCCTCAGCCGCCGCTGGCGTTGCGGGCCGGGGGCTCGAGGACGAACGCGATCTTGGCGATGCCGGCGCGCTGGCAGGCGTAGATCACGCGACCTACGCCCTCGTAGTTGCCGTTCGCGTCGCCGCGGATCTGCACCTTGGGCTGGGGCACCAGCACGGCGACCTTCTTGAGGCGATCGACCAGCGCGTTGGTCGTCGGGATCTTGAGGTCGTTCCAGTAGATGCGAGCCGCCGAGTCGACCGAGATCGTGATGTCCTCGGGCTTGGTCTCGCGGATCTCGTTGCGCTCCTTCGGCAACTGCACCGGTATGGAATTGCGGACCACCGGCACCGTGATCAGGAAGATGATCAGCAGGACCAGCATCACGTCGACCAGCGGCGTGGTGTTGATCGTCGAGATCGCTTCCTCTTCGTCGCCGTCGCCGGCGCCGACGTTCATCGCCATGATCAGGCCTTGGCGGGCGATTGCTGCGAGGACAGCAGCACCGCATGCAGATCGGCGCCGAAGCCGCGCACCTGCTCCATCGCCGACTTGTTCCGACGGATCAGCCAGTTGTAGCCGAGCACCGCGGGAACCGCGACGGCCAGGCCGATCGCCGTCATGATCAGCGCTTCACCGACGGGACCCGCGACCTTGTCGATCGACGCCTGGCCGGCGATGCCGATCGCGGTCAGCGCATGGTAGATCCCCCACACCGTGCCGAACAGCCCGACGAACGGCGCAGTCGAGCCGACCGTGGCGAGGAAGGCGAGGCCGTCCTGGGTGCGGCTTTGCACGTTGTCGATCGCGCGCTGGATCGACATGCTGATCCAGGTGTTGAGGTCGACGTTGCCGAGCAGGCCCTCGTGCTTGGTCGTCGCCTCGATCCCCGACTCGGCGATGAAGCGGTACGGGCTGTTCTTCTTCAGGCTTTCGGCGCCCTTCTGCACGCTCGGCGCAGTCCAGAAATGCTTGGCGGCGGCGCGCGCCTGGCTGCCCATCTTCGACTGCTCGTACACCTTGGTGATGATGATGTACCAGCTGCCCATCGACATCAGGACCAGGATGCCGAGGGTGATCCGCGCAATCAGGTCGCCGCCTTTCCACAAGGCCTCGAGACCGTAGGGGTTGTCGACGATGTCGACTGCCTTCGCCGCCGGCGCCGCGGCGGGTGCCGGCGCTGCAGCCGGAGGCGCAGGCGTGTCGGTCGACGCCGCCGGCGCCGCAGCTGCGGCGGGTGCGGAGGGCGGGGTTTGCGCCTGCGCGGCGATCGGCATGACAGCGCCGGGCACGGCGATCATCAGGGCCGAGGCCAGCATGGCCAGACGGATCAGCTTCGACATGGTGTCTCCAAACAATTGTTGGGCATTGGATCGATATACGCCGCCGGTAACGGTCACCGCCGGTTTCCGGCGGTGACGTAGGGAAACCCGACCGGCTGCAAGGCAGGCATTGGACGCGCGTCCGACTCCCTGAATGTGCGGTTCGCCCGCGAGACCGGTTTCCGCCCTCTCCGTCCGCCGGACCCTGCCACGGGTCCGACCCGAGGATCGGTGGTCGCGAGCATCAAACGCTTTGGCCCCGCTGGGCGCGAAAGCCAAGCACCGCCAGAAAAACGCGGAATTCTACACGAACCGGGGGCGATGTCCACCGCCGTAAGGGAGCAACGGATGGCGGTCCGCAACGGATGCCGATCGGTCCGCGCCGATACCCGTGCCCGCGCTTCGTCGCGCCTGCCGGAGCCTGATCCCCGCCGCTTCGGCCGGTTCGTCGCCTGCGCGTTGTGCCGACGGCGGCCGGTCCCTACGATCCACGATGGCGGGACCGACGTTCGATTGCAACGCGAACCGGGTGAATCCGGATCGGCCGGCCGCCGCATCGAATCGACGAGTGGACCGGACCGAACCCAAGGAGATTCGCGATGAAACGCTACGAAGTGAATACGCCCCGCGCGGCATTGGCGCTGGTCGCCGCCGCGCTGACAGCGCTCACGATCGGGATTGCCGTCGTCTGGCCGGCGCATGCCGACGCGGACCCAGCGAGGACCGGCGCAGCGACACTGGCCGCCGCCCGCAGCAGCTCACCCGCAGCGGCGAAGATTGCATTGGACGCCCCTCACGTCGACCGCATCGACGTGGTGGCAGTGCGCGGAGCGCGGATGTCGGTGCACGCGATCTACCTGCGCTA
>DATIQL010000077.1:0-7988 GCA_035470905.1 Casimicrobiaceae bacterium
CGCTGCGCGCGCACCTATCACTGCAAAGGGGCCCACTGCCGCCGTCGGCGCGACGCGCGCCGCCGGATCCACGACCGCACTCGGATGGATGCCCGGCAGGGCCGCCTCGGGTGGATGCAGGATGCGCGCCACGCGCGCAAAAGCCGCATACGGATTGCCGGCGACGAGCTTCGGAAGCGCGGTCGCTGCGGCATCGTCCGGCGCGACGATGATCGCGCCGGCACGCGTGGTCGCGAGCCGTGATCGATAGCGGGGATTGGCGAGGAACGCGATGTCGCGCGGCCCGGCGTGCTCGAGCGTGCCGACGCGCTCGATCAGCGTCGCGCCGTCGCCGTCGACGGTCGCGCCGCAGCGCAGCGCGAGCTCGTCCAGGCGCAGTCCCGCGGCCGGAGTCGGGGCAGGCATTGGCGGGGGCCGTTACGCGATCGCGCGGACCGCTGGTTGCGGGCGCGCGACTACTTGTCGGCGAGCGCCTTGATCACCTTATCGGTGATGTCGATGCGCTGGCTCGCGTAAACGACGGGATCCTGCAGGATCAGGTCGTACTTCTCGGTCTCGGCGATCTGCTGGATCACCTTGTTCGCGCGCTCCTGGATTCCCGCAAGCTCCTCGTTGCGCCTGAGGTTCAGATCCTCGCGGAATTCGCGCTGCATCCGCTGGAGGTCGCGCGACTGGTTCGCAAGATCGCGCTCCTTGTTCCGGCGGTCGCTGTCCGACATCGTCGGGCCGTCGCGGTCGAGCGCAGACTGCATGTCGCGCACCTGCTTCGCGAGCTTCTGGATCTCTGCGTCGCGTGCGGCGAATTCCTTCTCGATCTTGGCCTGCGCCCGCTTGGCGGGCGCCGCCTCTCGGAACAGGCGCTCGGTGTTGACGAATCCGATCTTGTATTCGGCCGCGGTCGCCGCGCCCGCGGTCAGCAGCAGCGCGACGGCAAACGTTGCGTACATCAGGCGCTTCAGCACTTGATTCCCTCCAGATCTTTCTGCGCTTCCCGACGCATCAGAACGCGGTCCCGGCCTGGAACTGGAAGCGCTGTTGCCGATCCCCTGGCTTCGCGTTCAACGGAATGCCGTAGCTGAATTTCAGCGGGCCCACCGGGGAATTCCACTGGATGCCGACACCCGCCGAATAGCGGAACGACTCGAACTCCGGTTGGCGGCCGTCGATGTAGATCTGGCCGGCATCGATGAACGCGCTCGCGCGCACTGCCTTGTCACCCTTGAGGATCGGATAGAACATCTCGAGATTCCCGACGATCTTACGCTTTCCGCCAAGCGCGTTGCCGAAAGCGTCGCGCGGGCCCAGAGACGCCGTTTCGTAGCCGCGCACCGAATCCCCGCCGCCGGCGAAGAACGCCTTGAAGAACGGCAGGGGCTTGCCTGAAAAACCGTCGCCGTAGCCAACGTCGGCTCGCATCATCAGGATCAGGTCACCGTAGATCGGCTGGTAATACGATTGCGTGTACTGGGCCTTGTAGTAGGCGAGGTCGCCGAATGGCAGCCCGACCTCGACCAGTGCGCTCTGCAGGCGGCCACGGGTCGGATAGAGGATATCGTCGCGGGTGTCGCGCGCCCATCCGGCCGACAGGATGTAGGCGTTCGTCGTGCTGCCGAACTGGTTGACGAAATCCTTGTACACCGGCGGCGTGTCGCTGAACAGCTCGAGGCTGGTGTGCTCGTACCGGCCGCCGAAGTTGATGGTGTCGTCCTCGGTGATGGGCACGCCGAAGCCCAGCGCCCCGCCGGTCGTGCGCGACGAATACTGGGAGATCGCGAGGCCGCTCGGATCGAGGCTCTTCTGGTAGAGCTCGATCGTTCGCGACACGCCGTCCACCGTGTAGTAGGGCTGGGTAAAGACCATCGACAACTGCCGGTTGTACTTTCCGGTGTTGACGCCGAGCGACAGCGCGTTGCCCGATCCGAAGATGTTCTGCTGGGAAATGGACGCATTCAGGACCACGCCTTCCGCGCTCGAATAGCCGACCCCGGCGAGCAGGTTTCCGGTCTGCCGCTCGCTGACCGAGACGTCGACGTCCACCTGGTCGGACGTACCGGGAACCGGCGGCGTCTCGATGCTCACGTCGTCGAAGTAGCCGAGGCGCTTCACCCGCTCCTTCGATCGCTCGATCCGCGGGCCGTCGTACCACGCATCCTCGAGCTGCCTGAACTCGCGGCGAACGACCACGTCGCGCGTCTTCGAATTGCCGCTGATGTTGATCCTGCGCACGTATGCGCGGCGACCCGGGTCGACGTAGAACGTGAACGAGGCCCTCGCGTCCTTCTGGTCCAGATCCGGGACGGCGTTGACGTTGGCGAACGCATACCCTTCCGCCCCGAGCCTGTCGCTCATGTCCTTGGCCGACCGCTGGAGCTTCTCGCGCGAGAAGACGTCGCCGGTCTTGATGTATACGAGCCTCTCGAGATCGGCGGCAGGGACGACGAGGTCCCCCGCGATCCGGACGTCGCCAACGGTGAACCGCGGACCCTCGCTGATGTTGACGGTGATGTAGATCTGCGCCTTGTCCGGCGTGATCGACACCTGCGTGGAGTCGACGTTCATCTCCAGGTAGCCGCGATTCTGGTAGAAGCTGCGCAGCTTCTCGAGATCGCCGGCGAGCTTCTGCTTCGAGTACTGGTCGTTCTTCGTGTACCAGGTGAGCCAGCCGGGCGTCGTCAGCGTCATCTCGTCGAGAAGCTGCTTTTCCGTGAAAGCCTTCGTGCCGACGATGTTGATGCGGGCGATCTTCGCCGAATCGCCCTCCTTGATCGTGAAGTTGATTGCAACGCGATTGCGTTCCTGCGGCGTGACCGTCGTCTGGACATCGGCCGCGTACTTGCCGCGCGTGATGTACTGCCGCTTCAGCTCCTGCTCGGCGCGATCGAGCACGGAACGATCGAAGATCCGTGCCTCGGCGAGGCCGATGTCCTTCATCGCCTTGGTGATCGTCGCGGTGTCGAATTCCTTGTTGCCGACGAAGGTGATCGAGCTGATCGTCGGCCGCTCCTCGACGGCGACGATCAGAACGTCGCCCTGCGCCTCGAGACGGACGTCGCGGAAGAATCCCGTCGCGTACAGCGCCTTTACGGCGTCGGAGATCTTCTGGTCGGTGACGCGATCGCCGACCTTGATCGGCAGATAGTTGAACACCGTCCCCGGTTCGGTGCGCTGAACACCCTCGACGCGGATGTCGCGCACTACGAAAGGCTCGATGGCCCATGACGCGATGGAAAGCGCGGACAGGATCACGCCGACGAGCAGCGCGGGGAACGATGGGCCGACGCGCTTGCGCCGGCGGTGATCAGAACAGGCGGGAAACGTCATTGAAGAGCGCCAGGGCCATCAGGACGGCGAGCATCGCCATTCCGATGCGCTGCCCGACCTCGAAGGCGCGGTCGGATACGGGACTGCCTTTGATAAGTTCGGCGAGATAATACAGCAAATGCCCCCCATCCAATAGCGGAATGGGGAGCAGGTTCAGCACGCCGAGACTGATGCTGATCAGTGCAAGATAGCTGACGAATACCAGCGTGCCCGCCTGCGCGGATTGCCCGGCGATGTCAGCCATCGTCAACGGTCCGCTGATGTTCCGGAGCGACGCGTCGCCGACCACGATCCGGCCGAGCATCCGCACGGTGAATGCCGACAGCTCCCAGGTCTTGCGCGCCCCTGCGCCGAGCGCATCGACGACGCCGTAGCGCACGGTGACGGCAAGGCGCTCGACCGCCGCCGGGTCGACGCGAAGCCGCACGCCGGCGAGCCCAATCGTGCGCCCGTCCTGCGCGACCGATTCGACGGTAACCGGGACGTCGAGCGAATTGCCGTCGCGAAGCACCCGGTAGACGAGCCGCGCCCCCGGGTGCGCATTGGTCGCCGCCGAGACGTCGCCCGGCGAGCGCATCGGCGTGCCGTCGATGGCGACGATGCGATCGCCGGCCTTCAACCCCGCGATCTCGGCCGGCTTGCCCGGGAGGACGCCATCGATGACCGGAGTGCCGAGGTCGGCACGCAGCCCCAGCGCGTGGAGCGGATCAGCATCCCAGTCCCCCTCCTTCATCCCGGCGAGCGACACCTCGCGCTCGACCGGCGCGCCCGGCACATCGGCGCGCGCAAGTGAAAGCATCACGCTGCGCGCCCCCTGGGCGCGGAGGATCCGCCAGCGCAGCTCCTGCCAGCTGCGTACCGGCTCGCCATCGACGGCCTTGACCTCGTCGCCGGCGCGAACGTCGGCGGCCGCCGCGGCGCTCGATGCCGGCGGACCGGCGAGCACCGGACGCTGCCCGGGAATGCCGGCGACGTAGGTCGCACTGAAAAGCAGCGCGGCGAGCAGCAGATTGGCGATCGGGCCCGCGGCCACGATCGCCATGCGTCGGAACACCGAT
Source organism: Casimicrobiaceae bacterium (assembly GCA_035470905.1). Classification (GTDB taxonomy): domain Bacteria; phylum Pseudomonadota; class Gammaproteobacteria; order Burkholderiales; family Casimicrobiaceae; genus VBCG01. The sequence goes on from DATIQL010000077.1 coordinate 4,380, forward strand.
TGCCGGTTGAATGCCCGGGGAAGGTCCCGGGCGCTGACGTAGCCCTCCCGCTCGTCCGCCATCTTGACGTAGCCACCCAGGGGAATGGCCGACAGCGCCCATTCGGTGCGGTCGCGTCCGACGGTGCGCGACCAGATCACGCGGCCGAAGCCGACGGAGAAACGCAGCACCTTGACGCCGGCAAGCCGGGCGACGACGTAGTGGCCGAGCTCGTGGAACACGACCAGCACGCCAAGCGTCACGGCGAAGGCGGCGATCTTGTAGAGGGCGGCGCTCATTGAACGACCCCCACGCCTGCGGAAATCGATGCGCCGGGGCGCATCGGGACCTCGAGCTCGGCGCAGGCGATCGCGCGCGCCTCGGCGTCGGCGGCAAGCGCGTCGTCGAGGTGGGCGATACGGGTCACGCTGCGGCGGGCGAGTGCCGTCGCGCAGACGCGCGGAATGTCGGTGAAGCGCGCGCGGCCGGCGAGGAATGCTTCGACGGCGACTTCGTTCGCAGCATTGAGCGCAATCGGCGCGCCGGCATCGGCGCGCAAGGCCTCGTACGCGAGATCGAGGCAGGGAAATCGCTCGCGATCGGGCTTCGCGAAGGTCAGCTGCGCAAGCTGTGCAAGCTCCAGGCCCGGAACCCCGCTGTCGATGCGCTCGGGCGCAGCGAGCGCCTGCGCGATCGGCGTGCGCATGTCGGGATGGCCGAGTTGCGCCAGAACCGAACCGTCGATGTATTCGACCAGCGAATGCACGACACTCTGCGGATGGATGACGACCTCGATCCGGTCGGCATCGGCGCCGAACAGCCAGTGGGCCTCGATGACTTCGAGGCCCTTGTTCATCATCGTCGCCGAATCCACCGAGATCTTGCGGCCCATCGACCAGTTCGGATGCGCGCAGGCTTCATCCGGAGTCACGCGGTCGAAGTCGACATCGCTGCGCGCGAAGAACGGTCCGCCGGACGCGGTCAGGAGGATGCGGCGGATGCCCGCAGCGTCAGGATCGCGTGCATACGGCGACGGCAGGCACTGGTAGACGGCGTTGTGTTCGCTGTCGATCGGCAGGAGCGTCGCGCCGCCGGCCTCGACCGCCTCGATGAACAGGGCGCCGCCCATCACCAGCGCCTCCTTGTTGGCGAGCAGAATCCGCTTCCCGGCCCGTGCGGCAGCCAGCGACGAAGGCAACCCCGCCGCCCCGACGATTGCGGCCAGCACCGTATCGACCTCGGGCAGCGACGCCACCTCGCACAGGCCGGCCTGCCCCGCGACCACGCGCGTCGGGAGCCCTTCGGCTGCGAGGGCGCGCCCGAGTTCTCCGGCGCGGTCGGCGTCGTAGAGCGCCGCGACACGCGGCCGATGGCGGCGGCAGAGGTCGAGCAGCTTGTCCGCATTGCGATGCGCAGCGAGTGCGACGACTTCGAAACGGTCGGGATGACGTGCGGCGACGTCGAGGGTCGAGTCGCCGATCGATCCGGTCGCACCGAGCAGCGTCAGTCGGCGGCGCTTCACGGTCTTCCCAGGAACAGCAGTGCGGCGATCGACACCGGCGGCATCGCCGCGAGCAGCGCGTCGACGCGATCGAGGATGCCGCCGTGACCGGGCAGCAGCGCGCCGCTGTCCTTGACTCCCGCGTGGCGCTTGAGCAGCGACTCGTAGAGGTCGCCGATGACCGAAAGCAGGGCGAGCGCAACGGCGAAGGCCATCCACAGCGCGACCATGGCGACGCCGCCTGCACCGCGATACCCCGCCGACGACGCGAGCGGAGCCAGCGCAGCCGCGTAGCAAGCGACGGCGACAACGGCGCCGCCGACGCCTTCCCAGGTCTTGCCGGGACTGATCTGGGGCGCCAGCTTGTGCCTCCCGTACTGGCGCCCGGCGAAATAGGCGGCGGTGTCTGCGATCCAGACGATCGCCATCGCAGCCAGCACCAGCCAGGGCGAGCGCGCCTGCAGATCGACGATCGCGACGAAGGCACCCATCAGCACGACCCATCCGGCAATTGCCAGCACGAGCGGACTTGCGGGATGCCAGCGGAACAGCACCCACGGCGTTGCGACCAGCAGCCAGAACAGTGTCGCGGCACCGCATACGGCGAGTACGACGCCCGTCGGCCAGCCCGCTTCGAAGCCGACGACGGGATTGAACAGCAGATTGATCCCGAGCACGAGCGTTCCGCCGACGAACACCATCCAGCCGTTGCGCTCGAATCCCGCGAGCCTCGCCCATTCGTGGGCTGCACCGAGGACGACCAGCAGGACGACGACACCCCATCCGAGCGGCCGCGACAGGAACAGCGCCGCGAGCACGACCGCAATCAGCACCAGCGCGGTGACGATGCGGGTGACCAGCGCGGAAGCCACGATGCAGTCCCCGGACGCGGCTGCGCTCACGCGCCCCCGGTATGAACCTGGTCGCCGGTCTGGCCGAAGCGGCGCTCGCGCCCGCCGAAGGACTCGATTGCCACGCGCAACGCCCTCGCGTCGAAGTCCGGCCACAGCAGATCGGTGAAGTAGATCTCGGTGTAGGCCAGTTGCCAGAGCAGGAAATTGGAGATCCGCTGCTCCCCGCCGGTGCGGATGAACAGGTCGGGCTCGGGCGCGTAGGCCATTGACAGGTGCGGCTCGAGGGCCTCCGGATTCACCGGCGACTCGGGCGCGACGGCCTCCGGGTGCGCAGCGAAATACGCGCGCGCGGCCTGCGCGATGTCCCAGCGCCCTCCATAGTTGGCGGCGATGGTCAGCGTGAGGCGCGAATTGCCGGCGGTCAGCGACTCACCTGCCGCGACCAGCTCGCGGATGCGGCGGTCGAATCGCGTCGTGTCGCCGATCACCTTCAGGCGGATTTCGTTGGCATGCAGCTTGGCGACTTCCTGCTCGAGGGCGCGACCGAAGAGCTCCATCAGCAGCGAGACCTCCTCGGCCGGTCGCCGCCAGTTCTCGCTCGAGAAGGCGAACAGGGTCAGGAACTCGACGCCCTCGTCGATCGCCGCCCGGACCGTCGCGCGCACCGCCTCGACCCCTTTGCGATGACCGGCGACGCGCGGCAGCAGGCGCTTCTTCGCCCAGCGCCCGTTGCCGTCCATGATGATCGCGACGTGGCGCGGAATCCTCGTCGATTCCGGGACGACGCGCGTGGAGCTCGTGAACACGTTCCGAGCCGCTGGGAAGACCTGGCGATGGCCTCAGATGGCCATCAGGTCGGCTTCCTTCAACTGCAGCAACCGGTCGACGTCGGCGATGGACCGGTCGGTCAGCTTCTGCAGATCCTCGTGCGCGCGGCGCTCCTCGTCCTCGGAGCATTCCTTGTCCTTCAGCAGCTTCTTCAGATGCTCGTTGGCGTCGCGCCGCACGTTGCGTATGGCAACCTTGGCGGTCTCGGCTTCCTTGTGGACCACCTTGATCAGGTCCTTGCGGCGCTCCTCGGTCAGCGCGGGCATGGGCACGCGGATCAGGTCGCCGGACGTCGCCGGATTGAGGCCCAGGTCCGAGTCGCGGATCGCCTTCTCGATCACCTGGATCATCTTCTTCTCCCAGGGCTGCACGCCGATGGTCCGCGGATCGGCCAGCGTGACGTTCGCGACCTGCGACAGCGGCACCTGCGACCCGTAGTAATCGACA
>DATIQL010000078.1:0-11352 GCA_035470905.1 Casimicrobiaceae bacterium
CACCGTCAATACCGTCATGAGACGGGTCCTAAGCGGTATAAAGGCTTGAGCAGACTCCCAGGAGACTTCTAGACGCCATGGCAACAAATCCCATATACGTAGAGACCGAAGAAGAGATTCCGGAGCTCGTGGAGCGGCTTCGCCGCTACCACGGCGAGGACACGATGCTCGTCTTGCCCATGCGCTCGCGCATCGGGCAGAGCCGCTTCAACTTCCAGCTCGCCCGAGGCCGCCGAGACGCTCGGGATCACTGCCGGGCGCCTGAAGCAGCTCGGACTGATCGACAAGGTCATCAGCGAACCGCTGGGCGGCGCGCACCGCGATCACGCAGCAATGATGGTCGCGCTGAAGAAGGCGCTCACCGACGCGCTGCGCCAGCTGCAGGAGCAATCGCTCGACGCCCTGCTCGAGGCGCGCGAAGACAAGATCCTGGCCTATGGGCGGTTCAAGGAGATTCCCGCCGGCTGAACCCGGGCCGGTCGGACCGGGGCCCGCCGGTCGCCTGCGGTCGGTCGTCGCATCGGCGCTCGCCGATGCGCTCCCCGGTGGAGGCATTGTCGCCGTCGCATTGTCCGGCGGCCGGGATTCGGTCGCCCTGCTCGATGCTGCGCTCGCTTCGGCACAGACCGCCGGCGTCCGGGTCGTCGCGATCCACGTCCACCACGGGCTGTCCGCCAATGCCGATCGCTGGAGCGAATTCTGCGCCGGGACCTGCGCGGCCCTGGGCGTCGAGGTCGCGATTCGCCAGGTGCAGATTCCGCGCAAGCCGCGCACCAGCCTCGAGGCGCTGGCGCGCGACGCGCGCTACGCGGCGCTGGGTGCCGCAGCGCGCGAATGCGGCGCAGCGGCCGTGCTGCTCGCCCACCACGCCGACGACCAGGCCGAGACATTGCTGCTGCAGCTGCTGCGCGGCGCCGGTCCGCGCGGCCTCGCCGCAATGCCTTCCGTGCAATCGGGCGATCGAATCCTGTGGCTGCGGCCCCTCCTCGCGCTGCCGCGCACCGACATCGATGCCTACGTCGCCGAGCGCTGCCTGAGCTTCGTCGATGACGAAAGCAACGCCCGGCCCGCGCACCGCCGCAACGACCTGCGGCTTCGCGTGGTCCCGGCGCTGCGGGAGATCGCGCCCGGATTTCCGCTGACACTCGTGCGCGCAGCGGCGCTGCAGGCCGAGGCGGCGCTGCTCGCCGACGACCTCGCACGGATCGACGCCCAAGGCGTCCTTGACGCCCGGTCGCTCGATCGCGCGGCGCTGGCGGCGCTTCCCGCGCGGCGGGCGCGCAACCTCTTGCGCTGGTTCCTGCGCGAGCGCGGCCTTCGTGCACCGTCCGCGCGGCGTCTCGCCGAGATCCTGCGCCAGGTCTGCGCGCCCGATGCCTCCCCCGAGCTGCGCATCGCGCACGCGGGATTCGAGGTCTCGATCCACCGGGGACGGATCGTCGTCCATGATCCGCCGCTGCCCCCCTATTCGCGCGAGCTCACGGGCGACGCGATCGAGCTTCCGCACGGGCGGCTGGCATTCTCGGCCGCGGAGGGCACCGGCATCGCCGCGCGTCACTTCGCGGATTCGCGCATCTCGATCCGCGCCGGCGTCCCCGGCGAGCGGCTGCAACTCGCCGGGCGCGGAGCGCGGCGTGCGGTCGCCGACCTCCTGCGCGAAGCCGGGGTGCCGCACTGGGAGCGGCGCGCCCTGCCCCGCGTCTATTCCGGCGAGCGGCTCGCAGCCGTTGCCATGCTGGGAGTCGATGCGGCGTTCGCCGCCGCGCCGGGCGAAACCGGGATGCTGCCCGACTGGCGGCCGGCCATCCGCGGCGCGGCCGTCGAGCGGCAACCACCGGGGCCCGCCGTGTTATAATTTTGAATTTATTTGACTTTATTCTGTCGGAGCCAGGGAAATGGCGGTAGAACGCACACTTTCGATCATCAAACCCGATGCGGTTGCCAAGAACGTCATCGGCGAAATCTATTCCCGCTTCGAGAAGGCGGGACTCAGAATCGCGGCCGCGAGGATGGTTTGGCTGTCGCGCACCGATGCCGAGGGTTTCTATGCAGTCCACCGCGAGCGGCCCTTCTTCCGCGACCTGGTCGATTTCATGACGACCGGACCGGTGATGGTGCAGGTGCTCGAGGGCGAAAACGCGATCGCCAGGAACCGCGAGCTGATGGGCGCGACGGACCCGAAGAAGGCGGCGCCGGGGACGATCCGCGCGGACTTCGCCCGGTCGATCGATGCCAACGCGGTGCACGGCTCGGACGGCCCGGAGACCGCGCGCACCGAGATTGCCTATTTCTTCCCCGCGCACAACGTCTACGACCGCCAGGATCGCTGACCCCGCGGACCGATGATCAACCTGCTCGACCTCGAACCGGCCGCGCTCGGGACATTCTTCGCAGAACGCGGCGAAAGGCCGTTTCGCGCGAAGCAGGTTTCGCGCTGGGTGCACCAGCGCTTCGTGGACGACGTGGGCGCGATGACCGACATCGCGCGGGCATTGCGCGAGAAGCTTGCGGCGGAAGTCGAGATCCGCGGCCCTCGCGTGCTCCGCGACACTACCGCCTCCGACGGGACGCGCAAGTGGCTGCTCGACGCGGGCAATGGCAACGCCGTCGAGGCGGTCTACATCCCCGAGGACGATCGCGGCACCCTTTGCATTTCGTCGCAGGCAGGCTGCGCACTCGACTGCGCGTTCTGCTCGACGGGCAAACAGGGCTTCAACCGCAACCTCGGCACCGCCGAGATCGTCGGCCAGCTCTGGCACGCCAACCGGACGCTGCTCGCGGAGGGAATACGCGCGCCGTGGGTCGAGGCAGGCCGGGCACCGATCACCAACGTCGTGATGATGGGCATGGGCGAACCTCTGGCGAATTTCGACCATGTCGTGCCGGCGCTGCGGCTCTTTCTCGACGACAACGCCTATGGTCTTTCGCGCCGGCGGGTCACGCTGTCGACATCGGGGCTCGTGCCGTGGATGGACCGGCTTCGCGACGAATGTCCGGTCGCGCTTGCGGTCTCGCTGCACGCGCCCAACGACGCGCTGCGCGACCGGCTGGTGCCGATCAATCGCCGGCATCCGCTGGCCGAGCTGATGGCGGCGTGCCGACGCTACCTGGAGAAGGCGCCCCGTGATTTCTTCACCTTCGAATACGTGATGCTCGATGGCGTCAACGACCAGCCGACGCACGTGCACGAACTCGTCGCGCTCGTCCGCGACGTCCCCTGCAAGATCAACCTGATTCCCTTCAATCCGTTTCCAGGCAGCGAGTTCGGCACCAGCCCGCGCGAACGCATCCGCGCGTTCGCCCAGGCGCTGCAGGATGCGGGCATCGTCGCCACGATCCGCAAGACGCGCGGCGAGGACATCGACGCCGCCTGCGGCCAGCTCGCGGGGCAGGTGCAGGACAGGGTGAAGCGCAGGCTCGCCGAGCGGATCCCGCTCGCGGTCGCGCGCTGACGCCCGCTGCGCCGAATCCGAGCCATATCCGGACCCTGACCATGCGCCAACGCCGCTCCCCGCTCGCCCTTGTCACCCTGTTCGCCGTGCTCGCGATCGCGGGTTGCGCGACCAAGCCGGCGACCCCCACGCCGCAGCCGGTCCAGGACACGACGCCGATCAAGCAGGAGCAGGCGACGCCGCAGCAGCGCGCGAAGATCCATACCGAGCTCGCGGCCGGGTATTACCAGCGCGGCCAGATGGACATCGCGCTGCAGGAGCTCGGCGTCGCCAAGGCACTCGACCCGACGGACGCGAAGATCTACAACGTCTACGGGCTCGTCTACGCGATGCTCGGCGAGGAGACGAAGGCCGAGGACAACTTCCGCCAGGCGTTGTCGCTCGCGCCTCGCGACTCGGAGATCCGGGAGAACTGGGGCGCGTTCCTGTGCGGCACCGGGCACCCCAAGGAGGCCCTGCCGGAGTTCGAGGCGGTCATGCGCGACCCGCTGTACAAGCATCCGGAGATCGCGCTGATCAACGCCGGCAAATGCAGCGCGGCGCTCGGGGACGTGCAGAAGGCGGATGACTATCTGCGCCGCGCGCTGACCGTTTCACCGGGCAATCCGATCGCCTCCTACAACCTCGCGCTGCTTTCGTACCGCGCCAAGAACTACGGCGAAGCGCGCGTGTGGATGCACCAGGTCATGCGACAGGCATCGCCCCCGCCGGAGGCCCTCCTGCTCGGCATGTGCATCGAGCGCAATGGCGGGCCGAAGGACGCCGAGCGCTCGTTCGAAGCGCAGTTGCGCAACCGGTACCCGGATTCGCCCGAAGCCAAGGCGATCGCCAGCGGAGCCTGCCCGTGACCGGTTCGGTCGACGCCCAGCCGGGGACCGCGAACGCGGGCCCGTCGTCTGCGACCGCGGGCACTGCACTGAAGGCTGCACGCGAAGCCGCAGGATTGTCGCTCGATGCCGTCGCGCAACAACTGAGGCTCGCTCCCCGGCAGGTGCAGGCGCTGGAGGACGACGATTACCAGCGCCTCCCCGGACGCACCTTCGTGCGCGGTTTCGCGCGCAATTACGCACGCTTCGTCCATCTGGACCCGGAAGGCGTGCTGGCGAAGCTGCCTGCTGCCGACGCAGCGCCGGCGCTCGAGCGCCCGACACTCGCGCCGACGCGTCGCCCGATGGGCGAACTGCCGGTCGAGGGCGTGGCCAGGCGCTCGGCGCTCCGCTGGCTGATCCCGCTGCTGCTGCTGTGCATCGTCGCGGCCGCCGGATTCTACGAATACACACGACAGCAGGCGGCACTGCGCGCGGCAGCGACGCGCTCCGCGGCAGCCGAGCCGGCCAGCGGTGCCGCCATCGCGCCGGTGCCGGCGCCCGAGACCGCGTCGGCCACATCCGTGCCCGCTGCCGGAGCAGCTGCCGCGGCGGCGCCGGCACAGGATGGGAAAACGGTCGCGGCGCCTGCGACACCGGCGGCGCCGGGCACGCGATCGACCCCGCTGCCGAACCCTCTCACGGGTTCGCCGGCCGCGGCTGACCCGGGTGCCGCCGCGCCGGCGGCCGCCGTGCCCGCGCAGCCTTCGCAGCCCGGAACGCCCGCATCGGCCGGCGCCCAGGACCCGCCCGCAACGGGCGGCAGCGCGGCCAGAGGCGACGGCTCCGCCGCCGTGGCCGGCCAGGTCCCGCTGGTCATGTCGTTCCGGGGCCGTTCCTGGGTCGAGGTGAGGGACGCCGGCGGCCGCGTGTTGCTCCAGTCGACCGAAGCCGCGGGCGCGACCCGAACCGTTTCCGGCACGCCCCCCTTCGAGCTCGCCCTCGGCAACGCGCCGCAGGTCGACGTCACCTTCGGCGGCCGGGCGGTCGATCTTCGCCCCTACACGCGCGCCAACGTCGCGCGCATCTCACTCAAATGAGCACTCAAATGAGCGCTCCGATGTGCGCGATCGAGCGCCTGCCCGTCGCGCGCCGGCAGACGCGCCGAGTCGCTGTCGGGGGCGTCGGTGTCGGTGGCGGCGCGCCGATCGTCGTGCAATCGATGACCAACACCGATACCGCCGACGTGGCAGCGACGACGGCGCAGGTCGCCGCGCTCGCCAACGCCGGTTCGGAGCTCGTCCGGATCACGATCAACACGGCGGAAGCCGCGGCCGCGGTGTCCGGGATTCGTCGCCGCCTCGACGACATCGGCTGCCACGTCCCGCTGATCGGGGATTTCCATTTCAACGGCCACAAGCTGCTGACGCAGCACCCCGATTGCGCGCAGGCACTGGCCAAGTTCCGGATCAACCCGGGCAACGTGGGCAAGGGCAGCAAGCGCGATTCGCAGTTCGCGACGCTGATCGACCTCGCGATCGATTACGGCAAGCCGGTGCGCATCGGCGTCAACTGGGGCAGCCTGGACCAGGCGCTGCTGGCGCGGATGATGGACGACAATGCCCGGTCGGGCACTCCGGCGGACGCCGACGCGGTGATGCGCGCAGCGCTCGTCGCCTCGGCGCTGGAGAGCGCGCAGCAGGCGGAGGCACTCGGGCTGCCGGGCGACCGGATCATCCTGTCGTGCAAGGTCAGCGACGTGCAGGACCTCATCGCCGTGTACGGCGAGCTCGCGCGGCGCTGCGACTATCCGCTGCACCTCGGGCTCACCGAGGCCGGCATGGGCAGCAAGGGCATCGTCGCCTCGGCCGCGGCCATGGCAGTGTTGCTGCAGCAGGGCATCGGCGACACGCTGCGCGTCTCGCTGACCCCCGAGCCGGGCGGCGATCGCACGCGCGAGGTCGTCGTCGCGCAGGAGCTGCTGCAGACGATGGGGCTGCGGTCGTTCACGCCGATGGTGACGGCCTGCCCCGGCTGCGGCCGCACGACCAGCACCTATTTCCAGGAGCTTGCCCAGCGCATCCAGACGTTCCTGCGCACGTCGATGCCGGCGTGGCGCGCGAGCTACCCCGGCGTCGAGACGATGCACGTCGCAGTGATGGGTTGCGTCGTCAACGGTCCCGGCGAGTCGAGGCTCGCGAACATCGGAATCTCCCTGCCCGGCACCGGCGAGACGCCAGTCGCGCCGGTGTTCGTCGACGGGCACAAGACCGTCACCCTGAAAGGCGACTGGATCGCCGAGGAGTTCGAGCGCATCGTGCAGGACTACGTCCGCATGAAGTACGGCGGCGAGCCCGCGTCGGCCGCGCTGCTTCCGGAGCGCAGGACCGTCGCCGTCAAGGCGATCGCGTAAGGGCGGGGCGGAATCGCGATGGCAACGGCATTGCAGGCCGTACGCGGAATGAACGACGTGCTGCCCGACGAGGCGCCGCTCTGGCAGCGCTTCGAGGATGTGGCGCGCCGCGTGTTCGAGCGCTACGGCTACCGCAACCTGCGCGTGCCGATCGTCGAGCCGACGCCCCTGTACGTTCGCGGCATCGGCGAGCACACCGACGTCGTCGAGAAGGAGATGTACACGTTCGAGGACCGGCTGAACGGCGAGAGCCTGACGCTGCGTCCGGAAGCGACGGCGGGAATCGTGCGCGCCGCGATCCAGCACAATCTCACCTACGAGCGTCCGCTTCGCGCCTGGACCGCGGGGCCGATGTTCCGCCACGAGCGGCCGCAGAAAGGTCGCTATCGCCAGTTCCACCAGCTCGATGTCGAAGCGCTCGGCTTCGCGGGACCCGACGTGGACGCCGAGCAGATCGTCATGCTCGCGCGGTTGTGGCGCGAGCTGGGCGTCGGGGGCGTCCGCCTGTCGATCAACTCGATCGGCGATCCGGACGAGCGCCGCGCGCATCGCGCCGCACTGATCGAGCATTTCGAGCGCCACCACGACCGGCTCGACGAGGACTCGAAGCGGAGGCTGCACGCGAATCCGCTGCGCATCCTCGACAGCAAGAACCCCGACCTGCAGGACCTGATCCACGACGCGCCGAAGCTGATCGACCGGCTGGGCCCGGCATCGCGCGCGCATTTCGACGGGTTGCAGGCGATGCTCGCCGAAGCGGGAATCGACTACACGGTGAACCCCCGCCTGGTGCGCGGCCTCGACTACTACAACCGCACGGTGTTCGAATGGATCACCGAAGCGCTGGGCGCACAGGGCACGGTCGCGGGCGGAGGGCGCTACGACGGCCTGTTCGAGCAGCTCGGAGGACAGCCGACGCCGGCCTGCGGCTTCGCCATCGGCGTCGAGCGGATGGTGCTGTTGCTGCAGGCCGCGGGCAGGCAGCCGGGCCCCGGTCCCGACGCCTACGTCGTGCACGCGGGGGAGCGCGCAGCACCGCTGGCGCGCAAGGTCGCCGAGACGCTGCGCGACGGCGGCGCGGCAGTCGCCCTGCATGCGGGGGGCGGCAGCTTCAAGTCGCAGATGAAGAGGGCCGATGCCAGCGGCGCGCGCTATGCGCTGATCATCGGCGACAACGAAGCGGCCTCCGGCACGGTTGCGGTGAAGCCGCTGCGCGGCGGCGGCGAGCAGACCGAAGTCCCGGCCGGGCGGATCGCGGCGCACCTCCGGGAGCTATTGACCATGACCAAGGATGACGATGGCCTCGTATGACCTCCAGGAACAGGACCAGATCGAAGAGCTGAAGGCGTGGTGGGCGCGCTACGGCGGGACCATTGCCGCCGCGCTGGTGATCGGGGCGATCGTCGTCATCGGCATCCAGGGCTGGCGCTGGTGGACCGGCAAGCGTGCGGAGGATGCGTCGGTGCTGTACTCGGCCGTGAGCCAGGCCGCGACCACCAAGGACGCCGCCAAGGCGAAGGACGCGATGCGCGACCTCGCCGACCGCTACGCCGCAACCGGCTATGCGCCGCGGGCAGCCCTGCTCTACGCCAAGATGCTCTACGACAGCGGCGACCGCAAGGGCGCGAGCGCGCAGCTCTCCTGGGTCGTCGACCACTCGACCGAGGACGAGCTGAAAGCGGTCGCGCGCTATCGGCTGGCCGGAATCCAGATCGACGACAAGCAGTACGAGGCGGCGCTGGCCACGCTCGACGCCAAGCACCCCGCGCCGTTCGACGGCATGTACGACGACCTGCGCGGCGACGCGCTGGCCGCGCTGGGACGCACGGCCGATGCGCGCAGCGCCTATCAGGCCGCCCTCGCCAAGCTCGATCCCAAGTCGCAATACCGCGGCTACCTCCAGCTCAAGCTCGAGGCACTGCCGGGCGCGGCTGACGCGGCGGCGAAACCGGCGGCCACGCCCCAAGGCGGCCCTGCCAAGCCATGACCACCTCGTACCGCAGTCTCGCCTGCGCCCTGATCGCGTCCGCCGCCCTGTCGGGCTGCGCGAATCTCTCGCAGTCGTCGCTGACCCTGCCGTCGATACCCCCGCCGTCGTTCGATTGGCTGACCGGAGGGCCGAACAAGCCGGGACCGCTCCCGACCCCCAAGGGCGGCGCGTCGGCCTCCATCGTCTGGCAGGCCAGTGTCGGCAAGGCGGTCCCTGGCCTTGCACCGGCGATCACATCCGACGCCGTCTATGCGGCGGCCCGCGACGGCGAGCTGTCGCGCATCGACCCGGCGTCGGGCCGCATCGTCTGGCGCGTCAATGCAGGGCGCCGGCTCTCGGCCGGGCCCGGGGCCGACGCGAAGATCATCGTGGTCGGAACCGCCCAGGGCCAGGTGCTGGCGTTCGATGCGCAAGGCAAGGCGCTGTGGACCGCGCAGGTGTCGAGCGAGGTGATCTCACCGCCGCGCGTGTCCGACAACGTCGTGATCGTGTTCTCCGGCGATGGCCGCATCTACGGACTCGCGGCTGCCGACGGCAAGACCCTCTGGGTCGACCCGCGCTCGATTCCGTCACTGACCGTGCGCAACGCGGCCGGGGGCGCCGTATCGCGCGGCGGGGTCTTCGTCGGCACCGCAGGTGGTCAGCTGCTGGCGATTGCCTCGCAGACCGGCGCGATCGGATGGGACGCGACCGTCGCGGTTCCCAAAGGCGCCACCGAGCTCGAGCGCATCGCCGACGTGACGAGCCTCCCCTTCGTCGACGAAACCGAGGCCTGCGCTGCAGCCTTCCAGGGGCGCGTCGCGTGCTTCGACGTGGTGCGCGGAACGCTGCTGTGGACACGCGACATCTCGAGTCTCGCCGGCATCACCGGCGATTCGAAACGCCTCTATATCGTCGACGACAAGGGCGTCGTCCAGGCGCTCGACCGCAGCAATGGCGCATCGATCTGGAAGCAGGACGTGCTCGCCAAGCGCCACATCGGCGGTCCGCAGATCATCGGCGACGACATCGGCGTCGTGGACATCCACGGCTACCTGCACCTGCTCTCGCGCAGCGATGGAACGTACCTTGCGCGGATGGCCACCGACGGCAGCGTCGCCACCGCGCAGCCGTCGCCGTTCGGCGGCGGAATCCTGTGGCAATCGCAGAACGGCAACGTCTATTCGGTATCGGCGCATTGATGCGCGCGCCGCCGCGCCGCCTCTGACAACGCGTCCGCCAAGATGCTGCCCACGATCGCACTGGTAGGCCGGCCCAACGTCGGCAAGTCGACGCTGTTCAACCGGCTCACGCGCACCCGCAACGCGCTGGTCGCGGATTTTCCCGGGCTGACGCGCGACCGCCATTACGGCCGTGGGCGCTACGGGGAGCGCGAATTCCTGGTCGTCGATACCGGAGGCTTCGAGCCCGTCGCGACCTCGGGAATCCTGTTCGAGATGGCGAAGCAGGCGAAGGCAGCGATCGCGGAATGCGATGTCGTCGTGTTCATCGTCGACGGCCGCTCCGGGCTCGCCCCGCAGGACACGGCCATCGCCAACCTGCTGCGCCGCTCGGGACGGCCGATCGTGCTCGCAGTCAACAAGACGGAGGGTCTTGCGCCCGAGCGCGCCGCCGCGGAGTTCCACGAGCTCGGCCTGGGCGAGCCACTGCCGATCTCCGCCGCCCACGGCGAGCACGTGAACGACCTGGTGGAGATCGCGCTGTCGCGCTGCGCCGCGACAGCCACCCCCGCGCCCGCCGAGGAAGGCGGCGACGCGGAAGCGAGCGCGCGGATCAAGGTCGCCGTCGTCGGACGTCCGAACGTCGGCAAGTCGACGCTGGTCAACGCGCTGCTCGGCGAGGAACGCGTCATCGCATTCGACGAACCCGGGACGACGCGCGATGCGATCCACCTCGATTTCGACCGCGGCGAGAAGGCCTATACGCTGATCGACACGGCGGGCGTCCGGCGGCGGGGCAAGGTCAGCGAGACGGTCGAGAAGTTCTCGGTGATCAAGACGCTGCAGGCGATCGCCGACGCCAACGTCGTCGTCCTGATGCTCGACGCCGTCGACGGCATCACCGAGCAGGATGCCCACCTCGCCGGCCACATCGTCGAGGAAGGGCGCGCGCTGGTCGTCGGCGTCAACAAGTGGGATGCCGCGAGCCCCGAGCAGCGCGACACGGTCAAGCGCGACATAGCGCGCAAGCTCGCCTTCCTCGATTTCGCCCACCAGCAGTACGTCTCGGCGCGGGAAGGCCGCGGGGTCGCGGCCCTGATCGACGCCGTCGATCTCGCCTATGCGGCCGCGATGGCCCGCCTCCCGACGCCGCGCCTGACGCGGATGCTGCAGATGGCGGTCCAGCGGCAGCAGCCGCCCCGCGCCGGCATCGTGCGACCGAAAATGCGCTACGCGCACCAGGGCGGCGTCAACCCGCCGCTGGTGATCATCCACGGCTCCGCCCTGCACCACGTCCCCGACGCCTATCGGCGATACCTGGAACATTTCTTCAGCGACGCGTTCCAACTGCGCGGCACCCCGCTTAGGATACAATTCAAGGTGGGTGCCAACCCCTACGCGGATACCACCGCACGCCGCTAGTGCGAATGGCGCCTTCGGGCGCACCTTCGTACGATCCCCGCCGGTCACGTTGGCGGGCGGGACGGGGCAAGGATGCGGAATTACAAGCGCGGAGCCGATCGATGAGCAA
>DATIQL010000079.1:0-5502 GCA_035470905.1 Casimicrobiaceae bacterium
GCCGTGGTGATGGGTCGCGATGATCGCGGCGAGCTCGAGCGCATTCGCCTCGAGGAATGCGAGCACCGGCGCCGCATCGCCGGGATCGACGACGGCCGCGTATCGGCCTTCGCGCAGCAGCCAGATGTAGTTGTCCCTGAATGCGGGTATGGGGATAATCGGCGTCATGGATCGACCCTGCGGTTTCGTCGGAGACGCGCATCAATCACTGGGCGCGTGGTTTGCGACGCCCCTCGGCGCATATCTATGCGCCCGCGAGCAGGCGTACTTCGATCATACCGTCGCCGACATCTTCGGTTTCCACGCATTGCAGATCGGCCTGCCGCAATGCCCCTCGCTGGCGCAAAGCCGCATCGTATCCAGATGGACGCTCGACTACGACCCCCCCGCCGATATCGTCGCCGATCCCCACGAACTGCCGTTTGCGGAGAACACGATCGACCTGATCGTCCTGCCACATGCGCTGGAGTTCGCCGACGATCCGCACCTGATGCTGCGCGAAGCCTACCGGGTCATCCGCCCCGAGGGCCAGATCGTGATCTCCGGCTTCAACCCGTTTTCGCTGTTCGGCATGCGACGCTACTTCGGCCGTGGGGCGACGCCGCCGTGGAACGGCAACTTCATCGCGCTCTACCGCCTGAAGGACTGGCTGTCGCTGCTGGGATTCGATGTCGTCGGCGGGCGCCTCGACTGCTATGTTCCCCCGTTCTCGCAGGACAAATGGTTGCATCGCTTCGCTTTCTTCGAGAAGACCGGTGATCGCTGGTGGCCCATCACCGGCGGCGTCTACTACCTGCGAGCCACCAAGAAGGTCCTCGGCATGCGGCTCATGACCCCGGCGTGGGAACGGCGCGAGGGCAGAAAGAAGGCGCTGGTGACCGCGCACGGCGCGCGCGAGGGACTGACGACGCAGCGGCTGCACCGATGAGCGCCGTCGTCATCTACACCGACGGCGCGTGCAAGGGCAACCCGGGCCCGGGAGGCTGGGGCGCGCTGATCACCTTCGACGGCCACGAGAAGGAGCTTTTCGGCGGAGAGCCGGAGACGACCAACAACCGGATGGAGCTGACCGCGGTCATTCGGGCGCTCGAGGCGCTCAAGCGCGACTGCGACATCGACCTGTACGTCGACTCGCAGTACGTGAAGAACGGCATGGAGACGTGGATCAAGGGGTGGAAGAAGAACGGCTGGCGCACCAGCGACCGCAAGCCGGTCAAGAACGCCGAGCTGTGGCGCGAGCTCGATGCGCTCGTCGCGTGCCACAGGGTCCGCTGGCACTGGGTGAAGGCGCATGCCGACACGCCCGGCAACCACCGCGCGGACGAGCTCGCCAATCGTGGCGTCGCCGCGGCCCGACGCGGCGCCTGAGCCCGGTCAGCCGGCGTCGGAGGCGCGCTCGATGCGGCGCGCGAACACGGTCATTTCCTTTTCTGCCTGGCGGTCGCCCTTGCGCTTCGCCACCTCGATGCCCCGGCGATAGGCGGCGAGCGCTGCCGGAGCGTCGCCGCTGCCTTCGAGCGCCTTCGCATACAGCTTCCATGCGGCGGTGAAATCGGGGTCGAGGGCCACCGCGCGTTCGAGCGCCGCCCGCGCGTGCTCCCAGTCGCCCAGCTTCGCGTATTCACTGCCGATCGAGTAGCGCAGCAGCGCACTCTCCTTGCCCGAGGCGAGCATGCGCTCGAAGCTCGCGAGCGCTCCGCTCTTCGGAGGCCGGTCGTCCGCGGGCCCGTCGTGGCCGCCGGTCATCTCGGCACGCTAATGGAGAATGGGCGCGCCCGTCTCGCAATTGATCCTGCGCAACGGGTAGATCACGCGCTTGTCCGCGCCGTTCAGCGACCCCTCAACCGTCTCGTACAGCCAGCCGTCGATGCCGCTGCGCCGGTAGATGAGGCGAGCAGGGAATCCGGTGGCCGTGTTCGCGAACGTGAACACGGTGTCCTTGTCGTCGGTGGTCGTCGTCTCGAGCCTGAACGCCAGCTCGCGGCGCTCGCCCGAGAACTGCGAGAACACGATTGCGCCGTCACGCGATTCGAGCCGCAGGTACTCGTAATCGTTCATCCTGCCATCGAGCGCAAGCTGTCCGACGCCCACCATGATGTCGCCCTGCGGCGGCATCCAGTACTCGCGGAATTCGCGATGGTTGACCTCGCCGCGCCAGCAGCCCTGCAGCCAGGCGAGCGGCACGAGTGGACCGGTGGCGTCCGGCGCGGCCTGCTCGGCGGCCGGCGTGGCCGGTCCGGGGGCGGCCGGTGCAGCGGAGCCGGGAGGCTGTGCAGTCGGCGCAGCAGCGGCGGATGCAGGAGCCTGCGCACTCGGCGCAGGAGCGGCGGGAGAAGGAGCCTGCGCACTCGCGCCGGCGGCCAGCAGGAGCGCGGCCGCCGCCAGCGACGCGAGCAGCATGGAGCGAGGAGTGTGGCGAAAGCAAATCATCGTGGTTTGGGCGCCGTCACTGCGGTCGCGCAAGAGGGAGGTTGAGGAGGAGGTTTTGCGGCTTCAGGCGAAGCCGGTGCTGCGAATCCATCGCCATCGCGAGCCATATAGGCCGGCCCGACAGCGCGGCACGCATGTCGCCCGGGTTCGCGAAATCGAGCCGGAACAGCGCGATCAGGCGTCGCATCCGCGCCTCGTCGACGTCCTGCCGATTGTACAGGTCGTTGAGGATGCCGCTCGCTTCAGCGTCGAGACCGACATGCCACACCCAGTGCCGATCGTCGATTTCGCGCTCGCTGCGGATCGCGACGTCGACACCGAGGAAGTGGGCAATCCAGGCCTCGAGCACGCGCATGAGCGCGGCCTGCACCGGCTGGCCGCGATTGAGGCTCACCGACAGGTCGTGACGCTCGTCCCGCTCCCAGTACGTCTGTGCGTTGTCGCGGGACAGGACGTCGAGGTCGACCGTCCGCAGCTGCGTACGGCTGCTGGCGAGCAGCTCCCCCAGCGAGCCGAACCCGCCGCCTTGCGCATGGCGCTCGACAACCTCGTCGTCGGCCGCCATCACGGCGCCGTCGGCGGAGATCGCGATCTTCTGCGGCCGGAACAGCATCTCGGCGGCGCGGGCCGCGACCGGATCGGCATCCTCGCCCAGGATGTGGCGCAACACGATCTGCGCCAGCTGCGCTACGAAAATCGGGGGAACGTCGACGCCCTCGCCGCGGAACAGGTCGACGTAGGCGCCCTCGAGCGATCCGGCCGCAACCAGCCGATTGCGAAATCGCAGCCAGATCGCGTGGTTCTCCCGGGCGTCCGCATCGGCGATCGCCGCGACGTCGGCAGGCGCGACCTCGCGCCTCGGATCTGCCAGCAGCCGGTCGTGCAACTGCAACTCGGCATCGCAGGACTCCGGCACCGGCGCGAGCTCGGGCCGCAGCAGGTAGCTGCGCAGGAAATCGTCAGTGACGTCGAGCCGGCCGTCGCGGCGGACCGACAGCAGCCGGTAACCGCAGCTGCGCCAGAAATCAGGCACCGCCCAGCATCGCCTTCTTGAGGTCGGACTGCACCGGATGCTCGCCCAGCCAGATGTCGGTCAGCGCGCGGCCGAACGCATCGCCGCCGATTTCGCCGCGCTCCTTGCCGTCGAGCACGACCCGCGTCACGCCGCCGACGAAGTCCAGCGACACGACACTGCCTGCGCTGACCTCCTCGAACGATTTCATGATCGAGACCAGCGCTTCGGTCTGCGACTTGATCGCAGTCCGCTCGGCCTCCGTCGTGTTGTCGTGCAGGCCGTCGACCAGCGCGTCGACCAGCTGGTCCGCGGTCAGGCTGCGCAGCAGGTTCATCTGGATGCGCCGCGGCGCCTGCGCGAGCACGGCCTGGGTCGACGATGCCTTCTGTGGCAGGTACAGACTGCCGACGTAGACCTTGAAGATGAGCTTCTTGCGGACTCCGGCGCCGTTCAGGACGAGCCCGGTTCCGCCGACCGTCGCCTTGTCGTCGAGATGCACGCCCGCGATGTCGAGCGCCGACGCATTTCCCGCGACCGCCATCGTCAGCCCCAGCAACATCGCAAAGATTCTGCCCACCATGTCCATTGCCTCCCGGCTCGTCCTAGACTGCCTCGAATATGCCCGCGGCGCCCATTCCCGTTCCCACGCACATCGTGACCAGCCCGTACTTCAATCCGCGGCGCTTCATGCCGTGGACGATCGTCGCCGTGCGCACGGCACCGGTTGCGCCCAGCGGATGTCCGAGCGCGATCGCCCCACCCAGCGGATTGACCTTCGCCGGATCGAGGTCGAGGTCGCGGATCACGGCGAGGCTCTGGGCGGCGAACGCCTCGTTGAGCTCGACCCAATCGAGGTCCTGCTGGCGGATGCCGGCGACTTTCAGCGCCTTCGGCACGGCCATGACCGGCCCGATTCCCATGAGCTCGGGGGGCACGCCGGCGACCGCATAGCCGCGCCAGCGCGCGAGCGGCGCGAGACCGAACTCACGCAGCACGCGCTCGCTGACCAGGATCGACGCCGCCGCCCCGTCGGACATCTGCGAGCTGTTGCCGGCGGTGACGCTGCCCTTGGCGGCGAAAACCGGCCTCAGCCTGGCGAGGCTTTCGGCAGTGGTGTCGGCGCGCGGCCCTTCGTCTCGCGCAACCTGGCGCGTCCGTTCCGCGACGCGGCCGGTACCGGGGTCGGGCTCGCGCGTGACGACGTCGACCGGCGAGATTTCACCGTCGAACTCGCCGGCGGCCTGCGCGGCGAGCGCCTTCCCGTGGGACGCCAGGGCAAAGGCATCCTGGTCCTCGCGCGACACCTTCCACTTCGCCGCGAGCTTTTCGGTCGTGAGCCCCATGCCATAGGCGATGCCGACGTTCTCGTCGCCGGCGAACACGTCGGCGTTGAGCGCGAGCCGCCCGAGCATCGGGATCATGCTCATGCTCTCGGTGCCTGCGGCGATCACGATGTCGGCCTCGCCGGTCCGGATGCGGTCGGCGGCGATCGAAACGGCGTTCAGTCCCGACGAGCAGAAGCGGTTGACCGTCATTCCCGGAACGCTCGGCGGCAAGCCCGCGAGCAGCACGCCGATGCGGGCGACGTTCATTCCCTGCTCGTACTCTGGCATCGCGCAGCCGACGATCACGTCGTCGACGCGCGCGGCCTCGATCGCCGGGACCTGGGCCAGCACGCGCCTGAGGACATGTGCGAGCAGCGTGTCGGGCCGGGTCGTCCGGTACGCACCCCGCGGCGCCTTGCCGACGGGCGTCCGCGTCGTAGCCACCACGTAAGCATCCTGCATCTGCATCGTCATCCGGGCTCTCCTGTTGCGGCTGCTGCAAATCGCAGGCGATGCGCAGCAGCCGGTCGAGCGTCAGTTGCGCAACGGCTTGCCGGTAGCGAGCGTGTGCGCGATCCGCGCCTGCGTGCGCGCATCGCGCAGCAGCTCCATGAATTCGCGGCGCTCGACCTCGAGCAACCAGCGCTCGTCGACGAGGCTGCCGGCATCGACCTCGCCGCCGCACATCGCGCGGGCAAGCCGGAGGCCCACCTCGAAATCCCAAGGCGTGAT
>DATIQL010000080.1:0-11544 GCA_035470905.1 Casimicrobiaceae bacterium
TGAGCCCTCCGAACCGCGCCCGGGCACGTTGATGCCGGCACGCCCGCGCCGGCACCGCGCAAGCGGCGCATGAACGCCGCGCCGCTGATCGCCGCCGGCGCGATCGCCGCCGTCGCCGGGGTGGTGCGCGGCATCACCGGCTTCGGCGGCGCGATGGTGATGACGCCTCCACTCGCGCTGCTGTTCGTGCCCCGCTTCGCGATCCCCGCGGTCCTGCTGCTCGAATCGATCGCTGCGACACCGATGCTGCTGCACGTGCACGCCCTCGTGCGCTGGCGCTCGATCGGCCCGCTCCTCGCCGCGGCCTGCGCAATGGTGCCCCTCGGCGGCTACGTCCTGGTCACCGCCGATCCCCTCGCCCTCCGCCGCGCCATCGCGCTGATCGTCATCCTGTTCTCGCTGCTGCTGCTGCGCGGCTGGCGCCACCGCGGGACGCATCGCCTGGCAACCGCGGTGGGTATCGGTGCGCTGAGCGGCGGCATGATCGGGGCCACCGGCATCGGGGGCCCGCCGGTCGTCCTGTACCTGCTGTCGGGTCCGGACCGCATCGAAGTCACGCGTGCCAACCTCACCGTGTACGTCGTCGGAACCGCGATCGCGGCGATCGTGATGCTGAGGCTGAAGGGTGTCCTCGAGTTGCCGGCGCTCCTCGCCGGCATCGGATTCGCGCCCGGCTACTACGCCGGCGTGGTGCTGGGAAGTCGGCTCTTCCCCCGCTTCAGCGACACGCGCTTTCGCCAGTTCACGCTGCTGCTGCTGATGCTGGTGTCGACCGGCATATTGCTCGCCTGAGCGTCGCCGTCGACTTCAGGCGCACCCCCGCCCGGCGGGCGCCGGCACGATCAAAGCCCCAGCTCGAACGTCTGCCCGACGAGGTCCTTGCCGAAGCTGTGATGCGCCTCCTCGGCGACGAGGCGGAAACCCGCGTCCTCGTAGAGATGCCTCGCGGCATCGAGGCCGCGGTTGGTCCACAGCATCATCTTGCGGTACCGGCAGCGCCGCGCGAAGCCGATGCATTCGGCGACGAGGCGCCGGCCGATGCCCGCGCCGCGCGCGGCAGGCTCGACGATCAGGAGCCGGAGCTGGGCGACCGTCGGGGATCGCTCGACCACGAAT
Organism: Casimicrobiaceae bacterium; assembly: GCA_035470905.1. Lineage (GTDB taxonomy): Bacteria > Pseudomonadota > Gammaproteobacteria > Burkholderiales > Casimicrobiaceae > VBCG01. The sequence goes on from DATIQL010000080.1 coordinate 1,117, forward strand.
GCCGAGCCCACGCTCACCCCGTCACGCTCGGCGATCCAGCAGCACTCGCGTCCGGGCTTGTAGCGGCGGATGAAGCGCGCGGCGATGTCCGCGACCAGGGCTTCGAAGGTCCCGTCCCAGCCATACTCCTGCGCATAGAGTGCGCCGTGACGCGAGATCACCCAGCCGATGTCTCCCGGCCGATGCGGGCGCAGCACGAACGGCGAGGAATTCGCCGGCCGGTGGCCCAGAAGCACTTCGACCGTGCCCATCGCGTCGACGAGGCGCGCCTGCGCATCGTCGGCCAACGGCGTGAGCAGCGCAGCGATCTCGCCGTGCGACGCACGATCGAGCGGCAGGAACGCTTTCCTGCCCGCGGCCGTCAGCGTCAGGTCGAACCGGCGCGCATCGCCGGCGGGACGCGATTTGCGCAGGTAACCCCTGGCGGTGAAATCGCGCAGGATCCGGCTCAGGTACCCGGCGTCGAGCCCCAGATCGCGCGCGAGCGCGGTCGCCGCGACCGGGTGGTCGGCCCTGGCCAGCTCGTAGAGCACGCGCGCAGCCGCGAGAGACCAGGGGCTGTCGTAGAGCCCCCCGCGCAGCATGCCGATCTGCCGCGTGTAGAAGCGATTGAAGCGGCGGACCGCGTCGATGCGGGAATCGGAAGGCGGAGGCATTCGACAATGTCAATTACTTCATTGACTTTGTCAACGATTGGCTGCGACGATCCGCGCCTCCACCCATTCGGCGAGCGCAAGCAGGCGCTCGTCGTCGCCAACGCCTGCAACGAGCTGCACACCGATCGGCAATCCGTGCCCGCCGGCGAATCCGGGCAGCGTGATCGAGGGCAGGCCCAGCAGCGTCCACACCCGGCTGAAGATCGGATCTCCGGTCGAGGCGAGGCCTTCCGGGGCTTCGCCCCTGGCGGCGGGCGCGAGGACGATGTCCCAGTGGCGGATCCAGTCCCCGAATTCGCGTGCGGCGCGGGCGGCCCGCGCACGGGCCTCCAGGTACCGGCCGCGCTCGATGGCCAGTCCCTGCGCGATGAGTTCGCGCAGCTGCGGGCTCAGCTCGCCGCGATGCGCATCGTATTCGTAGGCGTAGCTGCGGGCGCCCTCATGGGCCATGATCGTGCGCTGGACGTCGACGAGCGCCGCGAATCCTGTCGGCAGCACGGCGTCCGAAACGGTTGCTCCCGCATCGGCCAGCCGGCGAGCGGCTCCTTCCACCGCTGCCTGGCTGTCGGCGTCGGCGTCGTTCCACCATGGCGTCCGGCACAGGCCCACGCGGGGCGCAAGCGTGTCGCCGACCGGAGCGCTCTTGTAGTCCACCCCCAGCAGCGCGCACCACAGCAAGCGGGCATCGGCGACGCTGCGCGTGATCGTTCCCAGGGTGTCGAGGGATTCCGCGAAAGGCTTGATGCCTGCCAGGCTGAACGTGCCGAAGCTCGGCTTGTATCCGACCACGCCGCAGAACGACGCGGGCCTGATGATGGATGCGGCGGTCTGGGTGGCGAAGCCCGCGGGCGCCATGAAATCCGCGACGGCCGCGGCACTGCCGCTGGACGATCCTCCCGGCGTGTGGGCGAGGTTGCGCGGATTGGCGGTCTTCCCCGGCGCGAAATACGCGAACTCGGTGGTCACCGTCTTCCCCAGGATGATCGCCCCGGCACGCTTGACGAGCGCGACGCAGGCGGCGTCCCATGCGGGCCGCCGTCCGCGATAGATCGGAGAACCCAGTTCAGTCGGCATGCCGACGGTGTCGATGATGTCCTTGACCGCCAGCGGGATGCCGTGCAGCGGTCCGCGCGGCGCCATCCGGTCGCATGCATGCGCAGCGGCGCGCGCGGCGTCCGGGTCGAGATGCGCCCACGCACCGACGACCGTTTCGCGTCGGTCGATCCGTTCGAGACAGGCCTCGACCAGATCGGTCGAACGCAGCGATCCGGTGCGGATCGCCGCGGCGGCTTCGACGAGGCCGAGCTCGTTGGGTCCGGGTTGCGGATTCTTCATGATCGAATGCACATCCCCGGAATCGCTCCGCGACGCGCAGTCACCGGAGGGCGGCCCACGATCAGGCGAAGCAACCCGAAATCCACGTTCCGACCCAGCGGCTGATGGCGACCACGAGCGCGGCGACGACGAGGTGCTTTCCGATCTCCGTCGCGACGGGAGCGCCTCTGGCGCGCGCCCGGCGATGGGTCAGCAGCGCCAGCAGCAGGAAACCCCATGCACCCGCCGCCACCGGCAGCCATTCGTGAGGGAGCGCAACGACCATGGCGACGAAGCTCGATACGACCAGCAGGCGGGTCACGAAGTTCGCCGCCGTGGAGAAGAACGCTTCGCGGCGCTCGAGCCCCTCCGCCTCCTGGTAGGCGTGCACGCTGAGCGAATCGCTCAGATTGTCCGCCACGGCGACGATCAGCAGCGCTCCGACGATCGCCTGCCGACCGCCCTCGGCGGCGTCGAGGCCGAGTATCAGGCCCATGCTGGTGACGATGGCCGCCGTACCGCCGAAGCTGATCCAGGTGGGCCTGACCGTCGCCATGACCCTAGTATGCCTCGAGCGGCCCGAGTTCACTGCGAGGCATTCGTCGATCCCATTGATCCGCGTCAACGAAACGCGTGCGCAAGAAGCGAGAATCAGGCGATGACGAACCCCACGCCTGCCACGCCCCTGCGGACCGATCTGACGCGGGTCGTTCTGGCCGTGCTGCTGATCGCGATCCTCATCGGCGCATCGTTCTGGATACTGCGTCCGTTTCTGCTCGCGGTGGTCTGGGCGGCGATGATCGTCGTGGCAACCTGGCCCATGATGCTCAAGGTCCAGGCCAGGCTGCGGCGGCGCAGCCTGGCGGTCGTCGCCATGATGGGCACGATGCTGCTGGTGTTCGTCCTGCCGCTGGTGCTGGCGATCGAGGCGGTGATCGGGAACCTCGACGCGATCACGGCCGGAATCCAATGGCTCGCCGCGGCACAGATTCCCCCACCTCCCGACTGGCTCTCCCGCATCCCCTTGCTCGGCGACAAGATAGCCGGGCACTGGGCGGACATTGCCTCGGCCGGAAAGAACGAGCTCGCGGCACGATTCGCGCCATACGCAGTCGACGCCGGGAAGTGGCTGGCCGGCGCTTTCGGCAGCGTGGGGATGTTGAGCCTCCAGTTTCTCCTGACCGTCATCGTCGCGGGGGTCATGTACGCAAACGGCGAGGCGGTCCGCGATACCGCGATCCGCTTCGGCCGTCGCCTTGCCGCGAAGCGCGGCGAGGACGTCGTGCTGCTCGCCGGCGGGGCGATTCGAGGCGTCGCTCTCGGCGTGGTGGTCACCGCATTGCTGCAGACCCTGCTCGCGGGCGTCGGCCTCGCCGCTGCGGGAGTCCCGTTCGCGGGACTCCTCACCGGAGTCATACTGCTGCTCTGCATCGCGCAGATCGGGCCGATCATCGTGCTCGTTCCGGCCGTGGTCTGGCTCTACTGGATCGGTGCCACCGGGTGGGGAACCGCGCTCCTGGCCTGGACGCTCGTCGTCGGAACCATGGACAACTTCCTGCGCCCGATCTTGATCCGCAAGGGCGCCGACCTGCCGCTGCTCTTGATCTTCGCGGGCGTGATCGGCGGCCTGCTCGCCTTCGGCATCGTCGGCCTGTTCGTCGGGCCGGTCGTCCTCGCCGTCACCCACACGCTGCTGACGGAATGGGTCAACGACCAGGACCGCGGCTAGCAGTTGGCGACCGCGCGCCTGGTCATCTCCGGAGAGGCAAAATGAAACGATGGGCTCTGTTCCTGCTGACTGCTCTGATCGCAACGTCGCTGTTTGCCGCCAATGCATCGGAGCGCAAGTTCATCCGGGAAGGGATGAGCGAGGGTGAAGTCCTGGTGAAGATCGGCAAGCCGGACACCGAAAGCGACGTGAGCGGCGGGGGCGCGGCCATTGCCGAAAAGAAGTGGACGTACATGCCCGCCCCAGGTGATCAACAGACGGTCACGACGATCACGATTCGCGCCGGCAAGGTGACGCATGTCGAGCGGCAAGTGATTCGCTGAGACGCGTCGTCGGGCGCTAGGATCGCGCAAGCGGTCGGGGCGATCGCGCCGGCCGCGGGCGAAGGAATCAGGCGTTGCCGGACGCTGCTGCAAGCGGGACTGGCGGAGGGGGCGGGATTCGAACCCGCGTTAGGGTATTACCCTAAACACGCTTTCCAGGCGTGCGACTTAAACCGCTCATCCACCCCTCCGGTGGCGAAGCAAGGCAAGCGGGACGGATTTTACCGCGAATGTCCGATCCGGCCCCGGAGCAGGTTGCGGGCGACGGCCGACGGGATCCCTGCCCGGCCGCGCGAGACCTAGACCAGGAACGACGCGACCATCGCCACGACCGTGACCGCCATCAGCGCGGTCGCGAACCAGCCGAGGCGCCACAGGCACCGCTTGATGACGAACGCGCCCATGATCTCGGGTCGCACCGCCATGCGCATCATCACGATCATGATCGGGACCGCGACGATGCCGTTCAGCACCGCCGACCAGATCAGCGCCTTGATCGGATCGACCGAGGTGAAGTCGATGCCGGCGCCGATGAGGGTCGCGAAGATGATGATGCCGTAGAAGCCCTTGGCTTCCATCGGCTGCAGGCCGTGGCCGATCGGCCATTCCATCGCCTCGGCCACGGCGTAGGCGGCCGATCCCGCGAGCACCGGGACCGCGAGCAGGCCGGTGCCGATGATGCCGGCGGCGAACAGCATGAAGGCGAGATCGCCGGCGAGCGGACGCAGGGCCTGCGCCGCCTGGGCCGACGTCTCGATGTTGGTGATCCCGGCATCGTGCAGCGTCACCGCCGTTGTCAGCATGATCGCGAACGCGATCGCGTTCGAGAACGCCATGCCCAGCCAGGTATCGAACTTGATGCGCTGCAGGTGCTCGCGAGCCCCCTCCAGCGCCTGGCGCAGCGGCATCTCGCCTTCGACCATCCGCTGCTCCTCGACCTCCTGCGACGCCTGCCAGAAGAACAGGTAGGGGCTGATCGTGGTGCCGAGGACACCGACGAGCAGCATCAGGTATTCGCGCGTCAGCTTGACCGGGGGGACGAGCGTCGCCGCAGCGAGCTGTCCCCAGGGGATGCGCACAGTGAACAGTACCGCGACGTAGGCGAACAGGAACAGCGTCAGCCACTTGAGCAGCGGAGCGAGTCTGCGGTAGGGGATGAAGAGCTGCATCAGCACGACGAGCACCCCAAACATCAGCGCATGGCCGTGCTTCGGTCCGCCGACGACGAGTTGCAGCGCTTCGCCCATCGCCCCGATGTCGGCGGCGATGTTCAGGGTGTTGGCGATGAGCAGCAGCGACACGACGAAGGCGAGCAGCGGCCGTGAATAATGATCGCGGATGTTGCGGGCGATCCCGTGGCCGGTGACGCGACCGATGCGGGCGCTGACGACCTGGATGCCGACCATCAGCGGCGTCGTCAGCAGCACGCTCCAGACCATGCCGAGGCCGAACTGGGCCCCGGCCTGCGAATAGGTCGCAATGCCGCTCGGATCGTCGTCGGCGGCGCCGGTGATGAGGCCCGGGCCGAGACGCTCGAAAAAGCGATGGGCGCGCTGGATCATGGGAGGACCCCATGACCGATCGGCCAGCCTGGATCAGGCCGTCGAGGTTCCGGGGGCGCCGGAGTATAGCAGCGGCGCCCCGCTTCTAGGGCGAAAGATCGCGATTGTTACGCCGGGATTACGCCTGCCGGTCGATCGTGCAGTCGACCACCGTCAGCGCCGTCATGTTGACGATCCGGCGCACGGTCGCCGACGGGGTCAGGATGTGCACGGGCTTGGCCACGCCCAGCAGCATCGGGCCAAGCGTCACGCCCGCGCCGGAGGCCACTTTCAGCAGATTGAACGAGATGTTCGCGGCATCGAGCGTGGGCATGATCAGCAGGTTCGCTTCCCCCGTCAGGCGGGAGTTCGGGAACACCGCCTGGCGCACCGATTCGTTCAATGCGGCATCGCCGTGCATCTCGCCGTCGATCTCGAGGTCGGGCGCCCGCTCGTTGATCAGGGCCAGCGCGTCGCGCATCTTCGTCGCCGATGGGTGATCGCTGGTGCCGAAGGACGAGTGCGACAGCAGGGCGGCCTTGGGCGTGATGCCGAAGCGGCGGATCTCGGCGGCGCAGAGGATCGCAATCTCGGCGAGCTGCTCGGCGGTGGGATCGGGGTTGACGTAGGTGTCGGCGATGAACACGGTCCGTCCGGGCATCAGCACGGCATTCATCGCGGCGTAGGTCTTCACGCCCTTGCGCAGGCCGATCACCTGGTCGATGTAGCGACGGTGCAGCGCATGGGTGCCGAAGGTGCCGCACAGCATGCCGTCGGCGTCGCCCTGGTGGATCATCATCGCGCCGATCAGCGTCAGGCGGCGGCGCATCTCGATCTGCGCGTACTGCTGCGACACGCCCTTGCGCTGGGTGAGCCTGAAGTATTCGGTCCAGTAGCTGCGGTAGCGTGGATCGGAGTCCGGGTTGATGGTCTGGAAATCGACGTCGGGTTTGAGGCGCAGTCCGAATCGCTCGATGCGGCGCGCGAGCACGGCGGGCCGGCCGACCAGGATCGGCTGCGCCAGGCCTTCGTCGACGACGACCTGGACGGCGCGCAGCACCCGCTCGTCCTCGCCCTCAGCGTAGACGATCCGCTTGGGCGCCTGCTTGGCAAGCGTGAAGATCGGCTTCATCAGCAGGCCCGAGTGGTAGACGAAGCTCGTGAGCCTGGCGCGGTAGGCGTCGAAATCCTCGATCGGTCGCGTCGCCACCCCGGAGTCCATCGCGGCCTTGGCCACGGCCGGCGCGATCATCACGATCAGCCGCGGATCGAAGGGCCTGGGAATCAGGTAGTCGGGACCGAAACGCAGGTTCTCGTGCAGGTTGTAGGCGGTCGCGACGATGTCGGATTGCTCGACCGTCGCGAGATCGGCGAGCGCCCGCACCGCGGCGAGCTTCATTGCTTCGTTGATGGTCGTCGAGCCGACATCGAGCGCGCCGCGGAAGATGAACGGAAAGCACAGCACGTTGTTGACCTGGTTCGGGAAATCCGATCGACCGGTCGCGATGATGGCGTCGGGCCGCGCGGCCTTCGCGACGTCGGGCATGATCTCGGGCTCGGGATTGGCGAGGGCCAGGATCAGCGGCCTCTCAGCCATCATCGGCAGCCATTCGGGCTTCAGCACCTTTCCTGCCGAAAGGCCGAGGAAGACGTCGGCGCCGGCAAGGATCTCGGCAAGCGTGCGCGCGGCGGTCGGCTGGGCGTAGCGCGCCTTGTTGTCGTCCATTTCCTCGGTGCGTCCCTGAAATACGACGCCCTTGATGTCCGACACGAAGATGTTCTCGCGGCGCAGGCCGAGCTCGACCAGCAGGTCCAGACACGCCAGCGCCGCAGCGCCCGCACCCGAGCACACCAGCTTCACGTCCGCGAAGGCCTTGCCGACGACGCGCAGTCCGTTCAGCACCGCGGCGCCGACGATGATCGCAGTGCCGTGCTGGTCGTCATGGAAGACCGGGATCTTCATCCGCTCGCGGCACTTGCGCTCGATGTAGAAGCACTCCGGCGCCTTGATGTCCTCGAGGTTGATGCCGCCGAACGTAGGCTCCAGCGCGCAGATCATGTCCACCAGCTTGTCGGGGTCGCGCTCGGCCAGCTCGATGTCGAAGCAGTCGAGACCGGCGAATTTCTTGAACAGGACCGCCTTGCCCTCCATCACCGGCTTCGCGGCGAGCGGGCCGATCGGGCCCAACCCCAGCACGGCGGTCCCGTTGGTGACGACGCCGACGAGGTTGCCGCGCGCGGTCAGCGTCGACACCTCGCGCGGATCGCGGACGATTTCCTCGCAGGCGGCGGCCACGCCGGGCGAATACGCAAGCGCCAGGTCGCGCTGGTTGGTGAGCTGCTTGGTCGGCAGCAGGGCGATCTTGCCCGCAGGAAGGCGGCGATGGTATGCGAGCGCATCGTCGCGGATATTGGTTTCCTGGTCGGCCATGACAGGCGCTCCGGTATCGGTTGGCATTGCGAGGGCGAATCATAACGCCGCGGCCCGGACCGTCGCCGCGACCCCGATGCGGGGACGGCGCGGCGACCGTCGGCCGCCGCCGCTATAATGCGCGGGCGCAACCGGTCCTGCCGGGAAGCCCTTCCCCCTTCATGCCCATCGTCCCGCTGTTCTGGATCGTCGCCCTGTTGCTCGTCGCAGCAGTGCTTGCCGCCATCGTGTGGCCGCTGCTGCGCGGGAGCGCCGGCGATCGCAGCGGTGGCGAGGCGAGTGCGGCGACGTCGGTGTACCGCGACCAGAAGCGCCAGCTCGAGGACGAGTACGCGGCAGGGGCGATCAGCGCCGAGGAGCGCGACGCGGCGATCGACGAGCTCGCCACGCGGCTGTCCGCCGAGCTCGAGCAGGCACCCGCGCAGGCTGCGAAAGCCACAGCTGCCGCGCCGTCGCGCGCACGCTTCGTCTGGGCGCTCGCCCTGGTCTTCGCCCTCCCCGCAACGGCGATCGTCCTCTACGCGATGTTCGGGGACCCCGAGGCGATGCGCGCGTCGTCGGCGCCGCCGCAGGGCCCGATGTCGGAGTCCCAGGTCACGGCGATGGTCGAGAAGCTCGCCGCGCACATGAAGGAGCATCCGGAGGACGCGACCGGCTGGAAGCTCCTCGGGCGCTCGTACAGCGCAATGGGACGCTTTCGCGAATCGGCCGACGCGTTTCGCGAAGCCGCGGCGCGCTCGCCCGCAAACGCGACTCTGCTTGCCGAATGGGCCGACGCGCTGGGGATGGCCAACGGGCAGTCGCTCGCGGGCGAGCCCACGCGGCTGATCCAGCGCGCACTGGCCATCGACGCGAACAATTCCAAGGCGCTTTCGCTCGCGGCCTCCGCCGCGCTGGAACGCAATGACTATGCGAGCGCCATCGAGTCCCTGGAGAAGCTGAAGCCGCAGTTCCCTCCGGGCAGCGAGCAGGCGAAGGAAATCGATCAGGTGATCGCGCAGGCGAAGGCGGCGCAGGCCGGGGGCGCCCCGTCCGCGGCGGGAGCGGCGGGAGCGGCCGCTCCGACCCCGCAGGCGGACGTCGCGGCGGGCGCGATCACCGGGCGCGTGAGCATCGATCCCGCGCTCGCAGGTCGCGTCGCGCCGGGCGACACCCTGTATATCTTCGCGCGCGCCGTCGACGGACCCAGGATGCCGCTGGCCGCGATCAAGGCGAGCGCCGATTCATTGCCGCGCGAATTCACCCTCGACGATTCGATGGCCATGGCGGCTTCCGCGCGCCTGTCGACTGCAGGGCAGGTGGTCGTCGAGGCCCGGATCTCCAAATCGGGCCTGGCCACACCTTCGCCGGGCGACCTGCGCGGCGTCAGCGCCCCGGTCAGGCCGGGGACGCACGGCGTGTCCATCGTCATCGGCGAGGTCGTGCGCTAGCGGCGGCCGACCGGATCCGCACCCCCTCGATGCCCGCGTCGACACCCATGCTCGAAGCCCGGTCGCTTGCGGCCCGACGCGGATTCGCGACGCTGTTCCAGGGTCTCGAATTCTCGCTCGGCGCGGGCGAGGCCCTGGTCGTCTCCGGACCCAACGGCAGCGGGAAGACGACGCTCCTGCGCATGCTCGCTGGACTTGCCGCCCCCTTCGAAGGCGAGATCCGCTGGGATGGCGCCCCCGTGCAGCCGTTCGACGCCCGGTTGCGCGACGTCGTCGCCTTCAACGGTCACCTGCCTGCGCTGAAGGACGAGCTCACCGCGTTCGAAAACCTCGCGGCATGGACGACCCTCGAGAACGGGCACGCCGACCGGCAGGCGATCGATCGGGCGCTCGACGGCGTCGCCCTTGGACGGCGCGGGCGCGTTGCCGCCCGGGCGCTGTCCCAGGGCCAGCGGCGCCGCATCGGACTCGCCCGGCTCGCCTTGTCGCGGCGCCGGCTGTGGGTGCTCGACGAGCCGCTGACCGCACTGGACAGCGACGGCGTCAGCCTGCTCCAGGGGCTGCTTGCGACCCAGCTGGACGGCGGCGGCCTGGTCGTCGCCGCCTCGCACCAGCCGTTGCCGGTCCCTGCCGCGCGTCTGCGGGCGCTCGAGCTCGCCGCCACGCCCAGGCGATGAGCGGCATGCCGACTGCCGCCACGACCATCGCAGGGACGGATGCCTCGTCGGTCTCGGCTGCGTTCGGATGGGCGCTCGCGCGGGACCTGCGCATCGCGCTGCGCTCCAAGGCGGAACTTGGCGTCCAGCTGATGTTCTATGTGATCGTCGTGTCGCTGTTCCCGCTGGCGAGCTCGCCATCGCGCGAGGTTCTGGCAACCCTCGGTCCCGGCGTGTTGTGGACCGCGGCGCTGCTGGCGTCGCTGCTGTCGCTGCCCCGGCTCTTTTCGGCGGATTTCGGCGACGGGACGCTGGAACAGATCGCGTTGTCACCGCGGCCGCTGCCTG
>DATIQL010000081.1:0-2271 GCA_035470905.1 Casimicrobiaceae bacterium
AAGCATCATCGAGATCGCCTTCGGGCGCTATTTCATGTCGCTTGCCTGGTGCGCGCTGTACCTCGCCTTGCTGGCGGGGGAGAAGGCGCGTGCGGCCGAACGGCGCGAAGGCGCGTTCCGCCGCGCGGCGAAGGCGGCCGAGCTGCGGTCACTGCGCTACCAGGTCAATCCTCACTTCCTGTTCAACACCCTCAATTCGCTCTCGGCGCTCGTGCTGACCGACAAGACTGCCGCGGCCGAGCGGATGATCCAGACGATCTCCACGTTCTATCGCCGCAGCCTGGCCGACGATCCCACATCGGACGTGCCGCTGCGCGAAGAGTTCGCGCTGCAGAAGCTCTATCTCGATATCGAGACCGTGCGCTTCCCCGATCGCCTCAAGGCCGAATACGACCTGCCCGATGCGCTCGCGGGCGCGCTTGTGCCGGGCCTGCTGCTTCAACCGCTGGTCGAAAATTCGGTCAAGCACGCGGTCGCGCCCGCATCGCGCAAGGTCACGATCACGCTATCGGCGCGCGAGGAATACGGCCGCCTGGTGGTGACCGTATCCGACGACGGCGCCGGCGCGGTGCGCGAGACTGCTCGCCCGCGCGATGGCTTCGGGATCGGCCTCGGCAATGTCCACGATCGCCTCGCCGCGCGCTTCGGCGACGAGGCAAGCGTCGTCTCGGGGCCGACCTCGACCGGCTACGCGACCGAGATCCGCATTCCGTTGATCGGCGAGGCGAGGCACGCGGCATGAGCGAGGAAACGAGCGGTCCCCTGGGCACGCTGATCGTCGACGACGAGCCGCTGGCGATCGAGCGGATGCAAGTCCTGTGCGCGGAGATCGACGGGCTTTCGGTGATCGGCACCGCCAGCGACGGCGAAGCCGCGCTGCGGTTGGCGGCGAAGCTCGAGCCCAACCTCGTCCTGCTCGACATGACGATGCCGGGCATGGACGGGCTGGCGGTCGCCAAGGAACTCGGCCGCCGGGCGGAACCGCCGGCGGTGATCTTTGTCACCGCGCACGAGGATTTCGCGGTCGAGGCGTTCGATCTCGACGCGATCGACTACGTCCTCAAGCCCGTCGCGCGCGAGCGGCTCGAACGCGCGGTCGGCCGGGTGCTGGCGCGGCGTGGCGACCGCCGCGAGCACGGCCGCTGGCTGCGCGAATTCTGGGTGCCGCATCGCCACGAGTTGCTGCGCATCGATGTCAGCCAGATCGAACGGATCGACGCCGAGCGCGACTACGTGCGGCTCTACGTCGGCCAGGGTGACGGCGAGACGCGCAGCTACCTGCTGCTGCAAACGATCGCCGGGCTCGAAGCCAAGCTCGATCCCGAGCAGTTCATCCGCATCCACCGCTCGACGATCCTGCGGCGCGGGGAGATTAAGGGCCTGAGGCACGAAGGGCTCGGCGTCTGGTCGGCCGAGCTCGAAAACGGCGAAGCGCTGCGGATCGGCCGCACGTACCTGCGCAAGGTCAAGTCGATGGCGGGCCGCTGATACAGCAAGGGCCCCGCGAACGCTTCGCGGAGCCCTTTTCCCGGAACGCAGCGCTTAGCCTTGCTGCTTGGGCCCGGTGAGCGTGGCCAGCTGAGCCTTCAGGTTCGCCAGCGCTTCTTGATAGCACTTCTCGTCAACATTTGCGGTGCGGAGGCTTCCGGTCATCACCTGGTAAGTCGTGCAGACTCCCTTCGCCGCACGGTCGACACGCTGGTCCAGCTTCGCCTGACCCTGCGGCGTCGAAAGATCGAGGTCGGCGTATTGGACCGTGACGCTGCGGGGCGCAGCGATGGCGGGGACGGCGTTCGCTGAAACGATCGCGGCGGCCAGGGCGGCGAGGGCGAAAGGGCGGGTCTTCATCGGGTATCTCCTCGTGTGGATGCACCACGGTCCGTCGGGACTGGGGGCGAACCGTGGCGCAGGAGAAGAAATAGACCCGGTTACGGCTGTAATCGCGCGCTCATCGATAAGCCAACCGCCTGTTCCGACAAAGGATTCTCGTTCCCGACGAACCGCCGACAACGACCGGCGAAGCGCCGACTGGCAATCGCCCCGGCAATTCCCAGATAGGAACCGATGACGGCGCTGCTGCTCACCTTCCTGCTCGGAGTGGGGAATTTCGCCCTGCACAAGGCGGTTCTTGAAAGCGGCCACCCGCTGCTCGGACGCATGCCGCGGTTTGTGCACATTCTCGACGGGCGCGGCAGCCTGGTGGTCGAATTCCTCCTGCTGCTCGGCGCGATGCTCCTGGCCGGAACGGGCAATCCGGGCTGGGCGTGGGTC
>DATIQL010000082.1:0-2135 GCA_035470905.1 Casimicrobiaceae bacterium
ACGGCCAGAAGATCTCCTTCTCGATCCGGTGCATGTGCGCGCGGTCCTTGACGATGTAGGGCATCTCGAAGAAGCCGAGCAGGTCGACTTCCGAGCTCATCACCGTCGACGGCAGCGCCATGTCGAGCGTGCCGAGCTTGAGCTTCTGCAGCATCTGCTTGTCGCCGCCGAGCTGGCTCGAGCCGTAGACGACGACCTTGGCCTTGCCCTTGAGGGCGGCGTTGGCGCGCTTCGCGAATTCCTCGGCGCTCTTGTCGAACAGCGAGCCGGGATGGCCGACGTGGCCGAGCTTGATTTCGAGCTGCGCCCAGGCGGGCAACGCGGCAATGCCGAGACACAATGCCGTGACGAACGGCAGGATGGCGCGAACGCGCGCCGTACGGGCGATCGAGTGTTCCATCGAGATTCCTCCAGAGGTGTAGGCACTCGCGCCTTGAGGCGCCCGCGCGCACTGCGACGGGGCGAAGCGGCGTCTTGTGCGGCCATACTACACAACGTGCCCGCGCATTCACAAGGGTCGTGCGTGGAAAAGCGGCACCGGGGGTGTCCGATCCGCACCCTATAATGCCGCGTGCCGCCGATCCGTCGCCCGGATCCGGCAGGCGATCCGGAGGGAAATCCCGAGCATGGCATCCCAATGCGCGCAGCCGCTGGTGTTCCATCGGCAAGGCGCGGACGACATTCTCGCGCGCCGGTTGCGCGCAGCCGTGCGCGGCGCCGTTCTCGTCGATGCCGCAGCCCGCATGCGCTATGCGACCGATGCCTCGATCTACCAGGTGGAACCGGTGGGCGTCCTCGTCCCGGCCTGCGACGACGACGTGCGCGCCGCTTTCGACGTATGCCGCGACATCGGCGTGCCGGTGCTCGCGCGCGGGGCCGGAAGCTCGCAATGCGGGCAGACCGTCGGTGCGGCGCTGGTGATCGACCACAGCAAGCACCTCGACCACGTCGTCGGCTTCGACCCCGAGGCGGGAACGGTCACCGTCGAGCCCGGGATCGTGCTCGACGCCCTCAATGCATGGCTGCGTCCGCACGGCCTCTGGTTCCCGGTCGACGTCAGCACGTCGGCGCAATGCACGCTGGGCGGCATGGCGGGCAACAACTCCTGCGGCTCGCGCTCGCTCGCCTACGGCAACATGGTCCACAACGTCGTCGCGATCGACGCGAGGCTCGCCGACGGCACCGAGGCGGGCTTCGCCGCCGAGTCGCGGATGCAGGACGCGCCATCGCGGGTGCGCGACCTCCTCGCCGGCCTGCGCGAGATCGGCAGCCGCGAGCGCGAGGAAATCGGGCGGGTCGTGCCCAGGGTGCTGCGCCGGGTCGGCGGCTACAACGCCGACGTCTTCAACCCTCAGAGCGTGCGCCCCTACACCGACGATGCGAGCGTCAATTTCGCGCAGCTGCTGGTCGGCAGCGAAGGCACGCTGGCGTGGACGCGCGCGCTGACGCTCGCCGTCGCCCCGCTCCCCGCACACCGCTCGCTCGGCGTCGTCAATTTCGATTCGCTGCATCAGGCGATGGATTCGACGCGCCACCTCGTGGGCCTTGGACCCTCGGCGGTCGAGCTCGTCGACCGCACGATGATCGATCTCGCGCTCGCCAATCCCGCGTTCAAGCCGGTGATCGCGCGCGCGCTGATCGGCGAGCCCGCGGCAATCCTGCTGGTCGAGTTCATCGGCGACGAGGCCGCGGAACCCGCCCGCAAACTCGACGACCTCGAGGCGCTGATGGGCGATCTGGGCCTGCCGGGACGGGTGGTCGCAATGCGCGACGCCGCGGCGCAAAGGGCGCTCTGGGAGGTGCGCAAGGCCGGCCTCAACATCATGATGAGCATGCGCGGCGACGGCAAGCCGGTCTCGTTCATCGAGGACTGCGCGGTGCCTCTCGAGCATCTCGCGTCCTACGTGGACCGGCTGACCGGGATCTTCGCGCATCACGGGACCCGCGGGACCTGGTATGCGCACGCCTAGGTAGGAACGCTGCACGTCCGACCGATCCTGGACATGCGGCGCGACGGCGCGGCGAAGATGCGTGCGATCGCCGAGGAGGCCGCCGCGATGGTCCGCGAATACAAGGGCGCATTCTCGGGCGAGCACGGCGACGGCCTGGTACGAATCGAATGGGTCGCGTGGCAA
>DATIQL010000083.1:0-11113 GCA_035470905.1 Casimicrobiaceae bacterium
TCGAGGCCGGCGAAGAGCAGGTAGAAGATGGAGGCGCCGATCATCGACAGGCCGATCGGCAAACCCAGAGTCGCGAGGGCAACCAGAACGATGATGCACAGCGTGAAGGCGCTGGGCATCATGACGCGGCACTCCGTTCCCGCAACTTCATCCTGGATTACCTCCCGCCCCGGATGGCGTTCCACGCCAGCCGGGCGTGCTTCACGATGCAGGCAACCGCGAAGATCAGATAGATCGAATACAGGAAGTCGAACCGCATCTGCAGATAGGCCGAATGCTCGCGCTTCATGAAGATCACGTAGCGCCAGGTCGCAGGGAGCGAAATCGCGAGCAGAAGCACCAACGCGGTGCTGCTGATGACGGTGAAGATCCGCCGAACGCGCTTGGGGACCGCGTCGTAGACGAGGTCGAAGCGGATCTCCTCGTTGTCGGGTACGACGAACGCCGCGCACCACAGCACGACCCAGAGCCAGCACAGGACCGTGACTTCCTCGGTCCAGCCCAACGGTCGGTTCAGGAGATAGCGGAACGCGATCTGGAGCAGGAAACAGATGAACATCGTCGCGATCAGCGCAACCGCGACGTTCTCCGCCCGCCGGTGCAGCCATTCACCGAACGCGGTTCGCCTTGTCGTCGTCATCCGGACCTCGAAAGCACAACCTACTCTACGATGGAAGTCGGCGGCTCGCGCCCAAGTCCCGAGCCGCCGGGCGTCGGAACGCCCGGCGGCGACTGGCGGGAACCCGGGACCGAAGCGCGCCGCAGGCGGTCAGGCTACAGCGCGTTGATGCGCTCGAGCGCGCCTTTCGGCCATTCCGCGCCGTATTTGGCGAGATACTTCTTCTGGGCGTAGGTCCTGAATGCGTTCAGGTCCGGCGTGTAGACCTTCTTGCCATCGGATTTGAAGAATTCGATGGTTTCCTTTTCCTGCGCGTTGAACTTGGCCGTGTTCTCGTCCATCGCCTTGTCCGCCGCTGCCTGGAACCCGGCTTGCTGCGCGGGCGTCATCGCGTCCCAGATCTTCGTCGTGATCGCCATCACGTCGTATCCGATGACGTGGCTGGTGAGGACGAACTGGGACGTCACCTCGTAGAACTTCATCTGCCGGCTGGTGACGAGCGGGTTGTCCTGGCCATCGATCGCGCCGGTCTGCAGTGCCGTGTACACCTCGGTGAACGCGACAGGCGTCGGATTGGCGCCGATCGCCTCGCCGAGAAACTGCCAGTATTCGCCAGGAGGCATGCGTAGCTTCAGGCCCGCCATGTCCGCAGGCGTCTTGATGACCCGATCCGGTTTCAGATTGACCTGGCGCGACCCGAAATAGACGGGAGTGATGATCTGGACGCCGAGCTTGTCCCTCGCCATCTTGATGAACTCACGGCCGACGTCGCTCTTGAACGTCTTCCTCAGGTGATCGGCGTCACGGAACAGATACGCCGAGGTCATCAGCGACCAGGCGGGAATCTGATTCGAGATATCCGCGGGCGCGAGGTTGCACAGTTCGAGGTTGCCTCGCTCCATGGCGACGAGCTCGGTGCCCTGCTTGTACAGGCTGTTGCTCCAGTACGGCTCGACATCGAACTGGTCCTTGATCGCTGCCGCGAATGCCTTGTAGGCGCTGGCGCGCAGGTCCTGTTCGTTGAAAGCGCAGCTGAACCGCAGCTTGGTCTTCGCCTGCGCGTGGGCCGAGGGCAATGCGCCGAGCGCGATCATCGAGGCGCCCGCGGCGAGCAATGAACGACGGGTGAACTTGGCGTGCATGAGGTTCCTCCTGGTGATGTTCGATGGGCAAATCGGAAAGGCGAATGCGCTATCCCCCTTCGGCACGGCTGAAGTACCAGAGCAATGGTACCCGAGATCGTGGAACGGAGGTATTCTATGAACATTCTGGCGGAACGCCGCACGGAATGGACCTGCTGAAGTACCAGACAGAAGTACCAGACAGAACAAGGGGAGGCAGTCCGGAATGATGCCGCTGACTGGCCGCGCGCGCAGGTCCGCTTCGCGCTCCCGCCCGCGCCCCCCACGTGCGTCGGGCGTCTGCCGACCGCCTCCGACCCTCCCGGGCTCATGGACGGTCTGCCGCCGGGAGCAGGCAAAATGAGGTTCCCCAGGCTTTTCCAGCCCGGCCGGATCGGCGGGATGGAAGTGAAGAACCGGATCATCGGGTCGCCGATGGAGCGGAATTACTGCACCGCGGACGGCCGGGTCACGCAGCGCTACATCGACTACCTCGAGGCGCGGGCGCGCGGCGGTGTCGGGATGATGTACACGGAGGCGACCTATGTCGACCCTCGCGGCAAGGGCCGCGAATTCCAGATGGGCCTGCACGACGACGACCTCGTTCCGCAGCTCGCGCGCCTCGTCGCGGCGGTCCATCGTCATGGCGGACGCGTCGGGCCCGAACTCAATTACGGGGGGCGGGTCGTGCATCCCGAGGTAAGCGGCCTCGAGTCGCGCGCCCCGTCGGCGGTGCCCTATGCGGGCGCGGGCGGGTGGTCGCCGCGCCCGCTCGACCGCGACTCGATCGCGGAAATCGTCGAGCGCTTCGGCGACGCAGCGCGGCGGGCCGCCGAGGCCGGGTGCGACTTCATCGGCATCCACGGCGCGCACGGATATCTGCTGAGCCAGTTCCTCTCCCCGTATTGCAACAAGCGTGACGATGAATACGGCGGCGATCTCGCCGGCCGCATGAGATTCCCGCTCGAGGTCATTGCGGCCGTCCGGCGCATCGTGGGCGACGACATGCCGGTGGTCTTCCGCATCAGCGGCGACGAGCACCAGGCAAACGGATTGACGCTCGCCGACGTGTGCACCATCGCTCCGCACCTCGTTGCCGCCGGCGTCGACCTGATCGACGTCTCGGCGGGGATGTACGAGACGAACTGGTGGATCACCCAGCCGATGGAAATGCCGCAGGGCGTGCTCGCGCCACTCGCCAGCGAAGTGCGCAAGCGCGTCGACGTGCCGATCAGCGTTGCCGGGCGCATCACCGACCCAAGCGTCGCTGAGCACCTGATCGAGTCGGGCACCTCCGACTTCGTGACGCTGGGTCGCGCGCTGCACGCCGACCCCGAGTTCCCGGCAAAGGCGCGCGATGGCCGGCTCGCCGAGATCTGCACCTGCATCGCCTGCAATCAGGGCTGCAGCGACATGCACGCACGCGGAGCGCCGATCGTCTGCCTCGTCAACACCGCGTCCGGGCGCGAACGCGAACATGCGATCCGCCCGTCGATGGCCGGCAAACGCGTGATCGTCATCGGCGCCGGTCCCGCGGGTCTCGAGGTCGCTCGGGTGCTGTCGCTACGCGGCCACCGGGTCACCGTATTCGAGCGCGACGCCGCGCCCGGTGGACAGTTGCTGCTGAGCCGCCTGGTGCCGGGGCGCGAAGAGCTCGCGGGGCACCTGCCGTGGCTCGTCGGCGAAGCGCAGCGCGCCGGAGTACGCCTCGAGCTTGGTGTGGAGGCCACCGCTGCGATGGCGCTCGCCGAGCGACCCGACCTGATCGTCGTAGCGACCGGTTCCGCTCCCGGCCTTCCGCGGATTGCCGGCATCGAGGAGAGCCCGGTGGTCGATCCCTATGAAATCCTGCGTCGGCCTGTCGGCGGCATCGGGCGCGCGCTGGTGCTCGGTGCCGGCATCCGCGGCGTGGGCGTCGCGCGGGTGCTGGCCGACAGGAACGTCGACGTCGTGCTGGTCGAAGTCTCCCGGGAGGTGGCCTTCGACATCGCAAGCCGGTCGCGTCGCTTCCAGGAGGCTGCGCTGCGCGAGCGGACCAACGTCGCGGTCCACCTCGGCACGACCGTCGAGGCGGTCGGCAGGCGCGCTGCCGCGTTGTACAACGGCGAGCGCCGATGGGAGTGCGGTGACATCGATATCGTCGTCCCCACCCGCACCCTGCTGCCAGTGACCGGCGTGGCAGACGAGCTCTATGGGCGCGGCGATGCGCCGCCGGTGTACCTGCTCGGCGATTGCGCGCAGCCCCGGACGGCGCTCGAAGCGATCCACGACGCTGCCGCCCTCGGACACCGGTTGTAGCGCGACTCGGGACGAAGACGTGCAGCGCAAGACCTTGTTGCTCACCAGCGGTCGACGCGGGGGTAGGATGGGTGGAGTTTCCATTGAAGCACTGAAGAATGCACTGGCGAGGCGTGGCGTGGACAGCATGCGTTCGCTGCCGCGCGACGCTTCCGCATCGCTTACGGCCTGGGCAACCGAACAGATTCGCCAGGCGATCGTCGAGGGAAGGCTCCCGCTCGGCGGGGCGCTGTCGGAACTGAAGCTCGCGGCGGCACTCGGCGTCAGCCGAACTCCGGTGCGCGAGGCGCTGAATGCGCTGCAACAGCAGGGCATGATCGACATCCAGCCGCAGTCGGGAAGCTTCGTCTTCATGCCGTCTGAGGAGGCGGTCGGCGAGCTGTGCGAGTTTCGACGGATCGCGGAAGTTGCGGCGCTTCGCCTCTGCTTTGCCCGCCGACACGAGGATGCGCTGCGGCAAATGCGGACGGCGAGCGACGCAATGGAACGTGCGACGAGCGCCGGGGACGACATTTCGATAGCGCTGGCGGACGCCGCATTCCATCAGGCGATCGCGGACAACAGTGCCAATGGACATTTGATCGAGGCCTACAAGCTGATTTCGGGACGTATCGGCGCGCTTCTCACCTACAACCTGACCGACTCAACCGCCGCGCGAAAGCGGTCGATGGCTGAGCACCGGGCCATCATTGCGGCCTTCGCGAAAGGCGATGTCGATCGCGCCGAGGCGATCCTCGACGAGCATGTATCACGCATGCGTACTGTCTTCCGCGCGGCACGGAGCCAGGCCGCCGCGGACTAGAGCCCGCCGATGTGCCGGGTTCGACGTGCCTGTGGCATTCTGTCGCTGCTGCGCGTCCGATCGGCCGGGTGAGCCGCGGCGTCCACGGCGCTTGTCAGGGAGATCCTGCGATGCTGCCAACCGGAACTGGGGCAATGCTCCTGCTGTTCGACATCGCCGACGATGCGATCATCGAGCACGACCACTGGCACACCCACGAGCACGTCCCGGAACGGCTCGCGATCCCGGGATTTCTTCGTGGAAGCCGCTGGATCGCGCGGACCGGGGCGCCGCGCTATTTCGTGATGTACGAGGTGCAGAGTCTCGCCGTGCTGGTGTCGCGGCCCTACCTCGATCGCCTCGACAACCCCACGCCCTGGACCGCGAAGATGATGCGAAGCTACATCGGAATGCGCCGCGCGCTCTGCGACGTCATCACGGGCGTTGGATCCGGAATGGGCGGGACTGCGCTGGTGATCAGGTTCGCGGTCGACGGAGACCGCGGCTCCATCCTGCGCGCGTGGCTCACACACGAGATACTGCCCGCACTCGTCGGCCGACCCGGCATCGTAAGCGCCCACCTCGTCGGCGCCTCGGTCCCGGCGCCGATGACGCGGGAGCAGGAGATTCGCGGCAGGGATGCGGACCTTCACTACGCTGTGCTGGTGACCGGTTACGCGCCGGACGCCGTCGCTGCGCTCGCGGACAACGAGCTCCAGCAGGAACACTTTGCGGCCCGGGGCGCGTCGATGGCGGATCACGCATCGGGCGTCTACGATCACGCGTTTTCCCTTTCGGCCGGCGAAATCGGCACCGGTTGATCGAGGGGGCGACGCGAAGGCGATGCGTCGGCCCGCCTGCCGCATCGCAGAACAGATGACCTGCTGCAGGTCGTGCGGTTTGCGGCCGCGCTGGCGCGGATCGCGCATATACCGTATATTTATACGGTATTCATGTCGATCTTCCCGCCTCCGATCCCTCTCCGCACGGCATGTCCGCCCCCGACCTGCTCCCCGCCTGTGCCGAGCTGCACTGCCTGTCGAACTACTCGTTCCTGCGCGGAGCCTCGCACCCCGAGGAGCTCATCGAGCGCGCTGCCGGCCAGCGCTACGCGGCGCTGGCGCTGACCGACGAGTGCTCGCTCGCCGGTGCGGTGCGCGCGCACATCGCCGCGAAGGATGCCGGCCTTCCTCTGATCCTCGGCAGCGAATTCACCCTCGCCGATCGCACGAAGCTGGTGCTGCTGGCCCACGGGCGCGCAAGCTACGGCGATCTCTCCCAGCTCGTCACGCGTGGCCGGCGCAGCTCGGCGAAAGGCACGTACCGGCTGACGCGCGAAGACGTCGCGGCGCTCGCATCCTCCTGCCTCGCGCTGTGGCTGCCCACCGTCGATCCGCGCAGCGACGCGATCGATCCCGCAACGGAAACGCTCGCGCAGTGGGTTCGCGACGTGTTCGCGGACCGCGCCTGGATCGGCGTCGGGCTCTTCGCACAGGCCGGCGACAATGCGAGGCTCGCGCGTTTCCATGCGCTGTCGCGGGCGAGCGGACTGCCGCTCGTTGCAGCGGGCGACGTGCACATGCACGTGCGCGCGCGCCGCGCACTGCAGGACACGTTGACCGCCATCCGGCTGAAAACCCCGGCCATCGATTGCGGCCATGCGCTCTTCCCGAACGGCGAGCGCCACCTGCGCTCGCGCGGGCGGCTTGCCGGCCTCTACCCGCCGGCGCTGCTCGCCGAGACCCTCGCGATCGCCGAACGCTGTCGCTTTTCCCTCGACGAACTGCGCTACGAGTATCCGCAGGAAATCGTGCCGCCCGGGGAGACGGCGACGTCGTGGCTGCGCAAGCTCGTCGAGACGGGGCTCGCCAGCCGCTACCCGGGATCCGTCACGAGCGCCATGCCTGAACCCGGTCCGTCGCCGATTTCGGGCGTGCCTGCCAGCGTACGCGCACAGATCGAGCACGAGCTCGCGTTGATCGCCGAACTCTCCTACGAGCCGTATTTCCTGACCGTCCACGACATCGTCGCATTCGCGCGGTCGCAGGACATCCTGTGCCAGGGTCGCGGATCGGCGGCCAACTCGGCGGTCTGCTACGCCCTGGGCATCACCGAAGTCGACCCTGCGCGCGGCTCGACGCTGTTCGAGCGCTTCATCAGCCGGGAGCGCAACGAGCCTCCGGACATCGACGTCGATTTCGAGCACCAGCGGCGCGAAGAGGTGATGCAATACGTCTTCGACAAGTACGGCCGCGACCGCGCCGCGCTCGCCGCGACGCTCATCACCTATCGACCGAAGAGCGCCGTGCGCGACGTCGGCCGTGCGCTCGGCCTCGATGCCGCGCAGCTCGACCGTCTCGCCGGCGCGTTCGCATGGTGGGACGGCCACGCGATCCACGCCGACAGGATCCGGGAAGCCGGCTTCGATCCCGCCCATCCGGTCATCCGCCGCGTGGTCACGCTCGCCGGCCAGCTGCTCGGCTTCCCCCGCCACCTGTCGCAGCACGTCGGCGGCTTCGTCATCGCGCAAGGCTCGCTCGAACGGATGGTCCCGATCGAGAACGCAGCGATGGAAAAGCGCACCGTCATCCAGTGGGACAAGGACGACCTCGACGCGATCGGCCTGCTCAAGGTCGACTGCCTGGCGCTGGGAATGCTCACGGCGATCCACCGCGCGCTCGACATGGTGTCGTCACGCCGCGGGACGCCGATGCGGATGCAGGACATCCCTGCGGAAGACCCTGCCGTCTACGCGATGATCCAGCGCGCCGACACCATCGGCGTGTTCCAGATCGAATCGCGCGCCCAGCAGTCGATGCTGCCGCGGCTTCGACCGCGGACGTTCTATGACCTGGTGATCGAGGTCGCGATCGTCCGTCCCGGCCCGATCCAGGGCGGCATGGTGCATCCGTACCTCAAGCGACGGCAGGGACGGGAGCCCGTCACCTATCCCAGCGACGCGGTCAAGGGCGTGCTGGAGCGCACGCTGGGCGTGCCGATCTTCCAGGAACAGGTGATGCAGCTCGCGATTGTCGCTGCCGGCTTCACGCCCGGCGAGGCCGATCGCCTGCGCCGGTCGATGGCGGCGTGGAAACGCAAGGGCGGCCTGCAGCAGTTCGAGCAGCGCCTGGTCGAAGGCATGGGTGCGCGCGGCTACGAGCCGGCTTTCGCGCAACAGGTCTACCGGCAGATTCTGGGCTTCGGCGAATATGGCTTTCCGGAATCGCATGCCGCGTCGTTCGCGCTGCTGGTCTACGTATCTGCCTGGCTCAAGCACCATGAGCCGGCGGCGTTCTGCGCCGCGCTCCTGAATTCGCAGCCGATGGGTTTCTACGCGCCCGCGCAGCTCGTCGCCGATGCACGCCGGCACGGTGTCGACGTGCGCGCGCCGGATGCCGCAGTCAGCGAGTGGGATTGCACGCTGGAAACCCCTCACCCCCACCCTCTCCCCGCAAGGCGGGGAGAGGGAGTTGCGACCCCTCACCCCTGCCCTCTCCCCGCAAGGCGGGGAGAGGAAGAAAAGACAAGAGCAGCGCTGCGGCTGGGCCTGCGGATGATCGACGGATTGTCCGCAGCCGGTGCAAGACGGATCGTCGAGGCCCGGTGCGAGCGGCCGTTCGCGAGCGTTGCCGATCTCGCGCATCGCGCGCAGCTCGACCGGCGCGACCTCACCGCGCTCGCCGGCGCAGACGCGCTCGCATCGCTCGCCGGTCATCGGCATGAAGCCGCCTGGAGCGTTGCCGGCATCGAACGATTGCCGCCGCTGCTCGCGAAGGCCGAATTCGACGAAAGGCGTCCCGGACTGCCGGCACCCACCGAAGGCCAGGAGATCGTCGCCGACTATCGCCGTCTCGGATTGACGCTGCGCCGCCATCCGCTCGCGCTGCTGCGCCGCCAGCTGCGCGAGCGCCGCCTCGCGCCGGCCGACGAGATCACCAACGCGCCGCACGGGCGTCTCGTCCGCACGGCCGGAATCGTCATCGGACGCCAGCGGCCCGACACGGCGAGCGGCGTCGTATTCGTGACCCTCGAGGACGAAACGGGCACGACCAACGTCATCGTGTGGCGCGATCTCGGCGAGCGGCAGCGGCGCGAGCTCCTGGGCTCGCGGTTGCTCGCCGTCTACGGCAAGGTGGAGCGCGAAGGCCCGGTCGTCCACGTGCTCGCCGGCCGCCTCGCCGACCTGACGCCACTGCTCGGTGCACTGCCCACACGCTCGCGCGATTTCCATTGAGTCCGGAACCGCCTGGCGCTGCTGCGCTCTCGGCCGGTCCCCGACGGGGGTGTGCTGCGAACAGCCGCATCGTCGCTGCCGGGCGTCCCTCGACGCCGAGCTTCACGCAGACGTTCTGCAGGCGTTTCTGCAGGGTGCGCACGCTCGTTCCGGTGATCGAGGCGATCTGCGCGGCGCACGTGCCGGCCACGCTCGCGGCGGACGGCACCTGATGACCGTCGGGCCGTTCTCCAACGATCGCCCGGAAGACAACCTCGACCGGCCGGACGCGTGCTCTACGGAGCGTCGACACCGATCTGCACGTCGAACTCGCGATCACAGGCGGGCGCGATGTGCCTGGACGGCGCCGCCCGCCGACGCTACGCCGATCGTGCGGCGACGACGCGACCGCGCACCTCGCCGAAACCCACGCGGTAGCCCTTCGCCTGCGCGTAACCGGTCAGGACCACCTCGTCGTCGTCCTCGAGGAACCGGCGCTCGCTGCCATCCTGGAGCTGCAGCGGCCGCGTCCCGTTCCAGGTCAGCTCGAGCAGCGACCCCAGCGAATCGGGCGTGGGTCCGCTTATAGTGCCCGAACCCATCAGGTCGCCGACCCGAACATTGCATCCGGACACCGTGTGATGCGCGAGCTGCTGGGCGACGCTCCAGTAGAGATACCTGAGATTGGTCCTGCAGATCGTAGTCGCCGGCTTGCCCGCAGGCGCGAGGCTCGCCTCGAGCCGCACATCGTAGGCCTGCGCGCCGCTGGTCTCGAGATAGGGCAGCGGCGGCGGGTCCTGCGGCGGACCGGCGACCCGGAACGGCTCCAGCGCCTCCATGGTGACGATCCAGGGCGAGATCGAAGTCGCGAAGGACTTGCTGTTGAAAGGCCCCAGCGGGATGTACTCCCATTGCTGGATGTCCCGCGCGCTCCAGTCGTTCATCAGCACCATGCCGAACACGTGCTCGCGTGCGCGCGCGACCGGGATCGGCTCGCCCAGCGCATTGCCGACGCCGACGATGAACGCAGTCTCGAGCTCGAAATCGAGCTTCTCCGACGGACCGAACGCCGGCGTCGCGAGGTCCGGACGCTTGATCTGCCCGTTCGGTCGCAACACCGGCGTGCCGCTGGCGACGACCGAGCTCGCACGCCCGTTGTAGGCGATCGGCACATGCAACCAGTTGGGAAGCAGCGCATGCTTCGGATCGCGGAACATCGAGCCGACGTTGGTCGCATGCTCCTTTGACGAGTAGAAATCCGTGTAGCCCGAAACCGCGATCGGCATCAGCATGCGCGCCGCGGCCGCCGGCACCAGTGCCCGCGTGCGCAGCGCTGCATCGTCGCGCAGCCTCGGGTTGTCGTGACGCAGCAGATCGCTGATTTCTGCCCGCGCCCTCGCCCAGGCCTCGGGGCCGCGCTCGATGAATGCGTTGAGCGTCGACCGGTTGAACAGGCGCTCCCCGGGCACGACCTCGACCAGCCCGGCCTGCTCGAGCGCCGCGAGATCCAGGATCTGGCTGCCGATCGCAACGCCCGCGCGCGGCGCGTAGTTCGCAGGCGTCGTGAACACGCCGAACGGAAGGTTCTGGATCGAGAAATGCGAATCCCGGTCGACCGGAACGAAGGACCTGAGCCTGGGATCGTTGGGATGCATCGCGTCGGGCGCTCAGTCGGCGTTGCTGCACGCGGGCGTGGCTGCGAAGCGCTCCTTGGCCGCCGCGACCGGCAGGATCGCATCGAGGGCGACCGCGTTCTTCACCGCCGTGACCTCCGCGAGAATCGAAATCGCGATCTCGGGCGGTGTACGGCTCCCGATGTACAGGCCGATCGGCCCGTGCAGCCGCGCAATCTGCGCATCGCTGAGGTCGAACTCGCGCAGGCGCTCGCGGCGCTTGGCGTTGTTGGCGCGCGATCCCAGTGCGCCGACATAGAACGCCGGCTACTTCAGCGCTTCGAGGAGCGCAAGATCGTCGAGCTTCGGATCGTGCGTCAGCGCGACGACCGCACATCGCTCGTCGAGCCGCATTGCCCGCACGGTGTCGTCGGGCATCGTGCGCACCAGCGTGACGCCGGGAACGTC
>DATIQL010000084.1:0-3117 GCA_035470905.1 Casimicrobiaceae bacterium
TCTGGCGGGGCAGGAACACGTCCTGGTCGTCGGCGACGGTCCGACCGAGCGCGATTTCGTCGCGGGAATGCTCTACCTGTGCGGACAGGCCAGGGTGTCGGTGCTGAAGGCGCCGATCGCCGAGGGCGCCGGCTTGCCCGCGGCGCAGCTGGGGCCGGGCACGCCGCGGGCGATGGTGCGCAATCCGGTGTACCAGGCGACGGTGCGCGACGGCGACCTCGTATTGAGCACGGACCTGGCGCAGGAACTCGATGTCGGCGACGCGCCGCCGCTCCTCGACGGACGCAGCGGCGCCGAATACTGGGGCGAGCGCATACGCGCGTGGCGAGGCGGGCACCTCCCCGGCGCCCAATCGCTGCCGATCGACTCGCTGCGGCGCCAGCTCGATTCACACCGGGGCGGGCTGCCGCAGGACCGCAGCTTCGTCGTCTACGGGCACGACGCGTTCGAGTCGGTCGCGTATTTCACGTTGCTGCGTGCAGGTTCGGGGATCCCGGCACGCGTGCTGATCGACGGCTACGCCGACTGGGCCAACCATCCGGACCTGCCGCTCGCGTCGCAGACGTATCCGGACCGGCAGCCGGCGCAGATCGCCGCGCCGGCGGCGGCGCCGGGATTCGCGCGCTGGCTCGAGTCGCTCGCCATGTTCAACTCGGCGGCTCTGCTGGTGCTCGCAGGCGGAGTGATCTACGCGTGCCGGCCGAGGACCTGATGCTCGACCTGCTGCTGGTCGTGTCGACCGACCGTGCCGCGGAGCTGCTGGTGCCCCTGGCGGCCGCCGCCCGCCGCCGGCGGACGGTGCTGGGCTGCTTCTTCACCAACGACGGCGTGAAGCTCCTCGGCGACGAGGAGGTGCGGGCCGCGATCGACGGTGCAGCTGCGGCGGTCGCCTGCGAGCACTCCTGGGGGCGGTTCATGGGCGATGCACTCTGTCCGGTGGAACTGGGCAGCCAGACCGACCACAGCGCGCTGGTTGCCCGCGCCGCGCGGGTCGTCGCGATCTGATGGCCGCCATGACCGACGGCACGCGATCGATCCTTCTGCTCGGCCGGCGCGACCACGCCGAGGCGATGCGGGTGGCAGCCGGCCTCACGATCTTCGGGCACCGGGTCCGGCTGGTGATGATGGGAGCGCCGGTGGCCGATACCGCCGAGAACGCGGCGCAGTACGAACTGCTCGAACTCGCCGACATCGTTCCGCAGACGACCGTCGCCGGGCAGGAACTCGAGTTGCTCGATGCGGCCGCACTCGCCGAGGCGATGTGTGAAGCCGACGTGGTGATGAGCATCTAAGGCGGGATGGACCGATGGACGTCGTCGTGCTGAATGCGGGCATCTTCCCGGACCGCGATACGGTGGAGCAGGCGCTGTCGCGGCTGCCCGCCAGGTGCACGCGATCCATCGTCGAGGTTTCACGTCAGGCCAGTGGCGAATGCGACTGGGATCGGGTTCTGGATCGGCTGCTCGCGGCCGACCGTATCATCGTCGTTTAACGAGGAGGAGAGACAATCATGAGGAGAACCTGGGCGGTCGGCACCCTGCTGTTCGCGGCGAGCGGAGGAGCGGCGCTTGCCGCCTCCCCGCAGCCGCTGGTCGACGTCGACTGGATCAAGGCGAATTCCTGCAAGCCGGGGGTCGTGGTGGTGGACGTGCGCAGCGAAATCGACGGCGGCTCGCAGATCGACTACCTGCGCGGCCACGTTCCCTGCGCGGTCTACAGCGACTACATGAAAGGCGGCTGGCGCACCAAGGTCGACAATGTTCCCGGCATGCTTCCGCCGCTGCCGCAGATCTCGAAAGTGATCGGCGACCTCGGGATCGACAACAAGACGCACGTCGTCATCTATTCGGCTGGCACCAACGCCACCAGCATGGGCAGCGCGACCCGCGTCTACTGGACATTCAAGGTGCTGGGCGACGACAACGTCTCGATCCTCAACGGCGGCTACGCGGCATACGCGGCGGACAAGAAGAACCCGGTCCAGACCGGGATGAACACACCCAAGGCGACGACCTTCGTCGCGCACTTCCGCCCGGAACTCGATGCGAGCGAGGCCGACGTGCGCAAGGCGATGGCGGACAAGGTCGTGCTGGTCGACAACCGGCCGAGCGACCAGTACCTGGGCGTCAACCGGGTCGCCGTCGCCAAACGCAACGGCACGATCCCCGGCGCGAAGAGCATGCCGGAATCCTGGCTGACGGCGAACGACGGCGGGACCTTCCGCAGCGCCGACGAGATCAGGAAGCTGTACAAGCAGGCGGGGATTCCGACCGAGGGCAAGGCGGTCAACTTCTGCAACACGGGTCACTGGGCGTCGGTCGGCTGGTTCGCTTCGCACGAGCTTCTGGGCGACAAGCAGGCGACGATGTACGACGGCTCGATGGCGCAGTGGTCGGCGGATCCCAACGCGCCGATGGAGCAGAAGATCAAGCCCGAGTGAAACGCGCGCTCGGCCTCTGCGCGCTGGCCCTGTTCGGACTGGGCTGCGGTCTCGCCCAGCCGGCCCGGGCCGCGTCGGAGGCCGGGCGTGACCTGCGCCTCGAGGTCGCGCTGATCGCGGCCGATGCGCGGATGCTCGCCGACCCTGCGACGCCGCCCGGACGCAGGGCAGGGCTCGCCGGGCGCATCCGCAGCAGCCTCGGCAGCCTCGCGGTAACTGCGCGTTACGCGATGCAGGCGGAGGGCTGGCAGGACACGCGACAGGGTGCGCGCCACGACGCGCCGAGCCACGCCGAGCTGCCCGCCGCGATCGCCGGGCTGCGCGCGCTGTTCGATGCGGGAGAATTACCCGCGTTCTCGCGGGCGGCGGCGAAGCTCGCCGTCGCGTACCCGGTCGGGCTTTGGTATTTCCAGCCGCTGACCGTCACGCCGGGGCGTCTGAAGTCCGGCCGCGCGACCTATGAGCGCTACTGCATCGGCTGTCATGCGAGCCCGGACCCGAACGCGGCGAACCCGGCGCCGGACCTGTTCCGCATGGCGCAAACCGGGCCGCCCGACGAGCTGATCGAGCGCCTCCTCGCAGGCGTTCACGGCGACCGCACGACCAGCCTCGAGAATCCTTTTTCCGACGAGGAGATCGCGGGCCTCGCCGCCTACTTCGTGTCGGGCGGAAAGGAC
>DATIQL010000085.1:0-19112 GCA_035470905.1 Casimicrobiaceae bacterium
ATCGTGCTGACGGCGCGCGACCAGTGGCACGAGCGCGTCGAAGGGCTGAAGGCCGGCGCCGACGACTACCTCGGCAAGCCTTTCCAGTTCGAGGAACTGCTCGCCCGCGTGCAGGCGCTGCTGCGGCGGGGGAAATCGCAGGCGGCACGGCTCGCCGGCGGCGGCGTCGAGCTCGACGAGCAGCACCAGTGCGCGATCGTCGACGGCGGGCGAAGTGAACCGCTGACCGGCCTCGAATTCCGCCTGCTGCGCTGCTTCATGCTCCATCCCGGCGAGGTGCTCTCCAAGTCCTGGCTCGGTGCACACGTGTACGGACTCGACGCGGATCCCGACAGCAACGTCATCGAGGTCTACGTCAATCGGTTGCGCAACAAGCTCGGCCGGGACATGATCCGGACACGGCGCGGGCAGGGCTACGTTTTCGGCGCCGTGCCATGACGTCGCTGCGCAAGCGCCTGAACCGGGTCCTGCTGGTGCTGCTGGGCGGCCTCGTCGTCCAGTGGTTCGTTGCCGACCGGATGATCGTCTGGGTCGACGAGAGCGAGATGGCGACCCACCTGCAGCATGACGCGGACTCCCTGTTCGCGGCACTCGATCCGGGTACCGGCAGCGGCTCCCACCTCGACCCGCGGCTGGCGGGAACGGTCTACCAGCGTCCGTATTCCGGTCACTATTTCGTCATGCGCGTCGGCGGACAGCAGTTCCACTCGGCGTCGTTCGGCGACGCGCCGCCGTTCGATCCGCCATCGGTGGTGGCAAGGGACACGCTGGAGCACGCCGACGGTCCGCGAGGCCAGCCGCTGCTGGTCCTGACGACCAGCGTCGACGTCGACGGCAGGTCGATCGCGCTGAGCGTCGGCGAGGACTTGACGCCGATGCGCGCCCAACTGCTGGAGTTCCGGCTGCTGTTCGTCACGCTGTCCATCGCGGTGCTCGCCGTCGCTGCGTGGGTGCAGCGCCGGGAACTCAGGTGGGCGCTCAAGCCGCTGTCCGATGCGCGCGATGCGATGCTGCAGGTTCCCGCGGGCGGCAAGCCGGTGTTCGCCGCGGATGCGCCCGAGGAAATCCGGCCGCTGGTCGACGAGATCGGGAGGTTGCTCGCCTTCGTCGAGCGCCGCCTGGAAAAATCGCGGACCGCGATCGGAAACCTGTCCCACGCCGTGAAGACGCCTCTGACGGCGATATTCCGCCTGCTGGACGATCCCCGGATGGCCGATCACGCGGACCTCAGGCGGCAGATTCAGGAGCAGGCCGACGCGATCCGGACGCGGATCGACCGCGAGTTGAAGCGCGCGCGTCTGGCCGGCGATCAGCCGACGCAGCGGCGCTTCGATCCGCGCGCCGAGTTGCCGAGCCTGGTGAAATTGCTCCGCCAGATCCATGGCCATCGGCAGATCGACATCGAATGGACCGCTCCGGAGCATCCGCTCCCCTTCGATCGCGAGGACATGCTGGAGTTGATTGGCAATCTGGCCGATAACGCATGCACGTGGGCGGCGGGCCGCGTGACCATCGATATCCGCGACGAGGAGGGCGTGCGCATCGTCGTCGCCGACGACGGTCCCGGTTGTTCGCCGGAAGTGCTTGCCGTCCTCGGCACGCGCGGGGAGCGCACCGACGAGTCCGTGCCCGGGTATGGACTCGGGCTCTCGATAGCGCGGGACCTGGTCGAACTCGCCGGAGGCACGCTCAGCTTCGGACGGTCGGCCCGGCTGGGCGGCCTCGAGGCGATCGCCCGTTTCAGGCGCTGAGCGTCTTTAAGCCTGAATTTAACTTCCCTCTGTATAACGGGCGGCAATCCGGACGCGGGATCGGCATGTCCGATCCCCTTGCCGTTCATATCTATATGGAGATCCAGGAGCCATGAACTTCAAGCCACGGCGCGGGACCAGCAACGGCATCAGTCGGCTGGTTCCCTTCATTGCGGGTGTCCTGCTCGGCGCATCGGCGGCCGCTCATGCTGATACCTACACCTACAACTACGCCGGCCCGACCTTCACGGGCGGCACCGACCATGTCGCAGTCACGTTCACGACGTCGGCCCCGCTGGCGCCGTCGACGAGCTACCTGAGCGCGGCCGACGCCGGCGTCATCAGCGGTGCGGTGACGGTCGTGGGGCCCGCGGGCGTCGTCAGCGGCTTCACGCTGCCGCTGTCGACCTTCGAGATCCACACCAACGCCACAGCAGGCATCAGCAGCCCCGGCATCGACGCCTGGTTCGTTCTCGGGGACGCATCCAGTCTGTCCGGCACGTCGCCGACCATGACGGGTACCGATTTCCAGGCGTACACGATGAACACGATGGTGTTCATTCCGGGCTCGGACATACCCGGCGCCACCGGCCTCGTGACCGGGCACTACAACTACGATCAGGCGACCGAAACGACGTTCTACGCGTCGTGCTCCGGGATTGCCGGCTGCACGCTCGCCGGCAACGGCCAGCCCTACGTCGGCAACTACAGCGGCATCATCAATCCCGCGAACACCTCGGGTGCCAACTGGACGATCGGCGTCAACACGACGACGCCTCCGCCGGCACCGCCGCCGGCGCTGGCCATGACGGGAAGCCTGCCGGGTGGAACCGTCGGCGTCGCCTACAGCAGCACCGCGCTGGCGCCGTCTGGGGGCGTGCCGCCGTACACATGGTCTGCCACGGGGCTTCCGCCGGGCCTTTCCATCGCGCCTGCCACGGGCGCGGTGTCGGGGACGCCGACTGCCGCGGCAACCTACAGCCTCAGCGTGTCGGTCACGGACAGCGCGAGCACGCCGGGCGCGACCAGCACGACGCTGTCGATGGTGATCGACCCCGCGCTGGTTGCCTGTTCGGGCAGCAATGCTGCGATCAGCGGCGTCAACAAGTTCTGGGTGGACATCAACGGCGGACTGAGCGGCGGCGGGCAGAGCGTCGTCTATGCGCCGCAGGCCAGCACGACGTTCACCGGCGTAACGACCACGTTCGTCGTGGGCGAGTTGATCGACTATATCGGGACCGTCGACGGAACAGGCATGTGTGCCGCCACGAGCATGACGGTCAAGCCGGCACCGACCTCGACGCCGACGTACTCCTGCACCAAGCCTTCCGGCGCCAAGTCGGCACAAGGCAAGAACAAGATCACTGCCGTGGGCGCGGGCTACATCGTCGTGGGCAGCGTCACCGTCCAGGTGCCGAGCTGCACGGTCGTGTCGTGGAACGGCGCGACAGGGTTTGCAGTTGGACAGCGCGCCGAGTACCAGGGCTACAAGACGGGCGGCGTGACAGTCGCCGCACAGATCACGATCAACTGATTCTCCGCGAAGCTGCAGTTCGATGCCCGACGGTGCGAGCCGCCGGGCATTTTCATTCTGGTCGCTGACCGAACTTCGGGATTGCGCAGCCGCGAACGCCCCTTTCCTGCGGCGGCGCAACGATGCTGGCCGGATCGTTATTCCATTGCGCGATGAGTGCGCGAGCCCGAACGCGGATTTGGTTTCGCGCGAGCCGAAGGCAGCGCACGCTGCCGCGCGCCCGATGCGACGTCCAACGTCACACGCACCAACGTGTGACGCATCGCGTACCTCGATGGTGCGCAAGCCTGCGGCGGTGTTGGCAATCGCGCCCGACGAGTGCTGATCGAATCGTTCGATCCTCCGCGTTGCGCCGCGCGTGGGCGCAATCGTACGCAATGCACGCAACAGGCCTCGTTCCGGCGGCAACGTGGCCCAGGCGCGGCAGAAGCGGCGCCCAGGCATGGGTGAGCGGCAGCTTGCGATCACTTCCGGGGGCAGGCGGCGTCTCCGCGTCACGACAGCAGCGGCGTTCGCAAGCGGCGGAATTCGTCGCTGAATTTCGCGCCCCCGCCTGCCGGCAACGGTCGCCGGCCCTCGCTCCAAATCGCTGCAAGCCTTGGCACGTTGCATGCATCAGCTCGATTGAGATTGGCACGACTTATGCGCCATTTGAATCGAAGCTGTCCAAGCATCGGCAGTGCAGCGAACCGTGCGCCTCGAATGCGGTCGCTTCCATATGCCCGGCGTTGCCGCCATCGCCACGTCCTTTATGTGGTTGGCGGGTGGGCACACTGCCACGTGAATTTCCACAAGACCAATAAGGTATGCCGGGAGCGGGGCGCAACCCCCGCGCGTCCGAGCTCGCGCGCAGCCACCTGATTGGGGCATGACCATGGCTAATTTGCTGGACCAGTTCCGTTCGGAGTACTCGGCCACCCGGGACGAGGAAATGAGCCTCGAGGATTATCTCGAGCTGTGCAAGCGCGATCCGGGCACCTACGCCACCGCGGCGGAGCGCATGGTGGCAGCGATCGGGGAGCCCGAACTCGTCGACACGCGCAACGACCCGCGGCTTTCCCGGATCTTCGGCAACCGCGTCATCCGGCGCTATCCGGCATTCCGCGAGTTCTACGGCATGGAGGAGGCGGTCGAGCAGATCGTCGCGTTCTTCAGGCACGCCGCGCAGGGTCTCGAAGAGAAGAAGCAGATCCTCTACCTGCTGGGACCGGTGGGTGGAGGCAAATCGTCGATCGCCGAGCGCCTGAAGTCGGTGATGGAATCGCGGCCGATCTACGCGCTCAAGGGCTCGCCGGTCAACGAGTCGCCGCTGGGACTTTTCGCGCCCGAGCGATTCGCCGCGGTGCTCGAGAAGGACTACGACGTCCCGCGGAGGTACCTGTCCGGGATCATGTCGCCGTGGGCGATCAAGCGGTTGCAGGAGTACGGCGGGGACCTGTCGAAGTTTCGCGTCGTTCGCGTGAACCCGTCGGTGCTGCGCCAGGTCGCGATCACCAAGACCGAGACCAGCGACGAGAACAACCAGGACATTTCGTCGCTGGTCGGCAAGGTGGACATCCGCAAGCTGGAGAGCCTGTCGCAGAACGATCCCGACGCCTACAGCTACTCGGGCGGGCTGTGCCTCGCCAACCAGGGGCTGCTCGAGTTCGTCGAGATGTTCAAGGCGCCGATCAAGATGCTGCATCCGCTGCTGACGGCGACCCAGGAGGGCAACTTAAAGGGCACCGAAGGCTTCTCGGCGATTCCCTTCAACGGACTGATCGTCGCGCACTCCAACGAATCGGAGTGGCACAGCTTCCGGAACAACAAGAACAACGAGGCGTTCCTCGACCGGATCTTCATCGTCAAGGTGCCCTACTGCCTGCGCGTGTCGGAAGAAGTCAGGATCTACGACAAGCTGCTCGCGAATTCGTCGCTCGCCGGCGCGCCATGCGCTCCCGGAACGCTCGAGATGATGGCCCAGTTCTCGGTGCTGACGCGGCTCAAGGAGCCCGAGAATTCCAGCGCGTACTCGAAGATGCGGGTCTACGACGGCGAGACGCTGAAGGACGTCGACCCCAAGGCCAAGACGATCCAGGAGTACCGCGACTACGCCGGACCCGACGAGGGCATGACCGGCATGTCGACGCGCTTCGCCTACAAGATCCTTTCGGCGGTGTTCAACTACGACCAGACCGAGATCGCGGCCAACCCGGTGCACCTGATGTACGTCCTCGAGCAGCGGCTCGCGCGCGAGGACCTGCCGGACGAGACGCGCCGGCGCTATGTCGAGCACATCAAGGGTTATCTCGCCCCGCGCTATGCCGAGTTCATCGGCAAGGAGATCCAGACCGCGTACCTCGAGTCGTACTCCGAATACGGGCAGAACATCTTCGATCGCTACGTGACCTATGCCGATTGCTGGATCCAGGAAGAGGACTATCGCGATCCCGAGACCGGCGAGAGCTTCGACCGTGCTGCGCTGAACGCCGAGCTCGAGAAGATCGAGAAGCCGGCGGGCATCGCCAACCCGAAGGACTTCCGCAACGAGATCGTCAATTTCGTGCTGCGGGCGAGGGCACACAACGCCGGCCGCAATCCGGCATGGAACAGCTACGAGAAGCTGCGCGAGGTGATCGAGAAGAAGATGTTCTCGAACACCGAGGACCTGCTCCCGGTGATCTCGTTCAACGCCAAGGCCTCCGCCGACGAGCGGGAGAAGCACCAGAATTTCGTGGCGCGCATGGTTGCCAAGGGCTACACGGAGAAGCAGGTTCGCCTGCTCGCCGAGTGGTACCTGCGCGTCCACAAGTCGTCGTGACCGGCGCCTGCGCCGACGTGTCCCGGAGCGCCCTCCCATGGTGCAACTGATCGATCGGCGCGAGAGCAGCCGCGGGCGCAGTGCCGTCAACCGCGAGCGCTTCCTGCGCCGCTACAAGTCGCAGATCCAGCAGGCGGTCAGGAAGATGGTCGGCGACCGGCACCTGGCCGACATGGAGCAGGGCGGGGAAGTCCGCGTGCCGAAGAGGGACATCTCCGAGCCTTCGTTCGCATTCGGCCGGGGCGGCGACCGCGAGCTCGTGCTGCCCGGGAACCGCGAGTACGTCGCGGGTGACCGGATTCCCCGGCCCGACGGCGCAGCCGGCGGGGGCGGCAGCGGGAGCGATGGCGGCGAGGGCGATGGCGAGGACCCGTTCGTCTTCTCGCTGTCGCGCGAGGAGTTCATGCAGATCTTCTTCGATGACCTCGAGCTGCCTCATCTCGCGCGTACGCAGTTCGGGCGCACCGAGCAGAAGAAGAGCGTGCGCGCCGGATTCGCCAAGACCGGCGTGCCGGCAAACCTCGCGATCGTGCGCACGCTCACCCAGTCGCTCGCGCGCCGCATCGCGCTCCGGGGAAGCCTCCGGCGGGAGGCCCTGGCGCTCGAAGCGGCCTTCGGCGTCGCCGCGGCCGCCGGCCATGCCCATCAGGCCGCGGAGGCCTACGCCGAGCTGCAGCGGGTCGAGCGACGCCGTGGCGCATTGCCGTTCATCGACGAGCCCGACCTGCGCTACCGCAACCGCGCCTGGCGACCCGAGCCGATCGCCCGTGCGGTGATGTTCTGCCTGATGGACGTTTCCGCGTCGATGGACGAGGACAAGAAGGATCTCGCCAAGCGCTTCTTCACGCTGCTCTACCTGTTCCTGACGCGCAAATACGGCGAGGTCGACCTGGTCTTCATCCGCAACACCGAGGATGCCGAGGAAGTCGACGAGGACACGTTCTTCCACGACACGCGCTCCGGCGGCACCGTCGTCTACTCGGCGCTGGATCTCGCCGACAGGATACGTGCCGAGCGCTATGCGCAGGACTGGAACGTCTACGTCGCGCAGGCCTCCGACGGCGACGCGTTCGGCGCCGATCCGGCGCGCAGCGCGCGCTTCCTGCGTGAGCGGATCCTGCCTTCAGCGCGCTATTACACGTATCTGGAGCTCGCCACGCCCCAGTCCGGTGACCGCGCATCGTCGCTGTGGACCGAGTACCAGCGCGTTGCGGAGGCGACCGACAATTTCGCGATGCGCCGGGCCGATGGGCGCGAGCAGATCTACCCGGTGTTCCGCGAGCTCTTCCGCAAGGAGGTGTCATGACCGTCATCTCGCGCGGGGCCGACTGGGATTTCGACCTGCTCGAACGCTACGACGCCGCGATCGCCGAGGTGGCGGCCGGGTTCGGCCTCGACACCTACCCGAACCAGGTCGAGGTGATCACCTCCGAGCAGATGCTCGATGCCTACGCGTCGTCGGGACTGCCCGTCGGCTATCCGCACTGGTCCTACGGCAAGGAATTCATCCGCAACGAGCAGGCGTATCGCCACGGCATGCAGGGACTCGCCTACGAGATCGTCATCAACTCCGATCCCTGCATCGCCTACCTGATGGAGGAGAACACGGTGGCGACGCAGGCGCTGGTGATCGCGCATGCGTGCTATGGCCACAACGCATTCTTCAAGGGCAACCACCTGTTCCGTCAGTGGACGCAGGCGGATGCCATTCTCGACTACCTGGTGTTCGCGCGCCGCTACGTGATGGAGTGCGAGGAGAGGCACGGCGCCGAGGCGGTCGAGGAAGTGCTCGACGCCTGCCACGCACTGATGCCGCACGGGGTCGATCGCTATCGCCGCCCCGCAGCGGCGACGCTGCGGGCCGAGACCGCGCGCCTGGCCGAGCGCGAGGCGCACCGGGAGCGGCAGTTCAACGACCTCTGGCGGACGCTGCCCGAGGCGCCGCGCAGCGCCGCGATGCACGGAACGCAGTCGTTTCCCCTCGATCCGCAGGAGAACGTCCTCTACTTCGTCGAGAAACACTCGCCCAGGCTCGAGCCGTGGCAGCGCGAGCTGGTGCGCATCGTGCGCAAGCTCGCGCAGTATTTCTATCCGCAGGGCCAGACCAAGGTGATGAACGAGGGCTGGGCGACGTTCTGGCATTACACGATCATCAACCGGCTGCACGAGCAGGGCCGGGTCGACGACGCGTTCATGCTCGAGTTCCTGAAGAGCCACACCAACGTCATCGTCCAGCCTCCATTCGACGCCAGGGCGTACGGGGGTCTCAATCCCTACGCGCTCGGGTATGCGATGTTCGCGGACTTGAGGCGCATCTGCGAGACGCCGGATGCCGAGGATCGCGCCTGGTTCCCCGACATCGCCGGCAGCGACTGGTGCAAGACGCTGGACTTCGCGATGCGCAATTTCAAGGATGAATCGTTCATTGCTCAGTATCTGTCGCCGCGGCTGATGCGGCAGTTCCACCTGTTCGCGATCGCCGACCGGGCCGGGGAGGATGCGCTGGTCGTCGACAGCATCCATGACGAGCGCGGGTACCGCCGCGTGCGCAAGCTGCTGTCGCAGCAGTACGCGCAGGAAAGCCACGTCCCCGATGTCCAGGTTCTGCGCTACGCCCGCGACGGCGACCGCTCGCTGACGCTGCGCCATCATCGCCACCGCGGGCGGCCCCTGACCGAGGCCGCGAACGAGGTCGTCGCGCATCTGCGCCGGCTGTGGGGCTTTGCCGTGCGCCTGGAGACGCACGAAGGCGATGGCCGCATCGGCACCGTCATCGAGTGCGCCGCCTGATCCTCGATCGGGGCCGGATCGCCGATAATCGAGGTTGATCACGGTCGGCGTCATGGGCCGCCCACGGCCGGCGCCGGCCCGCGGTCATTGCGGGTCGGGCCCCCGTTCACCCGCTTGCACCCGGACCCCGGCTTGAATCGGGGCATCCTGCACCTCACAATGGGTTCATGGCCGCGAGCGGCCGCACCCATTCCCGAACGACACCATGACCGCGAACTCCTCGACCGTCGTCGACAGGCTCCATGTCGTCTGCCCGCAGTGCGGGACCACCAATCGCGTCGCGCGCGAGCGCCTGGGCGAGCGGCCGACCTGCGGCAACTGCCGGGAGCCGCTGTTCCCGGGGCACGCCTTCGCCCTGACGGCCGCGAGCTTCGACCGCCATATCCGATCGTCGGAGGTGCCGGTGATCGTCGATTTCTGGGCGCCGTGGTGCGGCCCCTGCCGGATGATGGCGCCGGCGTACGAGGACGCCGCCGCGCAGATCGGCGCGGGCGTCCACCTGGCAAAGCTCGACACCGAGGCGGCGCCGGAGATCGCCTCGCGCCTCGGCATCCGCAGCATTCCGACGCTGGTCGCTTTTGGCAACGGCCGGGAGATCGCGCGGCAGTCCGGCGCGCTGGGCACCTCCCAATTGCTGCAATGGATCCGGGCGCATGCCGCGGGGAACTGATCCGTCGGACTGGATGCTGTCGCAGGCTTTCGGCCTGCTCGAGCAGGCCGAGCGTCTGCACCGGCAGTTCTTCCGGCTCGCCACCTCGACCCGAGCGCAGCCGTGCTGGGAGCCGCCCGCCGACGTCTTCGAGAATGACCGCGAGATCGTCATCGTCGTCGCGATGCCCGGCGTCGCGCCCGAGAGGATCGAGATCGCGACCGAGCCCGGGGCGCTGATCGTCCGCGGCATCCGTCCGCTCGCATTCGCCGGAGCCTGTCAGGCGATCCGCCGCCTCGAGATTCCCTACGGAGTGTTCGAGCGCCGCATCGCGCTGCCGCCGGGCGCGTTCGAGGCAGGCGCACCCGAGATGGCGCACGGCTGCGTGGCGTTGCGGCTGCGGAAGCTGGATTGATCGAGAGATGAACGGGACGAGCAATCGCGGCGCCGGCGCCGCATCCGTCGAAGGCGCGCTCGGCGCCGATCCCGCCGCGCCCGCCGGCGCGAGCCGCCCGCGGGCCGCGGCCGCGTCGCGCCCGTTGCCCGACGATGCACTGATCATCCTGCCGGTGCGCAACACCGTGATCTTTCCGGGGGTCGTGCTGCCGTTGACCGTCGGCCGCGAGCGGTCGTTGGCCGCAGTCCAGGAAGCGGTGCGTCTCGAGCGACCGCTGGGCGTGCTCCTCCAGAGCAAGCCCGATGTCGACGAGCCGACCCCTGACGACCTGCACTGGGTCGGCGCGAGCGCGGCGGTCGTGCGTTTCATCACCGCCCCCGACGGCACGCATCACGCGATCGCCCGCGGACTTCGCCGCTTCCGCGTCCTGCGCTTCCTCGATGGCTGGCCGTACACGGTCGCGCAGGTGCAGTTCGTCGACGATCCCGAAGC
This sequence comes from Casimicrobiaceae bacterium, assembly GCA_035470905.1. Lineage (GTDB taxonomy): Bacteria > Pseudomonadota > Gammaproteobacteria > Burkholderiales > Casimicrobiaceae > VBCG01. The sequence goes on from DATIQL010000085.1 coordinate 10,414, forward strand.
CGTCGACACCGAAATCGAGGGGCGGGCGCACACCGTCAAGCAACGCGCGATCGAGATCCTGCAGCTGCTGCCGAACGTCCCCGAGGAGATGGTCGCGGGCGTGCAGGCGATCGAAGGTGCCGCCAGGGTCGCCGATTTCATCGCCTGACTGATGGACGCGACTGCCGAGGAAAAACAGTCGCTGCTCGAGAAGTTCGACCTCAGGGACCGGCTCGATCGGCTGCTCGAGCTGCTGACGCGCCGCGTCGAGGTGCTCAAGGTATCGCGCGAAGTCGAGGAGCGCACGCGCGAGTCGCTCTCGGACGTGAACCGCAAGCACCTGCTGCGCGAGCAGATGCGCACGATCCAGAAGGAGCTCGGCGAAGGCGAGTAGGGCGCCGCGGAGATGGCCGAGCTCGATGCCGCCATCACCCAGGCGCGGATGCCCGAGGACGTGGAGAAAGTCGCGCGCAAGGAGCTGAAGCGCCTCGAGCGCATGCCCGATGCGGCCGGCGAGTCGTCGATGATCCGGACCTATCTCGAATGGCTGACCGAGCTGCCTTGGGCGAGCGCCGCCGAAGCTCCGATCGACATCGCGGAAGCGCGGCGCATCCTCGACGCCGACCATTTCGGCCTGGACAAGGTCAAGCGGCGCATCCTCGAGTACCTCGCCGTCCACAAGCTGAATCCCACCGGGAACAGCCCGATCCTGTGCCTGGTCGGCCCGCCCGGGGTGGGCAAGACCTCGCTCGGGCAGAGCATTGCCAAGGCGACCGGCCGCAAGTTCGCGCGGGTGAGCCTGGGCGGTGTCCACGACGAAGCCGAGATCCGCGGTCATCGGCGCACCTACATCGGTTCGCTGCCCGGCACCATCATCCAGGCTCTGCGCAAGACCGGAACCCGCGACTGCGTGATGATGCTGGACGAGGTCGACAAGCTCGGGGCGGGCGGCTTCCATGGTGATCCGGCCTCGGCGCTGCTCGAGGTCCTCGATCCCGAGCAGAACGCGACGTTCCGGGACAACTACCTCGCCGTGCCTTTCGATCTCTCGAAGGTCATGTTCATCTGCACGGCCAATGTGCTCGACACCATCCCCGGGCCGTTGCGTGACCGTATGGAGGTGATCGAGCTGCCCGGTTACACGGCGCAGGAGAAGCTGCAGATCGCGCGGCGCTATCTGGTGCCGCGCCGGCTCGCCGCCGCCGGGCTCACCCCGACGCAGTGCGAGATCGGCGACGATGCGCTGGCGACGATCATCGACGACTACACGCGCGAGGCCGGCGTGCGCAATCTCGAGCGCGAGATCGGGCGGGTGTTCCAGAGCGTCGCGGTGCGTGTCGCCGAGGGCAGCGCCGAACGCGTGAGCATCGGCCCCGGCGACCTGGCGACGATCCTCGGGCCGCGCAGGTTCGAAGCCGAGATGGCGATGGTGAGCAGCATTCCGGGAGTTGCGACCGGGCTCGCGTGGACGCCGGTCGGCGGCGACATCCTGTTCATCGAGGCGGCACGGATGCCCGGCGCCGGCAGGCTGATCCTGACCGGGCAGCTCGGCGACGTGATGAAGGAGAGTGCTCAGGCTGCCCTGTCGCTGGTCAAGGCCCGCTCGGCGCAGCTGGGCATCGCCGCCGAGGCGCTGGAGAAATCCGATGTCCACGTCCACGTGCCGGCGGGCGCGACGCCGAAGGACGGGCCGAGCGCGGGCGTGGCGATGTTAGTCGCCCTGGCGTCGCTGTTCACCGGACGCACGGTGCGTTCCGACGTCGCGATGACCGGCGAAATCAGCCTGCGCGGCCTCGTCCTGCCGATCGGCGGCGTCAAGGAGAAAGTGCTCGCGGCGCTGCGCGCGGGAATCCGGAGCGTGATGCTCCCCGCGCGCAACCGGCGCGACCTCGAGGAAATTCCCGCCGAGGCGCGGGGCAGGCTCGAATTCGTCTGGATCGAGGACGTCGACCAGGCGCTGGCGACGGCCCTCTCGTCCGCCGCTCCCGAGCGCGCACCGGCCTGAATTGAAATTCCCGCAATCCGGGAATCCCTGTACCGCGCTTCAGGGATAATCGCGAGAATCCCTGACGTTGTCCCGTTCCGGCGCTTCCCGCCGGACAAGCGCCGATGAACAAGCTCGCGACCGTCGATCGTGTCCTGCAGATTCTCACCGCGGTGGCGCAGCACGGCGCACCGCTGCCGGTGAAGCAGCTGAGCGTGGCGACAGGTCTGCCGCCGAGCACCCTCTATCGCCACCTGAACGTCCTGCGTCGATGGGGTTTCGTCGAGGCGGCCGAACGCGGGAGCACCTACGAACCGGGGCCGATGAGCCTGCAGCTCGCCTGGGGCGGCCAGACTTCGCGGCTGGTCAATCTTGCGCGCGACGAGATCCTGCGCCTGGTCGAGGCGACCGGCGAGAGCGCCGGCCTGATGGTCACCGTCAACGCCCAGGTCGTATGCCTCGACATGGTCGAAAGCCCGCAGTCGCTGCGCTGCTCGTTTCGCAAGGGCAGCGTCGTGCCGCTCGCGCGCGGGGCGTCGGCCAAGGCGCAGCTCGCTTTCCTGCCGGCGCGCGAAGCGGCCGAAGTGATCGAGCGCAACCTCGGTGACGCCGACCCGGCCGAGCGCCGTGCGCTCGACCGCGACCTCAAGGCGATACGCCGCCAGGGCTACGCGGTCAGCGAAGGCGAGGTCGATCGGGGCGTGTGGGGCGTGTCGGTGCCGATACTCAACCGCGCCGACCGGATGCTGGGAGGGTTGTCGCTGATGGCGCCTACGGTGCGCGTCGCCGGAAGGCAGAAGACTCTGATCCACGCGACCGTGGCCGCCGCCGGGCGGATCGCCGGCAAATTCTGAACCAACCAAGGGAGATTCGCCGTGACCATGTACCGCCGCAAGTTCCTCGGATTGTTCGCCGCGCTGTCGATGAGCGTCGCGGCGATCGCGCACGCCCAGGATGTCATCCGCGTCGCCACCGATGCGACGTTCCCTCCTTTCGAATACACGCAGAACGGCAAGCGCACCGGTTTCGATGTCGAGCTGATCGAGGCGATCGCCGGCACGCTGGGCAAGAAGGTCGAATGGACGGACATCGACTTCAAGGGCCTGATCCCGGGTCTCGTGGCCAAGCGCTTCGACGTCGCCGCGTCGGCGATCTACATCACCGACGAGCGCCGGAAGGTCGTCGACTTCACCGACCCCTACTATCCGGGCGGGCTGGTCATCATGGTGAAGAAAGGCAACACCGCCATCCGCGGTCCCGAGGACCTGAACGGCAGGAAGGTCTCGGTGCAGGTGGGGACCAAGTCGGTCAACTTCCTCAAGGAGAAATTTCCCGGCGCGCAGCGGGTGGAAGTTGAGAAGAACCAGGAGATGTTCCAGCTGGTCGAGATCGGGCGCGCCGATGCCGCGGTCACCGGCAAGCCTGCAGCCAAGCTCTACGAGCGCGAGCGGGGGACGCTGCATGTGCTGGACAAGCAGCTGACGGTCGAGGAATACGGTTTCGCGATCCGCAAGGACGAGCCCGAGCTCACGCGGCAGTTCAACGATGCGCTGAAGAAGCTGAAGGCCGACGGCAGCTACCAGAAGCTGGTCGACAAATACCTGTAATCGCGATGGCCGGGCGCTAGCCGCGGGAGGGGCCATGGACCTCGATTTCTCCCCGGTATGGTCGGGATGGCGCGACCTGGCGCATGGCACCGCGGTGACCATCGAGGTCACCGCGGGGGCCATCGCGCTCGGCTGCCTGATCGGGCTCGCCATCGGGCTCGGTCGGCTCGATTCCCGGCGACGCCTGATCTACGGCCTGTGCACGGCGTACGTGTCGTTCGTGCGCGGCACGCCGCTGCTGGTGCAGCTCTTCATCTGGTTCTTCGGCCTGCCTTACGTGGGAATCGAGCTGCCGGCGTTCTTCTGCGGCATCGTCGGGATGGGCATGTACAGCGGCGCCTACGTGTCCGAGATCGTCCGCGGCGCGATCCAGTCGGTCGATCGCGGACAGATGGACGCCGCCCGCTCGCTGGGCATGCCCTACTGGATGGCGATGCGCCACGTCGTCGTTCCCCAGGCGGCGATCCGGATGATCCCGCCGCTCGGCAACGAGTTCATCGCCCTGATCAAGAACTCGTCGCTGGTGTCGCTGCTGACGATCGCCGACGTCATGCACGAGGGGCAGAAGATCATCAGCGTGTCGTACCGCTCCCTCGAGGTCTACCTCGCGATCGCGCTGGTCTATTTCGTGCTGACCAATCTCACCGGGCTCGCGTTGCGCACCGTCGAGCGCAAGCTCGGCGCCGGCGGGCTCCTGCAGTGAGCCCGCCGGTCGCGTCGCTGCTCGAGGCCCGCGGCCTGCACGTCTGCTACGGCGCGAGCCATGTCCTGCATGGCGTCGACTTCGCGATCGCGCCGGGCGAGGTCGTCGGGCTGATGGGTCGCAACGGCATGGGCAAGAGCACGTTGATCCGCAGCGTGCTCGGGTTCGTGGCGCCACGACAGGGCGAGGTCAGGATCCGCGGCACGCCGATGACCGGCGCATTGCCGTTTCGCATCGCGCGCCAGGGCATCGCCTACGTGCCCGAAGGCCGCGGAATCTTCCCCAACCTGACCGCACGCGAAAACCTGGTGCTGGCCGCGCGGCCGGGCGCGGCAGATCGCAGCGACTGGACGCTCGAGCGCGTGCTCGCGACGTTCCCGCGGCTCGGTGAGCGCCTCGGCCTCGAGGCCTCGAAGCTTTCGGGTGGCGAGCAGCAGATGCTTGCGATCGGTCGCGCACTGATGACCGATCCCGAGCTGCTTATCCTCGACGAGGCGACCGAGGGCCTTGCGCCGCTGGTCGCGCGCGAGATCTGGCGCGTCATCGGCGACCTGCGCGGCCACGGGATCGCCGCCCTGATCGTCGACCGCAGCTACCAGGCGGTGACGGCGGTTGCGGACCGCTGCGTGATCCTGGTCAAGGGCCGCGTCGTGTTCGACGGCGCCAGCGGGGCCCTGCTCGCCCGCTCCGATTTCCTGCACCGCCATCTCGGCGTCTGAGCGGCCCCGGGGCCGGCGGCTGCGCGTCGCTTGACCCAGATCAAGCAATCCGGAAAAAGGGCGCCGCGCCGGCCTGCGTGCTGCGTGAGCACCAGGGATTGCGAGTATCGTTCTCCAGGACCACAAGATATTGCGGATGGAGGCGACGAGCATGGCAGGGCGGAATCCAGGATCGAGCGGCGGCATGCCGGCGCTGGTCACCAAGCGCGACGGGGCGCGGGTCGTGTTCGACGTCGGGAAGATCGCCTCGGCGCTGTCGCGTGCGGGCGCGGCGTCGGGCGAGTTCGGGGCAAAGCGCGCGGCGGAGCTCGCGGCGGCCGTCGCGCGGGCGCTGTCGCCGGAGCGACGGTCGGGCGGCTCGCAGGACGGTCCGTCGCGCGAGCCGGCAACGGGCATACACGTCGAGGCGATCCAGGACCGGGTCGAATCGGCGCTGCTCGACGCAGGTTGCCGGAAGACGGCGCGCGCCTACATCGTCTATCGCGAGCGGCACGCGAGGCTGCGCGACGACCGCAGGACGCTCGTCGACGTCGCGGCATCGGTCAACGAATACCTCGATCGCGAGGACTGGCGCGTCAACGCGAACGCCAACCAGGGCTACTCGCTCGGCGGGCTGATCCTCAATGTCTCGGGCAAGGTCGTCGCGAACTACTGGCTGTCGCAGGTCTACGCGCCCGAGATCGGCCTCGCGCATCGCGAAGGCGACGTCCACATCCACGACCTCGACATGCTGGCCGGCTATTGCGCCGGCTGGTCGCTGCGGCAGCTGCTGCACGAGGGCCTGAACGGCGTGCCTGGGAAAGTCGAGGCGGGGCCGCCGAAACACATGTCGAGCGCCGTGGGCCAGATCGTGAACTTCCTGGGCACGCTGCAGAACGAGTGGGCGGGCGCCCAGGCCTTCTCGTCGTTCGACACCTACATGGCGCCGTTCATCCGTCACGACCGGATGGCCTACGACGGCGTGCGGCAATGCATCCAGGAGCTCATCTACAACCTGAACGTGCCGTCGCGCTGGGGCACCCAGACGCCGTTCACCAACCTGACCTTCGACTGGACCTGCCCGGAGGACCTTCGCGAGCAGATCCCGGTGATCGCGGGGCAGGAAATGCCGTTCACCTACGGCGAGCTGCGCTCCGAGATGGACATGATCAACCGCGCCTACATCGAGGTGATGACCGCCGGCGACGCCAGGGGCCGGGTGTTCACCTTCCCGATCCCGACCTACAACATCACGCCGGACTTCGACTGGGATCATCCGAACACCGAGGCGCTGTTCGCGATGACCGCGAAGTACGGCCTGCCGTACTTCCAGAACTTCATCAACTCCGAGCTCAAGCCCAACATGATCCGGTCGATGTGCTGCCGGCTGCAGCTCGACCTCACCGAACTTCTGAAGCGCGGCAACGGGCTGTTCGGCTCCGCCGAGCAGACCGGATCGATCGGCGTCGTGACGCTGAACTGCACGCGCCTGGGCTACCTGCACCGCGGCGACGAGGCCGCGCTCCTTGCGCGGGTCGACGCGCTGCTCGAGCTCGCGAAGGAGAGCCTCGAGGTCAAGCGCAAGGTGATCCAGCGCCACATCGACGGCGGGCTCTTTCCCTACACCCGACGCTACCTCGGCACGCTGCGCAACCACTTCTCGACCCTCGGGGTCAACGGCATCAACGAGATGATCCGCAATTTCACCGCCGATCGCGACGACGTCACGACGGCGGACGGCTACGCCCTCGCGCTGCGGCTGCTCGACCATGTCCGCAGCCGGATCCTGGCGTTCCAGGAGGAGACCGGGCACATGTACAACCTCGAGGCGACGCCCGCGGAGGGCACGACCTACCGTTTCGCCAAGGAGGACCGCAAGCGGTATCCGGACATCCTGCAGGCGGGAACGCGGGAGATGCCCTACTACACGAATTCGTCGCAACTCCCCGTCGGCTTCACCGACGATCCGTTCGAGGCGCTGGAGCGGCAGGAGGTCCTGCAGAAGAAATACACCGGGGGGACGGTGCTGCACCTGTACATGAACGAGCGCATGTCGTCGGCCGCGGCGTGCCGGAAGCTCGTGCGGCGTGCGCTCGAGCGCTTTGCGCTGCCGTACATCACCGTCACGCCGACATTCTCGATCTGCCCGCACCACGGCTATCTCGCCGGCGAGCACGAGTTCTGCCCGAAATGCGACGAGGCGCTGCTCGCCCGCAAGCAGCGCAACCTTGCCGCCGCATGACTGCCGTCCACCGAAGGAGAGGAGACACGATGAGCTCGATGACCGAACCGCCGCAGGCTGCGCGCAGCATCACCCTCGATGAGGACGAGCGTCAGCGCTGCGAGGTCTGGACGCGGGTGATGGGTTACCACCGTCCGGTTGCGTCGTTCAATATCGGCAAGAAGGGGGAGCACGCCGAGCGGCGCTTTTTCACCGAAGCCCGGGCGCGGCTTGGCGGCACGCCCTGAGCGCATGATGCGAAGCCCCGGGCCGGAACGGGGGCCCCCGGCTGCGCGACCGGGAAGGGCGCGCGGCATGATCGCCGTCGGCGGCCTGACGCCGCTGTCGTCGACCGACTGGCCGGGAGAGCTTTGCGCGGTCGTGTTCTGCCAGGGCTGTCCGTGGCGCTGCGGCTATTGTCACAACCCGGGGCTGCTGCCGGTCCGCAGCGACGGCGGCATCCCCTGGCCCGACGTCCAGGCGTTCCTTGCCCGCCGTCGCGGCCTGCTCGATGGCGTCGTGTTTTCCGGCGGCGAGCCGCTTGCCCAGCCAGGGCTTGCCGCCGCGATGGCGAGCGTACGCCAGCAGGGCTTCCGGATCGGGCTGCACACCGGCGGCGCCTATCCGCGGCGGCTGGCACAGGTGCTGCCGCTGCTCGACTGGGTCGGGTTCGACATCAAGGCGCCGTTCGACGAGTATCAGCGGGTCACCGCAGCGCAAGGCAGCGGGGTCCCGGCCCTTGCGAGCGCGCGCATGTTGATCGCAAGCGGCGTCGACTGCGAATTCCGCACGACCGTGCATCCGCGCCAGCTTCCGCCGGCGGTGATCGACCGCCTCGCTGCCGGCCTTGCCGACCTGGGCGTGCGGCGCTACGTGCTGCAGGAGTTCCGAAGCGCGGGCTGCGCCAATGCGCAACTCACGCGCGACGTTCCTGCATCCGCATTGCACGGAGCCTGGGTCGCCAAGCTCGCGCAGCGGTTCGAATCGTTCGACCTGCGGCAGGCCTGAGCCTGCGGGCCGGCGGCGACGGTCAGCGCGCTGCGGGCTGCCGCAGCACGGCGCGATACTCGCGCAGCCTCGCCGCGTCGTGGATCCGGACATCCCGGCCCGTGACGCCGATCAGCTTCGCCTCGGAGAGCTCGTGCAGGACCCGCGAGAGGTGCTCGGGCGTCAGGTTGAGGCGCGAGGCGATCAGCGTCTTGGATGTCGGCAGCGTGACCACGTACGACGTGCCCGACACCTGCTGCGGCCCCTCGCGGTGGAGCAGGTAGCCGATGACGCGCTCGGTCGCCGACTGCAGCGAGTACGACTCGATGTCGCCGATGATGGTCTGCAGGCGCAGCGACAGGCCCGCCAGCAGCATCTTCGCGAACCCGGAATCGTGCTCGATCCCCTCGAACACGGCCTGGCGCGAAACGTGGAGCAGCAGCGAGTCGGCGAGCGCCTGCGCCATCAGCAGATAGGGGCGCTCGAGGAACATCACGGATTCGCCGAACGAGTGGCCGGC
>DATIQL010000086.1:0-20874 GCA_035470905.1 Casimicrobiaceae bacterium
CGCCGACCGGCAGCTTTGCGCCGACTACCTGGACCCCCAGGGCCTTGCCTTGCTGCGCCAGTCCTGCCGCGCGGCGACGACCGAGTTCGAGAACGTTCCTGCCGCCGCGCTCGAATTCCTGGCGCGCGACCTGCGCGTGACCCCCGGAGCCGCCAGTGTCGCGATCGCGCAGGACCGGATCAGCGAAAAGACGTTTCTGCACGACCATGGTTTCGCCGTCGCGCCCTTCGCCGTGCTGCGCGACGATACCGACGTCGCGCGCGTCGATCCCGCCCTGCTGCCCGGCATCGTCAAGAGCGCGAGGCTGGGCTACGACGGCAAGGGCCAGGTGCGCGTCGCGTCGCGCGACGACGTGAAAACCGCCTTCGCGACGATGGGCAGGAGCACCTGCGTGCTCGAGAAACGGATCGAGCTCGTCTGCGAGCTGTCGGTCGTGGTCGCGCGCAGCGACGGCGGCGAAGTCGCGACCTGGCCGGTGGCCGAGAATCGCCACCGCGACGGCATCCTCGACGTGTCGATCGCGCCCGCGCGCGTCGCCGCCGACATCGCGGCGCACGCACGCGCGACTGCCACTGCCATCGCGAACGCGCTCGATTATCGCGGCGTGCTGTGCGTCGAGATGTTCGTCGCCGCGGGCAACGAGCTCCTCGTCAACGAGATCGCGCCGCGACCCCACAACAGCGGGCACTACACGATCGATGCCTGCGTGACCTCGCAGTTCGAGCAGCAGGCGCGGGTGCTCGCCGCGCTGCCCCTGGGTGATACGTCGCAGCACACGCCCGCGGTGATGGTCAACCTGCTGGGCGACATCTGGTTCGAGGCGGAGGGCCAGCGCGAGCCGCGCGAGCCCGACTGGACGAGCGTGCTCGCGCATCCGGCGGCCAAGCTCCATCTCTACGGCAAGCGCGAGGCGCGGCGCGGGCGCAAGATGGGACACGTGACCTGCCTCGGCGCGACCCTCGAGCAGGCGCTCGCGACCGCACGCGCGGTCAAGCGCGAGCTACGCATCCCGGAAGCCGACTTCCCGTGACCGACGCCCCGCTCGCCGGCATCCGCGTCCTCGACCTCACGCGGCTGCTGCCGGGGCCGATGTGCACGCTCTACCTCGGCGACCTCGGTGCCGAGGTCATCAAGGTCGAGGACACCGGTGCCGGCGACTACGCGCGAACGCTCGCGCCGGATCCGCTGGCTGCACCGCGGCGAATGACCGCCTGGTACCGAGCGATCAACCGCAACAAGCGCTCGCTGGCGATCGACCTCAAGGCCGCCCGCGGCCGCGACGCCTTCCTCGCGCTGGCGCGAGGCGCCGATGTCGTCGTCGAGGGATTCCGCCCCGGCGTCGTCGCGGCGCTGGGGGTCGATGCCGAAGCGCTGCGCCGGATCAATCCGCGGCTCGTCTACTGCTCGCTGTCGGGCTACGGGCAGACCGGTCCCCGCGCGGCGCTCGCCGGTCACGACATCAACTATCTGGGTTATGCCGGAGTCCTCGACCAGACCGGCGCGCGCGGCGGACCGCCGGCGCTATCGAACCTGCAGATCGCCGACCTCCTGGGCGGCGCGGCGAGTGCCGCGATCGGCATCCTCGGCGCGCTGGTCGGGGCAGCGCGCAGCGGCAGGGGCCGCTATATCGACGTCGCGATGGCCGATGCCGTGCTCGCGCACCAGATATTCGCGCTGGGCGCGCTCGAGGACGCCGGTCGCCTCGCACCGCGCGGCACCGACCTCCTGACCGGCGGCGTCCCCTGCTACGGCGTCTACGAGACCAAGGACTCCCGCTGGCTCGCCGTCGGTGCGCTGGAAGCGAAATTCTGGCGAACGCTTTGCGGGACGCTCGGGCGAGACGACCTGATCGGTGGCCAATTCGCGACCGGAGACGAGGGAACACGGGTGCGCAGCGAGCTCGAGGCGGTGTTCGCGACCGATACGCTCGCCGGCTGGACTGCGCGGCTCTCCGGCATCGACTGCTGCGTGAGCCCGGTGCTGAACTTCGACGAAGCGCTTGCCGACGCACAATTCCGCGCCCGGCGGATGGTCGTGACGGATCCGGACGGCTCGCGCCAGTATGCGCCGCCCTTCAAGCTCGACCCCCCGGCATCGCCCGCATTGCGCGGCGCCCCGGGCCACGGCGAGCATTCGCGCGAGATCCTCGCGGAGGCGGGACTCGCCGAGGCGGAGATCGACGCGCTGATCGCCGACGGCGTCGTCAGCGCCGCTTCGTAGCTGCGGGTCGCGTCGCCGCCGCCGGCAGCGCCGCGACGCGCGCGTATTCCGGATCGTCGAAGCGGTTCCCGGCACGCGCGTAGGCGAGCGCCATGTCGGTCGCATCCACGCCCCAGAAGAGCTCACCGTCGACCGCGAGCGTCGGCACGCCGAACACGCCGCGCGCGATCGCGCGCTCCGTCTCCCGCCGCAGCGCAGCCTTGACCTCGGGGTCATCGATGCGTGCCGACGCATCGGGCACGCCGAGATCGTTGACGAGCTCGCTCCATTCGATCGGCAGGTCGGGAAGCCGGCCATCGCGCCAGACGAAGCGGAATATCCGCGTGATCGCGTCCATCCTGCAATCGCAGGCATGCGCGAGCCGCAGCAGCGGCAGCGGATTGAACGGATGCGCGTGTGGAAAGCGCAGCGGAATGCCCATCGCCTTGGCCTGCCAGACGACGAAGCGATAGGTGAACGCGCGCTTCGCCGGGATCTCGGCGGGACCCTGCTGTCCGATCGCATCGAGGATCGCCGCGAAGAGCACCGGACGCGGATGGATCGATGCCGCGTGAGCCTGCAAGCGCTCGCATTGCAGGTACGAGAACGGCGACACGAAGTCGAAATACCATTCGATCATCGGAACCTCGGCAAGGCCTGCATTCGAAGCAGGCGCGGGCGATCAGCGTCGGTCATCGGCACCGGGGCGGTCCGCGAGCCCTTCGCGCCGCCGGGTGATGGCAACCCAGACCGCGCGGCGGGCGGCGTCGTCGAGCGCACCCCACGCGGCGATTTCCTCCAGTGTGCGCTGGCAGCCGACGCAAAGCCCCGTTGCCTCATCCATCCGGCAGACGCTGATGCACGGCGATGCGACCCGCGCAGGCGCCACGCTCATCGAACCTGCCCCCCGTCGAGAGGCTGCTTCGCGTCGAGCGCGCGGGCGACCCGCGACACCGGGGGACGCCCGAGGGACTTCGAGATGAAATGGCCGGCCCGGCGCAGCCTCGCCATGTCGACGCCGGTCGCGATGCCGAGGCCTTCGAGCAGGTAGAGCACGTCCTCGCTCGCGACGTTGCCGGTCGCCCCTTTCGCATACGGACATCCGCCGAGGCCCGCGACCGAGCAGTCGAAGGTCGTGACGCCTGTCTCCAGCGCCGCGTAGACGTTCGCGAGCGCCTGGCCGTAGGTGTCGTGGAAATGACCGGCGAGCGCCGCGACGGGCACGCGCTCGCCGACACGGCGGATCAGTGCCCGGGTCTTGCCCGCGGTCCCGGTGCCGATGGTGTCGCCCAGCGACACCTCGTAGGCGCCCATCGCGTAGAGACGCGCCGCAACCTCGGCGACGGCAGCCGGATCGACGTCGCCTTCATACGGGCAGCCCAGCACGCAGGAGACGTAGCCGCGCACGCGGATCCCCAGGGGTTTCGCCGCGTCGAACACCGGACGGGCGCGCTCGAAGCTCTCCGCGACCGAGCAGTTGAGGTTGCGACTCGAAAACGATTCGGTCGCCGCCACGAACACCGCAACCTCGTCGGCGCCGGCCGCGACCGCCGCCTCGAACCCCCTGAGATTGGGCGTCAGCACCGGATAGCGGACGCCGGGCCTGCGAGCGATGCGCGCCATCACCTCCGCGGCATCGGCCATCTGTGGAACCCATTTGGGCGATACGAACGATGTCGCCTCGATGGCGGGAAATCCGGCATCGGTCAGCATGTCGATCAATGCCACCTTGACCTCGGTGGGCACCAGCGCCTGCTCGTTCTGCAGGCCGTCGCGAGGGCCGACCTCGACCAGCCGCACGCTGTGCGGCAGCGCCGCGGTTTCGTCGTCGCTCCTTCGGGAATTCATCGACTCGCGATTCGATCGGTGGTCGTCGGCTCCGGACACGCGCGGAGGACCGGTATCAGTAGCCGCGTCCGATGTCGACGCGTCCGGAGGGTGTCTCGCCGCGCGACAATTGCGCGATCTTCCCGGCGATCTGTGCAACCGACGCGCCGGGCAGCGTCACCGCGGATACGTGCGGCGTCAGCCTGATCCCGGGATGATGCCAGAACGGGTGCGCCGGCGGCAGCGGCTCGTCGCGGAACACGTCGAGCGTCGCACCGGCGAGCGATCCGTCGTCGAGCGCCGCGATCAGGTCGGCGTCGACGACGATGTCGCCGCGCGCGACATTGACCAGATGGGCGCCGCGCGGCAGCAGCGCGAGCATCCTGCGATCGACCAGGCCGCGCGTGTCGGGTGTGGAGGGCAGCAGCACGACCAGCACCCGGCAGCGCGCGAGGAAGGCCGGCAGCTCGCCGGGCCCGGCGCAGGCCGCGATGCCCGCGACGTCGCGGCGCGTCCGCGTCCACGCGGCAAGCGGAAAACCGAGGCCTGCGAGGGTCCCTGCGACTGCGGTGCCGAGGACGCCGAGCCCCAGCAGGCCGACGACGAAGGCCGCCTTGTCGCGCCGCGCGAGCGGCTTCCATTCCCCGCCGCGCTGCGATCGGTCATAGGCGTCGAAATCGCGGTAAGCCCACAGCGTCGCGGCGGCGACGTATTCGCACATCTGCTCGGCCATCCCCGCATCCTCGAGGCGATAGACGGGGACCGATTTCGGCAGCGCCGGAATCGCGAGCAGCCGGTCGACGCCCGCGCCGAGGTTGAACACCGCGCCGGTGATTCGCGTCCGCTCGAACACTTCGGGCAGCGGTTTCCAGACGATCGCGTAGTCGACGTCGGCCGACGCCTCGGGCCATACCTCGACCGATGCGCCGGGCAGCGCGCGGGAGAAGCGCTCGCGCCACTCCCCGGCATTGCGGAACGCGAGCAGGACGCGCATGTCAGGAACGGGGGGCGGGAGATTGCCGGCCGCGGGTGCGATTCGAAGCCCTTGCGGCAGCATGCCCCCGGCCGGGTATCACGGCCCGTCCTGGTCGACGTCGACCAGATCGGCGCCCTCCGCCACGCGATCGCCGACCGCGAAGTTCACGGCGACGATGCGGCCCCTGGCAGGCGCCGTGATCGTATGCTCCATCTTCATCGCCTCGAGAACCACCAGCGGAGCGCCTTTGTCGACGGCGTCGCCCGCCTTCACGAACACCGCGACGACGGTACCCGACATCGGCGCGGTCAGGCGACCGCCGTGCTCGTCGGCCTCGCCCGCGTGCGCGAGGGGATCGATGCGCGTCAGGCGCGCGCGGTCGCCGGCGGCGAAGACGTCGCGGATCTCGCCGTCGGGCGCCACCCTGGCGTCGAAGACCTGCCCGCGGGCCTCGATGACCAAGCGGCCCTCGCGCGCCTCGAACGCGACGTCGATCGGACCGCCGTCACCGCCGAGGACCGCGGCATCCCCGCCGACGGTGACGCGGTTGCCCCCGCGCGGCGCGAGTGCGATCTCGTGCTCGCCCTGCCCGTCGGCGAAGCGCAGAACGATCCGGTACGCGTCGCTGCCGTTCCACCACGCATCGACCGTGTTCCAGGGCGAATGCGGGTCGGCGGACGCCGCAGCCGAGGCTTCGCTCGCTTCCCGGATGGCAGCGAATTCGGCGATCGCCGCAGCGAGCAGCGCCCGCGCTGACGCGGGCGCAGGCGGGGGCAGCAGCGCGTCGCGATTCGCTTCGATGAGCCCCGTATCGAGGCGCGCGAGCGCGAACGACTCGTGCGCGACGACGCGCCCGAGGAACGCGGTGTTCGTCGTCACGCCGGCGACCTCGCAATCGCGCAATGCGCGCAGCAGTCCCTCGCGCGCACGCTCGCGGTCCTCGCCCCAGGCGATCACCTTGGCGAGCATCGGATCGTAGAACGGGCTCACGTCGTCGCCCGCGCGATAGCCGGTGTCGACGCGCACGCGGGCGCTCTGGTCGGGCATCCGCCAGTGCACGATGCGGCCGATCGACGGGAGAAAGCCCCTCTCGGGATCCTCGGCGTAGACGCGCGCCTCGATCGCGTGCCCGCGGATCGACAGCTGGTCCTGCGTGCAGGGCAGCGGCTCGCCCGCCGCGACGCGCAGCTGCCATTCGACCAGGTCGAGCCCGGTGATCATCTCGGTGACCGGATGCTCGACCTGAAGCCGGGTGTTCATCTCCATGAAGAAGAACGTCCCGTCCTGCTCGGCGATGAACTCGACGGTGCCCGCACCCACGTAGCCGATCGCCTTCGCGGCCGCGACGGCGGCCTCGCCCATCAGGCGGCGGCGCCCGGCGGACATTCCCGGCGCTGGCGCCTCCTCGAGCACCTTCTGGTGGCGGCGCTGGACCGAGCAGTCGCGCTCGAACAGATGGACGACGTTGCCCTGCGCGTCGCCGAACACCTGGATCTCGATGTGGCGCGGCGAGCGCAGGTAGCGCTCGAGCAGGACCCGATCGTCGCCGAACGACGCCCGCGCCTCGCGCTGCGCAGACGCGAGCGCCTGCGCGAAATCGCCGGCGGCGGTCTCGACCTTCATGCCCTTCCCGCCACCGCCTGCGGTGGCCTTGATCAGGACCGGAAAGCCGATGCGTTCCGCCTCCCGCGCGAGCAGCTGCGGATCCTGGTCGGCGCCGTGATAGCCCGGCACGACCGGCACCCCTGCGCGCGCCATGATCGACTTGGCCTCCGATTTCGAGCCCATCGCCGCGATCGCGGCAGGCGGCGGCCCGATGAACGCGAGGCCCGCGCGCGCGCAGGCCGCGGCAAAACCCTCGTTCTCCGACAGGAAGCCGTAGCCGGGATGGATCGCCTTCGCGCCGGTGGCGAGCGCGGCGGCGATGATCGCCTCGCCGTTCAGGTAGCTCTCGCGCGGAGCGGGGGGGCCGATCCGCTGCGCAAGGTCGCAAGCCTCGACGTGCAGCGCCCGCGCATCGGCGTCGCTGAAGACGGCGACGGTCTGGACGCCCATCCTTCGCGCAGTGCGCGCGACCCGGCAGGCGATTTCGCCACGATTGGCGATCAGGATCCTGTCGAACACTATCGGTGCTCCGTCATCGAATTCCCGAACCAGGCCGAAATGCGAACGAAGATGCGCCGGATCGCGCGCCAGACCCTGGGCAGGAGCCAGATCACCAGCGCGACCAGCAGCGCCAGCACCGCCAGCGCTACAACCGGATGGGCGAGTGCCAGCCACAGCAGCCCGCCGACCGCGAGGTCCTCGGCCAGCGACGTCCCCCAGTTCGAGAACGGCTCGGGCGAGGTGTTGATCAGCATGCGGCTGCCGGCCTTGGTGAAATGGCTGCCTGCGGCCAGCGTGCCGCCGAGAATCGCCGCAGCGAGCATCGTCGCCGACGATGAGTCGCCGAACACGCTCGCCGCCAGCGCCGCGCCCGCGGGGATGCGGATCAGCGTGTGGACGGCGTCCCACAGCGAATCGACGGCGGGGATCTTGTCGGCGAAGAACTCGACGGCGCACATGAAGCCGGAGGCGGCGAGCACCAGCGGATGGGCGAGGATCGCGAGGCCGGGAGGCAGCTCGACCCACCCCAGCCAGCCCGCGGCGCCGACGACGAACAGCACTGCGTAGAGCCGCAGGCCGCTCGCGAAGCCGAGCGTGGCCGCGATCGTGACGAGCTGCCAGGTGTCGAGCTGCGACAGCGCGCTCATGCGCCGATCACACCTTGTCCGGTTTGCGGGCCCATGCCGGCGGGCGCTTGCCGAGGAACGCCGCAACGCCTTCCCGGCCCTCGTCGGACGCGCGGACTGCGGCGATGTGCCGCGCGGTGCCCGCGATCACGTCGGCGTCGATCGGTCGGTGCGCGACACCCCGGATCAGCGCCTTGCATTCGAGTTGCGCATTGGGCCCGACGGCAAGCAGCAGCCGCAGGATCTCGTCGATGCGCGCGTCGAGCGCCTGCGCGGGAACCACCTCGTGCAGCAGCCCGATCGAATGCGCAGTCGCGGCGTCGAAACGCTCGGCGGTCAGGAAATACCGGCGGGCCTGGCGCGCACCGATCGCCTCGATCACGTAGGGACCGATGGTCGCTGGAATGAGTCCGAGCCTGGCTTCGGACAGCGCGAACGTCGCATCGGCCGCAGCGACCGCGATGTCGCAGGCGGCGACCAGCCCGACGCCCCCGCCGTAGGCGGCGCCGTGGACGCGCGCAATCGTCGGCTTCGACAGCGCGTAGATCGCGCGCAGCATCGCTGCCAGCGCGTTGGCGTCGGCGAGATTCTCCTCGGGCCCGTAGGCCGCCATCCGCTTCATCCAGTTCAGGTCGGCGCCCGCGCAGAAGCTCCTGCCTTCGCCGGCCAGGACCACTGCACGAACCGCGGGATCGTCGTCGAGATCGACGAAGGCCTCGGTCAGGCGCGCGATCAGGGTCTCGTCGAACGCGTTGTGGATGTCCGGCCGCGTCAGCGTGACCGTCGCGACGGCATCGCGGACGGAAACGCTGCAGGGCTGGCTCGCGCCCGGCGCGGGCGAGGCGGGTGGACGGTTCATCGATCGCGGTCCGCTGGTCGTTGCGGGAAGGGTTGGAGCATCGCTCGTGATCCGTTCGCAGGAGTCAGAGCCGCTTCGCGGCTTCCTCGAGCATCACTTCGGTCGCGCCGCCGCCGATCGCGAGGATTCGCGCATCGCGCCACAGCCGCTCGATCGCCGTGTCCCGAATATAGCCCATCCCTCCGTGGAACTGCTGGCAGGCATAGGCAACGTCGTTCGCGAGCTCGCCGCAAAGCGCCTTCAGCTCCGACATCTCGCGCACGCACTCGCGGCCCTGCGCCGACAGCCACGCGCAATGAAGCGCGAAGCTGCGCGCGGCCTCGGTGCGGGCATGGAGCGACGCCAGCCGGTGGCGAATCGCCTGGCGGTCCCACAGCACGCCGCCGAATGCGCTCCTCCCTTTCACGTGGGCGAGCGCGAGCCCCAACGCGGATTGCGCGTTGCCGATCGCCATTGCCGCGAGCGCCAGGCGCTCGCGCTGGAAGTTCTTCATCAGTGCGAAGAACCCCTGGTTCTCGGCGCCCAGCATCTGCGAGGCGGGGATCCTGCAGCCGTCGAACACCAGCTCGGCGGTATCCGACGAGCGCCATCCGGATTTGTCGAGCACCTGCCCGACGCGAAATCCCGGCGTGCCCCGCTCGACGCAGAACATCGAGATTCCGCGCGCGCCGGTGTCGAGGGGCGCGGTCCTTGCTGCGACGAAAAAGAGGTCGGCGTTGACGCCGTTGGTGATGAACATCTTGCTGCCGTCGAGCACGAAGCTGTCGTCGTCACGCTTCGCGCTCGTGCGGATGCGCGCGACGTCGGAGCCGGCGTCCGCCTCGGTGACCGCGACCGCGGTCAGGACTTCGCCGCGGACCACGCCGGGCAGCCAGCGGCGCTTCTGCTCGTCGCTTCCGGCATGGACGAGGTGCGGCGACGCCATGTCGGTGTGGACGAGCACGGTGACGACGAATCCGCCATAGGTCGACTGCGACAGCGCTTCCGCGTACACGTAGTTGGTGATCGCGTCGACGTCGGCGCCGCCCCAGGCCTCGGGGGTCATCAGACCCAGCCAGCCCAGCTCGCCCATCCTGCGCAGCACCTCGCGGGGAACGCTCCCCTGGCGCTCCCATGCATCGGCCCGGGGCTCGATCTCGCGCGCCACAAAACGCTGCACCTGCTCGCGCAGCAGCGTGCGCTCGGCCGTGTCGTAGATGCTCCCGGGCAGCGCGCCCGAGTCACGGTTCCCGGTTCCGTCGGCGGGGGCCATGGCCTCGATCACATCCTGAAGACGCCGAAGGTCGTCGCCTCGATCGGACGGTTGAGCGATGCGGATATCGCGAGGCCCAGCACCCGCCTGGTGTCGGCGGGGTCGATCACGCCGTCGTCCCAGAGCCTCGCGCTCGCGAAATACGGATGCCCTTCGTGCTCGTACTGCGCGCGGATCGGCGCCTTGAACGCCTCCTCCTCCTCGGCGCCCCAGGTCCCGCCTCTGGCCTCGATGCCGTCGCGACGCACGGTCGCGAGGACGGTGGCGGCCTGCTCGCCGCCCATGACCGAGATCCTTGCGTTGGGCCACATCCAGAGGAAGCGCGGATTGAACGCGCGGCCGCACATGCCGTAGTTGCCGGCACCGTAGCTGCCGCCGATGATCACCGTGAACTTGGGCACCTGCGCGCAGGACACCGCCGTCACCATCTTGGCCCCGTCCCTGGCGATACCCCCGGCCTCGTATTTCTTCCCGACCATGAAGCCGGTGATGTTCTGCAGGAACACCAGCGGTATGCCGCGCTGCGCGCAAAGCTCGATGAAATGCGCGCCCTTCAGCGCCGACTCGGAGAAGAGCACACCGTTGTTCGCGACGACACCGACCGGATAGCCCCAGATCCTCGCGAAGCCCGTGACCAGCGTCGTGCCATAGCGCGCCTTGAACTCGTCCATCGCCGAATCGTCGACGATGCGGGCAATCACCTCGCGCGCGTCGTAGGGCTTGCGGATATCGGCGTTGATGACACCGTAGAGCTCGTCCGCCGGGTAACGCGGCGGCAGCGCTTCGGCGACCTCGAGGCTCACCTGCTTGCGCCGGTTGAGGTTTCCGACGATGCGCCTCGCAATCGCCAGCGCATGGTGATCGCTCTGCGCGAAATGATCGGCCACGCCCGAGACACGCGTGTGGACGTCGGCGCCGCCCAGCTCCTCGGCGGTGACGATCTCGCCGGTCGCCGCCTTGACCAGCGGCGGGCCGCCGAGGAAGATCGTCCCCTGCTCGCGGACGATGATCGACTCGTCGCACATCGCAGGCACGTAGGCACCACCCGCCGTGCACGAGCCCATGACCACGGCGATCTGCGCGATGCCCTCGGCCGACAGCGTCGCCTGGTTGTAGAAGATGGGGCCGAAGTGCTCGCGGTCCGGGAAGACCTCGGTGTGCGTCGGAAGGTTGGCGCCCCCCGAATCGACGAGATAGATGCAGGGCAGGCCATTCTGGCGCGCGATCTCCTGCGCACGCAAGTGCTTCTTGACCGTCATCGGGAAATACGTGCCGCCCTTGACCGTCGCGTCGTTGCAGACGATGACGCACTCGCGCCCGGCGACCCGGCCGATGCCGGTGATGATGCCCGCCGAGGCGATGTTGTCGCCGTACATCGCGAAGGCGGCGAGCTGCGAAAGCTCGAGGAACGGGCTCCCCGGATCGAGCAGCGCGCGCACGCGCTCGCGCGGAAGGAGCTTGCCGCGCGCGACGTGTCGCGCCCGCGCTGCATCGCCACCCCCCCGCTCGACCGCGGCGATCTTCGCGCGCAGGTCGGCGCAAAGCGCCATCATCGCGTCGCGATTGGCGACGAACGCCGGGTCGCGGGTCGAGAGTTTCGATTCGATAGTCGGCATGGAAGTCGGTGTGTCGCTGGAGCGTTCCGGGCGGGGGATGGGCGGACGAGCGCGCCTGCTCAGGCGGACCCCGGCCGCGGATGCCCCGGCATCAGCGCATAGGGGTGCATCCAGCGCGGCTGCCCGCGCAGCCTGCCGAGCCAGTCGCGGATATGCGGGTAGTGGTCCCAGTCGACACCGATCTCCTCGGGCCAGAACAGGTATCCGGCCAGCGACAGGTCGGCGATCGTCAAGCGGTCGCCGACGACGAAACCGCGTCCGTTGAGATGGGCGTTCAGGATCCCCCAGGCGGCTTCGGCGCGGCGGCGAAACTAGGCCATCACCGCCGGATCGGGATTCGCCACGAAGGTGCGCATGAAGCGCAGCGTCGCCGTGTAGCTCGTCAGCTTGTGGTTGTCGAACAGCAGCCAGCGCAACAGCTCGCGCCGTTCCTCGGCATCGCGCGCACCGAAGCGACCGAGCGTGTCTGCGAGGTAGTCGAGAATCACGCCGGATTGGGAAAGCGTGCGGCCGCCGTGCACCACGACGGGGACCTCGCCCATGACGTTGATCGCGCGATACGCCGCCGTGCGCGTCTCGCCGCCGAAATAGTCGACGTAGCGCGGCTCCCAGTCGGCGTTCGCGAGCTCGAGCATCAGCGCCGCCTTGTAGGCGTTGCCCGACTGGGCGAAGCAGTGCAACGTGAATTCGGCCATCCGCGTCCCTCGTGTCCTTGCACATTGTCACCCGGGTCGCCGGTCCCTGGATCGGCGGCCCCGCGAGCGCCCTGCCCCGATCAGAATTCCCCGCGCTCCAGCCAGCGATCGATCTGGTCGAAGCGATCCGCACCCCAGAACGGTTCGCCGTCGACCACGATGTACGGCGACCCGAACACGCCGGCGACGATCGCGGCGTCGACGTCCCGCCGCAGCGCGTCCTTGACGGCGGGATCGTCGATCGCGGCGCGCGCGGCTGCACGATCGATACCCGTCTCGGCGGCGACCTCGGCCGCGACCTCGGGATCCGAGATGTCGCGGCCGTCGACGAAATACGCCCGGTAGAACGCCTTGACCAGCCGCGGTGTCGCGCCGGCATCGAGCCCCCTCTGCCAGACGACGATGCGCGCCGGAGCCTGCGTCGCGATTGGAAACCTCGGAGGCATCTGAAACGGCACGCCATGGAAGCGCGCGCTGCGGGCGATGTCGCGCCTGCTGTAATCCCCCTTGAGCGGCACCGACGTCAGCGGCGCCGTTCCTGCGATCTTGAACACCGCCCCGAGAAGCATCGGCCGCCAGTCGACGCTGCGACCATGGCGCGCCGCGAGCGTCTCGATCCTCTCCGACGCGATATAGCCGTAGGGGGACGAAAAATCGAAATGGAAGACGATCGGGGTGTTCATCGCGGTGTCGCTGTCCCCGCCGTCAGACCTTGTCGCCGCCGCGCCTGGCAGCGCGTGGTTTCACTGCCCGCGGCCCGGCGCGCCGGGCACGCACCAGGTTGCGGCCGGTGGCGGTCAGGTAGACGGCGCCGGCGTCATCGATCGCGCGGCCTTGGACGCCGACGATATGGCCCGACAGCGACGCTTTCCAGGTCACGTCGCTGACGACCCATTCCAGCGTCAGCGCGGTGCCGGCGGGGACCGCCTTGACGAACCTGAACTCGAAACCGAGGCCCAGCGCCTCGTGGCGCTCGGAGAAGAACGTCGCGTCGAGCCCCATCATCAGCGCGGCGACGTGGGGCCCGCTCGCGATCAGCGTGCCGAAAGGTCCGCTGGCCGCGGCGTGGTCGTCGTGATGCAGCGGATTCATGTCGCCCGAAAGTGTGGCGAAGCGGCGGATCGCCTCGGCATCGAAGCCCACGCGGCGCGCGACGTGCTCTCCGACGCGAAACGGCGCGTCGGGTCGGGCTGTCTTGGGAGCGTTTGCCATGCCCGCTCAGCCGGCGAGCGCGCGGCCGATGACCAGCCGCTGGATGTCGCTGGTGCCTTCATAGATCTGGCACACGCGCACGTCACGGTAGATGCGCTCGACCGGAAAATCGGCGACGTAGCCGTAGCCGCCATGGATCTGGATCGCGTCGGAGGCGACGCGCTCCGCCATTTCGGAGGCGAACAGCTTGGCCATCGATGCCTCCTTCAGGCACGGCAGGCCGGCGTCGCGCAGGGTGGCGGCATGCCACGCCATCTGGCGCGCGACCTCGATCTGCGTCGCCATGTCGGCAAGCCGGAAGTTGACGGCCTGGTGCTCGGCGATCGGCTTCCCGAAAGCCTGGCGCTCGCGCGCATAGGCGAGCGCAGCATCCAGCGCCGCGCGCGCCATCCCCACCGCCTGCGCCGCGATGCCGATGCGGCCGCCCTCGAGGTTTGCGAGGGCGATCCTGTAGCCGTCGCCCTCGCGTCCCAGCAGGTTGGCAGCGTCGACCTCGCAGTTCTCGAATCCGATCTGCGCCGTGTCGGAGGCGCGCTGCCCGAGCTTGTCCTCGACGCGCATGACGACGAAGCCCGGCGCATTCGTGTCGACGATGAAGGCCGAGATGCCTTTCTTGCCCGCGGTCCTGTCGGTCACCGCGAACACGATTGCGACATCGGCGTTCGCGCCCGAGGTGATGAACTGCTTGACGCCGTTCAGCACGTAGCGGTCGCCGCGCCTCTCGGCGCGGGTGGCGATCGCGGCTGCGTCGGACCCGGTCTGCGGCTCGCTCAGGCAGAAGCACCCGAGACGCTCGCCGCGCGCGAGCGCCGGCAGGTATTTCGCCTTCTGCACGTCCCTTCCGAACGCGTTGATCGGCCCGCAGACGACCGAATTCTGGACGCTGACGATCGTCGACGTCGCGCCGTCGCCGGCCGCGATTTCCTCGAGCGCGACGGCGAGCGACACGTAATCGAGCCCCGCGCCGCCCCAGGCCTCCGGCACGACGACGCCCAGCGCACCGAGCTCGCCGAGCTTGCGCAGCGCCTCGCGCGGGAACGTGTGCCCGCGGTCCCACGCTGCGGCATGCGGGGCGAGCTCCTCCTGCGCAAAGGCGCGCAGCGTGTCGCGAATCTGGCCCTGTTCTTCGGTCAGCAGCATGCGGCCTAGCTGCGCTCGGTCAAGGCGAGCTTGACGGCGATGGCCGCGAACACCCCGCCCTGCACCCAGCGCTGCACCGCCATCCACAGCGGGCGCCTGGCGAGCCAGCGCGAGATCCGTGCAGCGGCGAGCACGAACAGCGCGTCGCCGACGACCGCGATGACGATCTGGGTCGCGCCCAGCGCCAGCGACTGGACCAGCACGTGGCCGTGCGCGGGAACGATGAACTGCGGGAAGAGCGCCAGGTAGAACAGCGCCACCTTCGGATTGAGGATGCTGGTCAGAAGCCCCGTCCGGAAGAGCTTCGCCGGCGGCTCGGGCGCGAGCTCGCGCGGCGCGAACAGCCCGGCCCCGCGCGAGCGCACCGAATCGAAGGCGAGCCACAGCAGGTACGCGGCACCCGCGAAACGGACGGCATCGAACATCACCGGCACGGCGATCAGCACCGCCGAAAGGCCGAGCGACGCGGCAACGATGTGGACGACGAATCCGCTGGTGGTTCCGGCGAGCGAGATGAGCCCGGCGCCCTTGCCCTGGCACAGCGTGCGCGAGATCAGGTAGAGCAGGTTCGGGCCGGGGGTCAGCACCAGCAGGACGCAGGCGACCAGGAACAGCGGGTAATTGGCGAACATCGTCAGCTTTCCTTCCCCTCACCCCGACCCTCTCCCCGCCCTGCGGGGAGAGGGAGCGAAATGCGGAGCATCGAGCGGGTGAGGGGTCCGGCGCACATCGTCAGTCGACCCGCTCGATGGCCAGCGCGGTCGCTTCGCCGCCGCCGATGCATAGCGTCGCGATGCCGCGCCTGCCGCCGCGCTTGCGCAATGCGCCCAGCAGCGTGACCACGATGCGCGCACCCGAGGCGCCGATCGGATGCCCGAGGGCACAGGCGCCGCCGTGGACATTGACGCGGTCGTGGGTGATGCCGTGCTCCTTCATCGCCGCCATGGTGACGACGGCGAAGGCCTCGTTGATCTCGAACAGGTCGACGTCGCGCGTCGTCCAGCCGGTCTTGGCGTAGATCTTCCGGATCGCCCCGACGGGCGCGGTGGTGAACAGCGCCGGTTCCTGCGAATGCGTCGCATGCGCCACGACGACCGCCAGCGGCTTCAGGCCGCGGGCCTCGGCCGTCGAGCGGCGCATCAGCACCAGCGCGGCGGCGCCGTCGGAGATCGAGCTCGAGTTCGCGGCCGTGACGGTGCCATCCTTGCGGAACGCCGGCTTCAACGTCGGGATCTTGTCGGGGGCGGCTTTCGCGGGCTGCTCGTCGCGGTCGACCACGACCTCGCCTTTCCTGCCGCTCACCGTGACCGGCGCGATCTCCCAGGCGAACGTCCCGTCGTTGTTGGCCGCCAGCGCCCGCGACAGCGAGGCGAGCGCGAACTCGTCCTGCGCCTCGCGGGAAAAGCCGAAGCCCGCCGCGCAGTCCTCGGCGAAGGTCCCCATCAGCCGCCCCTTGTCGTAGGCGTCCTCGAGACCGTCGAGGAACATGTGGTCGTAGACCGTCTGGTGCCCCATCCGGTAGCCGGCGCGCGCCTTGGGCATCAGGTAGGGGGCGTTGGTCATGCTCTCCATGCCGCCGGCGACGACGACGTCGCAGGACCCGGCAGCGAGCGCGTCGTGGGCGAGGATCGCCGCCTCCATGGCCGAGCCGCACATCTTGTTGACCGTCGTGCAGCCGGTGGCGAGCGGCAGTCCAGCCTTGATCGATGCCTGCCGCGCAGGCGCCTGACCCTGCCCCGCGGGCAGCACGCAGCCGAAGATCGCCTTGTCGACGTCCTGCGGCTTGACGCCGGCGCGCTCGACGGCGGCCTTGATCGCGACCGCGCCGAGCTCGCTGGCTGCCAGCGGCGCGAAAACGCCCTGGAATCCGCCCATCGGCGTGCGCGCCGCGCCGACGATGACGATGGGGTCATTGAGCATGTTCGTTCCTCGTCCGCTATTTGGTGTCGTTGAAGAGCTCGCGGCCGATCAGCATGCGCCGGATCTCCGACGTGCCGGCGCCGATCTCGTAGAGCTTGGCGTCGCGCCACAGCCGGCCGGTGGGAAACTCGTTGATGTAGCCATTGCCGCCCAGGCACTGGATCGCCTCGCCCGCCATCCACGTCGCCTTCTCGGCTGCGTAGAGGATCGCGCCGGCGGCATCCTTGCGCGTCGTCAGGCCGCGGTCGCAGGCGCGGCCGACCGCGTAGACGTAGGCGCGGCAGGCGTTCATCGTCGTGTACATGTCGGCGAGCTTGCCCTGCATCAGCTGGAACTCGCCGATCGGCTGGCCGAACTGCCAGCGCTCGTGCACGTAGGGCAGCACCTCGTCGAGGCAGGCGGCCATGATGCCCAGCGGCCCGCCGGCCAGCACCGCGCGCTCGTAATCGAGCCCGCTCATCAGCACGTTGACGCCGCGCCCTTCCTCGCCCAGCACGTTCGCGGCGGGCACGAAGCAGCCGTCGAACACCAGCTCGCAGGTGTTCGACCCGCGCATGCCGAGCTTGTCGAGCTTCTGCGCCGTCGTGAAGCCGGGCATGCCCTTCTCGACGATGAATGCGGTGATGCCGCGCGGTCCCGCCTGCGGATCGGTCTTGGCGTAGACGACCAGCGTGTCGGCGTCGGGGCCGTTGGTGATCCACATCTTGGTGCCGTCGAGAACGAAGCCGTCGCCGCGCCGCGCGGCCGCCAGGCGCATCGACACGACGTCCGACCCCGACCCGGGCTCGCTCATCGCCAGCGCCCCGACCTGCTCGCCCGAGACGAGCCCCGGCAGATAGCGGCGCTTCTGCGCTTCGCTGCCGTTGCGCCGGATCTGGTTGACGCAGAGATTCGAATGCGCACCGTACGACAGCCCGACCGCCGCGGAAGCTCGCGAGATCTCCTCCATCGCGACGATGTGCGCGACATAGCCGAGCCCGGAGCCGCCGTAATCCTCCTCGACGGTGATCCCGAGCAATCCCATGTCGCCGAGCTTGCGCCACAGATCGCCCGGGAACGCATTGTCGCGGTCGATGTCGGCCGCCCGCGGCGCGATTTCCGTGGCCGCGAACTGGCGCACCGACGCGCGCAGCATGTCGATGGTTTCGCCGAGCTCGAAATCCAGTATGGGAAATGCGTCCATGCCACACCTCGCTGCGAGGTCCTGTGATCGCCTTCGTTCCGCAGTCCCGGCCGGTCAGCCTTCGGCCTTGCCGCGCATCACGATCAGCGTCTGCTGCATCATCGCGACCAGCGCCCGTTCGCCGTCGCGCTCGGCGTGCACCTCGCCTCGCGTGATCGCGAGCGTGCGGCCCGGCTTGACGACGAAGCCTTCGGCGACGATCCGCTCGCCCTGCGCGGGCGCGAGCAGGTTCAGCTTGAACTCGACCGTCAGCACCGAGCTGTCCTCGGGAAACAGCGTGTAGCCGGCATAGCCGCCCGCGGTGTCGACCAGCGTCGCCAGAATACCCGCGTGGACGTAGCCGTGCTGCTGCGACACCTCGGGCCGCGGCAGGAGCGCGATCTCGCAATATCCGGGGCGAACCTCCCCGAGCTCCGCGCCGAGCAGCCCCATCGCGCCCTGGCGCGCGAAGCTGCGGCGCACGCGCGCCTCGAAATCCGCGAACGCGGGAGTGAACGACACGGCCATCGGCTTTCTTCCCAGTTGCGCCCCATTCTCTATGACGTTTACGTAAACGTCAATCTGCGTTCCCCGCGCCCGCCGCAGCGCCCTTGACCTCGGCGGCGAGCCTTCTGCGGCACTCGCGCTCGATGCCTTCGATCTCGGCGAGCACGATCTCGATGTCCTCGCGCTGCTGCAGAAGCCGCGTCCGCCGGTCGGCGAGCAGCGCGAGGAACGCCGCCAACTGGGCGCGCTCGTTGCGCCGCACCTCGTACAGGTCGAGCAATTCCCCGATCTCGGAAAGCGCGAGGCCCAGGCGCTTGCCGCGCAGGATCAGCTTGATGCGCACGCGCTCGCGCTCGCCGTAGATGCGGCTCTTCTTTTCGCGGCGCGGCGAGATCAGGCCGCAGTCCTCGTAGAAGCGGATCGCCCGGGTGGTCAGCGCGAACTCGCGGGCGAGCTCGGAAATCGTGTACGTTGCCGGCCGCGCCGTCGACACGGCGGCTTCGCGGCCCCTGGAGGAAACTCTGGAAGGCATGGCGTTCGGAACGGGAGCTGCGGATCGGCGCGGGCAGGCCGCGAATGCCACGATACCATAGCGAAATGGAAGAACTTCCGCTGCCTCCACCCGCGCCCGGACACGCGGTGGAGGTCGCCCCCGGGGTGCTGTGGCTGCGGATGCCGCTGCCCTTCGCCCTCGACCACGTGAACCTGTGGCTCGTCGCCGAGCACGACGGCTATACGCTGGTCGACTGCGGCTACGGCGACGCGGTGACGCGCGACCACTGGGGGACGCACTTCGGGACGACGCTGCGCGATGCGCCGATCCGCCGCATCGTCGCGACCCACTGTCATCCCGATCACCTCGGAAACGCCGAATGGCTGGCGGCGCACTTCGGCTGCCCGGTGGCGATGACGCAGGCCGAGTTCCTCGCCTCGCATGCGTTGATCGCCGGCCATGCGGGTCTCGGCCAGGCCGATGTCGGCGGGCTTTTCGCGCGCCACGGGATGCCTGCCGAGCACCTCGCGGCGCTGACGGCGCGCGGCAATCGATACCATCGCGGCGTGCCCGAAGCGCCGCACTCCTTCGTGCGCCTGATCGACGGCGACCGCGTCGCCGCGGGTCCCTGGCAATGGCAGGTCATCGCGGGTTACGGGCACTCGCCCGAGCACGCCTCGCTTTCCTGCACGCCGGCGCGGCTGCTGATCTCGGGCGACATGCTGCTGCCGAGGATTTCCACCAATGTCGCAGTCTGGCCCGGCGAGCCCGAAGGCGACCCGGTCGCGAGGTTCCTCGCGTCGCTCGCGCGGTTCGAGCCGCTGCCGCCGGACACGCTGGTCCTGCCTTCGCACGGCCGCCCCTTCCGCGGCATCGCCGAGCGCGTCGACGCGCTGCGCAACCATCACGTCCAGCGCCTGGCCGAGCTGCACGCGGCGCTTGCGGCAGCGCCATCGCCACGCTCGGCCGCGGAAATGATCCCCGTGCTCTTCCGGCGTGAGCTCGATCTCCAGCAGCGATTCTTCGCGATGGGCGAGGCGATCGCCCACCTCAACCACCTCTGGAAGACCGGCCGCGCCACGCGCGAGGTCGGCGCCGACGGCGCGATCCGCTATGCCGCGTAGAATGTCCGGACGACGCCCCGACGACCCTTCGAGAGGCAAGATGGCCACGCCCGCCCCGAACGCCACGCAAGCCGCCGCGCCCGGCGCCGGCTACGACCCCCTCGCGCTTGCCGAGTCGCTCGCAGCAGCGGCGGAGAAGAGCGCCAAGCTGATGGGTGACTTCGCCGCCCGGCACGCCGGCAGCAAGTCCGCGGTTCCCAGCGACGAGCTGGGAATCGGCAAGGCGTTCATGGAGCTCGCCGCCAACATGCTGGCCAACCCGGCGCGGCTTGCCGAGGGGCAGCTCGACCTCTGGCGCGACTACATGAACCTCTGGCAGACATCGATGCTGCGGATGCTCGGCGCGCCGGCGGTCCCGGTCGCCGAGCCGGTCAAGGGCGACAAGCGCTTCAAGGACGCGGGCTGGCAGGAGCATTTCCTGTTCGACTACGTCAAGCAGTCGTACCTGATCGCCGCGCGCTGGCTGCACGAGCAGGTCGCGAGCGTCGAAGGGATACCCGAGCAGACGAAGAAGAAGATCGACTTCTTCACCCGCCAGTACATCGACGCGCTTGCACCGTCCAACTTCGCGCTGACCAACCCCGAGGTGTTCCGCGAAACCGTCGCGACCGGCGGCCAGAACCTCGTGCGCGGCCTGCACAATCTGCTCGACGACATCGAGCGCGGCAACGGCCAGCTCAGGATCTCGATGACGGATGCCAAGGCCTTCGAGCTCGGGGTCAACATCGCGACCACGCCGGGCAAGGTCGTGTACCAGAACGAGCTGATGCAGCTGATCCAGTACGAGCCGGCGACGAAGAAGCAATGGAAGCGCCCGCTGCTGATCATCCCGCCATGGATCAACAAGTACTACATCCTCGACCTGCGCGAGAAGAATTCGCTGGTCCGCTGGGCGGTGGGCGAAGGAATGACGGTGTTCGTCGTCTCGTGGGTGAATCCCGACGAGGGCCTCGCGCACAAGGATTTCGAGGACTACCTGATCGAGGGGCCGGTGGCCGCGCTCGACGCGATCGAGAAGGCGACCGGGGAGCCCGACGCGAACGTGATCGGCTATTGCCTCGGCGGAACGCTGCTCGCGGCCGCGCTCGGTTGGCTCGCGGCGAAGAAGCAGAGGCGCATCGCCAGCGCGACGTTCATGACCGCGCTGATCGACTTCACCG
>DATIQL010000087.1:0-17338 GCA_035470905.1 Casimicrobiaceae bacterium
ACGACGTCGGCCGCGCCCGCCTCGAGATGCACGGGATCGGCAATGATCACGAACGCCTCGCCGGGGTCATCACCCGCGCCGAGTGTGGCGAGAGGTGCGACCGCCGTGCCGCCGGGCCACCGCGCCGCGTCGAGCATCGCGCGCGCGATCCCCTCCGGCTCGATCCGCGGGGTGCCCGCATGGCGCGCGAGCCGCGCGAAGGCCGGATCGCGCCCGAGCACGTCGGCGGGTGACGACAGCAATCCGGGGGCGACGAGTACCAGCGGCATCGGAGATCGTGGTGGCAACGGGGCCGCGGACGGGAAGTGCGACGACCAACGTCGAGGGGAGCGGCGCCGTGGATACGCCCCGGCAGATGCGGACTGCGGTGAACCGCGGGCGAGCGACGCTGCGCCATCCCAGTCTAGCATGCGATAATCCTGCGGCGTCGATGCGCCGGGTCGCGGATGAATCCCTTCCGGTCCGGGCGCGCGATCCTTCTCCCCAACATCCTCCGGAACGATCTTGTCGCCGTACGAACTGGCCGTCGGGCTGCGCTATACCCGCGCGCGCAAGGGGTCGGGCCGCAATTCGTTCATATCGTTCATCTCGCTGATCTCGATGGCCGGGATCGCCCTGGGCGTCGCCGCGCTGATCGTCGTGCTGTCGGTGATGAACGGCTTCCAGCAGGAGTTGCGCAATCGGATCCTCTCGGTCGCCTCGCACGTCGAGATCAGGGGATTCCCAGATCTGACCGATCCGGAGGGCATCGCGGCGATCGCGCGCAGGAATCCGCACGTGGTCGCGACGGCGCCGTACGTGGTCGGCGAGGCGATGCTGTCGGAGGGCGACGTCAATCGCGGTGCGCTGCTGCGTGGCATCGACCCGGCGCAGGAGGACAAGGTGGAGGACATCGCGAATCACATGCGCCGCGGGACGCTCGCGTCGCTGACGCCGGGAAGCTTCAACATCGTCCTCGGCGTCGAGCTCGCGCGCGCCCTGGGCGTGCAGGTCGGCGACCGCGTCGTCGCCATCACCCCCCAGGGCAACGTGACGCCGGCTGGCGCGCTGCCGCGGCTCAAGACGTTCCGGGTCAGCGGCATCTTCGAGATCGGCATGTACGAGTTCGACAGCGGACTGGCGTTCATCAACCTCGACGACGCGGAAAAGCTCTACCGGCTCGATGGCGCCTCGGGCGTCCGCCTGAAGCTCGACGACATGTTCGCCGCGCCCCGCGTGGCGTCCGAGCTTCAGGCGGTGGTGCCGGGCGACCTTGAGGTGCGCGACTGGACCCAGAACCACGCGAATTTCTTCCGTGCCGTCGCGATCGAGAAGCGCGTCATGTTCATCATCCTGACGCTGATCGTCGCGGTCGCCGCGTTCAACATCGTGTCGGCGCAGGTGATGGTCGTGCAGGACAAGAAGGCAGACATCGCCATCCTGCGCACGCTGGGCGCGGCACCGTCGTCGGTGATGACGATCTTCGTCATTCAGGGCGCGCTGATCGGGATCATCGGCACGCTGATCGGGGTCGTGAGCGGCGTGCTGCTCGCACTGAACATCGAGACCGTGGTGCCGGCGATCGAGCGCACGTTCCACATCCAGTTTCTGGACAAGAGCGTCTATTACATCAGCGACCTGCCCTCCGACCTACAGCGCGGCGACGTGATCACGATCGCCTCCATCGCGCTGGTGCTGGCGCTGATCGCGACGCTCTACCCGAGCTTCCGCGCCGCCCGCGTCAATCCCGCCGAAGCGCTGCGCTATGAGTGATCTCGCGGCGCCGGCGCCGGTCGTCGCCTGCCGCGATCTGCGCAAGACCTATCGCAGTGGATCGCTCGAGGTGCCGGTGCTGCTCGGCATCGACCTCGATGTCGCAGCGGGCGAGCGTGTCGCCATCGTCGGCGCATCCGGGTCGGGGAAGAGCACGCTGCTGCATCTGCTCGGTGGCCTCGATGCGCCCACCGCGGGCGGGGTGATGGTCGAAGGCACGCCGCTCGCGACGCTGTCCGAAGCTGCTCGCGGAAGGCTGCGCAACCGCGCGCTCGGGTTCATCTACCAGTTCCACCACTTGCTGCCGGAGTTCTCGGCGGTCGAGAACGTCGCGATGCCGCTGCGCATCCGGCGTGTCGTCCCGGACGAAGCCAAGGCCATGGCGGCACGGATGCTCGAGCGCGTGGGTCTGGGGCACCGGCTGAAGCACCTTCCCGGCGAGCTTTCGGGTGGGGAACGCCAGCGGGTGGCGCTGGCACGCGCGCTGGTGACCAAGCCGCGGTGCATCCTGGCCGACGAGCCCACCGGCAACCTCGACCGCGCGAACGCTGGCGCAGTGTTCGAGTTGATGCTGGAATTGAATCGCGCCATCGGGACGGCACTGGTGATCGTCACCCACGATGCCGACCTCGCGTCCCGCACCGACCGCACGCTGCATCTGGTAGACGGGACGCTGCGCTGACGCCTGCGCCCGTCCGTGCCTCGGGGCTCGGTAAGAAACCGGGACACACCACGTATTTGGCAAGCCCCATGTCCGAAATCCGTGCCTAGGGCATCGGGGCAGGGCATGGCTGTGCGCTCGGAGTGCGCAACCGCCGGCCTGCGGGTCCCGGTGCATCATCGCTCGAGGACATCCTGCCGAAGTTTTTCCTGTCGGGCTCGCTCGCTGCACCACCCGCGACGGCCGTCGCGCACGCTCGCGCTCGCCATGCCCCGCCCCGCTGCCCCCGACGGATCAGTGCCGACTCGCCTGACTCGCGAGATCCCGCGGATTCGTGGTCCGTCCCCGATTTCGGTTTCGATGCTCGACCGGCACTGGCGCATCGCATGGCGCGCGGTGACGGGCTCTCGCTCCGGGCGCCTGCGGCGCAGTCGTCGTGAGCGGGTGGGGCGGCCAGCGAGCCCGTCTGCCGCGTTCAATTCTCGATGTCCTCGAGCGCCGCCGCACCGGGACCCGCTCGACGACGCGCTTTGCGCCGCCGAAGCCCTGAGCGAGAGCCCGTCACCACGCGCCTCACGCTGACCTGCGCGCGCCCAGGGGCGTTGGCCGAAACCTGCGGGTCGATCGTCGGGGACGGCGTCAGTACTCGACCGGCACCGGATCGAGGGAGCGCCAGAGGTACCACGTGGCGACGCTGCGCCAGGGCTGCCAGTTCTCGGCCACCTCGCGTATCTGCGCAGCGGTCGGCCGGTCGCCACCGAAATAGTGCAGGGCGACTGCCTTCTGCAGGCCGAGATCGGCGACCGGCAGCACGTCGGCCCGCAATTCGTGGAACATCAGGAACATCTCGGCGGTCCATCGCCCGATGCCTTTCACGTCGACCAGCGCGGCGATCAGTGACTCGTCGTCGAGCCCGGGCCAGGTCCGGGGATCGAGGCGCGCCGAGGTGAAGTGGCGCGCCAGGTCGCGGATATACGAGGCCTTGTTCGCCGACAGTCCGCAGGCCCGGAGGGTGTCGATGCGCTTGCGCTGCACGCGCTGTGGATCGAGTCGCGTCGGGTCCTTCGCGCGCCCGCGCGCGTTGCAGGCGGCGATGACGCGCTCCCACACCGACTGGGCCGCCTTGACCGAGATCTGCTGTCCGATGATCGATCGCGCAAGGGTGGTGAACGGATCACCGCGGCGGGTCAGATGCAGACCGGGGAATGCCGCGATCAGGCGCGACAGTACGGGGTCGCGCAGCGAGAGCTCGCGGGTCGCTTCATCCCAGAAAGGCGGTTTGGTCATGTCGGGAAATGTCGGAATCGGCCGCCGCAGGGGGTGCCTGGCATCACCGGGCCGTCGTGCGCGGTCCGGCGCCAGGGCCACTGCCGCCTCGGAGCGGCCCCTGCAGGAAGAGGCGCTGATGCGTGGAAATGGTACATTACGCCGCCTTTTTGCCGGGGAGGGGTTCTGATGCGCAGTGGTCTCAGAGGGTTGGTGGGCGTTCTCGCGCTGCTGGTCGCCACTACCGCCACCACCCTCGCCGCCGACCCGGCCAAGGAACTGCACATCGCCTTTCCCGTCGCCGAGACCGGCTTCGACCCGGCGCGGGTGTCCGATCTCTATTCGGCGGTGGTCATCGAGGCGATCTTCGACCCGCTGTACACCTACGACTACCTGGCGCGACCGGCCAAGATCGTCCCCAACACGGCCGACGGCATGCCCGAAGTTTCCGACGGCGGCCGCACCTACCTGATTCACCTGAAGCACGGCATTCTGTTTACCCCCGACCCGGCATTCGGCGGCAAGCCGCGCGAGCTGACCGCGGAAGACTACGTCTACACGTTCAAGCGCTTCGCCGATCCGGTGAACCGGTCGCCGTGGGCATTCCTGATCCAGGACAGGTTCGAGGGGTTGGACCGGCAGGTCGAGGAAGCGAAGAAGACCGGCAGGTTCGATTACGACGCGACGGTCCCGGGCATCGTCGCGCTCGACAAGTACACGCTGCGCTTCAAGCTCAAGCGCCCCGACTATCTGCTGCCCTACACGCTGGCGCACAGCGCGTTCGGCGCAGTCGCGCGCGAAACCGTCGAGAAATACGGCAACGACCTTCAGGCGCATCCGGTCGGGACCGGTCCGTATCTGCTGAAGGAATGGCGCCGAGGCGCCAGGATCGTGCTCGAGGCCAATCCCGGCTACCGGAAGAAAGTCTGGGATTTCCAGGCCGGCGACGACCCGTGGGACCGCGAGCTCGTGAAGGAGATGAAGGGCAAGACGATCCCCCAGATCGGGCGTGTCGTGATCTCGGTCATCGAGGAGAGCCAGTCGCGCTGGCTGGCATTCAGCCGCAAGGAGCTCGACATGCTGGCACTGCCGGCGACGTTCCGGGCCGAGGCGCTCGACAGCGCCAACAGCCTGAAGCCGGCGTTCGCGAAGGCCGGAGTGAAGCTCTATCGCGCGATCGATCCCAGCGTCAGCTACGCGTTCTTCAATTTCCGCGACCCGGTCGTCGGGGGTTTCTCGAAGGAGAAGATCGCGCTGCGTCGAGCGGTGATCATGGGCTACAACCTGCCGGAGGAGATCCGCGTCGTCGACAAGGGCCAGGCCGTGCAGGCGCAGATGCCCATCCCCTACGGCGTCGTCGGCTTCGATCCGGCCTACCGCAGCATCAACCAGTACGATCCGGTGCTGGCCAACGAGCTGCTCGACTACTACGGATACAGGAAGGGGCCCGACGGCTATCGGACGCTGCCTGACGGCAAGCCGCTCACGCTCCGGATGGCGACGGGCACGACCGCAGCCGACCGCGAGCGCGACGAGCTGTGGCTGAAGTCGATGAATGCGATCGGCATCCACATGGAGTTCGACCAGGGCAAATTCGCCGACCAGCTGAAGGCCGCCAAGGCCTGCCATCTGATGATGTGGGACGCGGCGTGGACCGCCGACTATCCGGACGGCGACGACTTCCTGCAACTTCTCTACGGCCCCAACACCGGGCAGAGCAACAACGGCTGCTACCAGTCGACGGCCTACGACGCGATGTACGAGCAATCGCGGCTGTTGCCGCTCGATTCGGTGGAGCGCCAGCACCTGTACCTCGACATGACGCGGCAGATGGAAGTCGACGGTGCGTGGGTGCTGCAGACCTCGCCCGAACGCAACGAGCTGATAAGACCCTGGGTCCTCGGATACAAGAAGCACCCGATCCTCAACGCCGATTTCGTGTACCTCGACGTCGAGGCGCACAAGTGACATGGATGGCGTCGGCAATGCGGGCCCAGTTCGGCACGATGCGCGCCGCCGTGGCCCCGCTGGTCGCCGCCGCGCTGATGTTCGCCTCGATCGCCGTACAGGCGGCCAATCCGGCCGATCCTGCCAAGGTGATCCGCCAAGTCTTCCCCGCCGCCGAAACCGGATTCGACCCGGCAGGCGCGCAGGACCTCTACTCGGGAACGATCGAGCAGGCGATCTTCGAGACCCTGCTGACCTACGATTACCTCGCGCGGCCGTCGAAGCTCGTGCCGCTCGCGGCCGAGGCGCTGCCGCAGGTCACCGACGAGGGCAGGACGTACACGATCCGGCTTCGCAAGGGCATCCATTTCGCCGACGACCCGGCATTCAAGGGCAGGAAGCGCGAGCTCGTCGCCGCCGATTTCGCCTATTCGCTGAAGCGCCTGGTCGATCCGAAGCTGCGCTCCCCCTGGGCGTGGCTGGTCGAGGGCAAGATCGTGGGGCTGGATGCGCTGGCGGAGGCCGCCAAGAAATCGGGGCACTTCGATTACGACGCGCCGGTGGCAGGTCTCGAGACCCCCGATCGCTACACGCTGGTGATCCGCCTGACGCACACCGACTACAACCTGTCGTACATCCTCGCGCACGAGCCGACGTCGGCGGTTGCGCGCGAGGTCATCGATGCCTACGCCGACGAGAGCGGCCGCGCGATGACGCATCCGGTCGGCACCGGACCGTACCGGCTGAAGGAGTGGGTCCGCGGTACCCGGATCGTCCTCGACGCGAATCCCGATTACCGTGGATACACCTGGGATTTCACCTCCGACGATCCGGCGGACCAGCCGCTGATCGCGCAGATGAAAGGCAAGCGGATGCCGCAGATCGGCCGCGTCGAGGTCAGCATCATCGAGGAGGACCAGGCGCGGCTGCTCGCGTTCAAGAACGACGAGATCGACCTGATGGATCTCGGCGGCGTGCTCGCGCCCAACGTGATGGACGGCGACAGGCTGCGCCCGGAATTCGCGGCCAGGGGCATCAAGCTGTCGCGGATCATCGACCCGGCGATCATCTATACGTACTGGAACCTGCAGGACCCGGTCGTCGGCGGCCTGTCGAAGGACAAGATCGCGCTGCGGCGCGCGATGGCGATGGCCTACGACGTCGACGAGGAGATCCGCGTCGTGCGCAACGGCCAGGCGCTCGAAGCGCAGTATCCGATACCGCCGGGCGTGGTCGGCCATGACCCTGGCTACCGTTCGCCGGTGCACTACGATCCCGCGCTCGCCAACGAGCTGCTCGACCATTTCGGATACAAGCGCGGAGCCGACGGCTGGCGGACGCTGCCCGACGGCAAGCCACTGGTCGTCCGCTATGCGTCGCGCCCCGATTCCCTGGGACGCCAGCAGGACGAGCTGTGGAAGAAGGCGCTCGATCGCATCGGCATCCGGATGGAAGTGCAGAAGGACCGGTTCCCGGAGATGCTGAAGGCCGAGCGCCAGTGCAAGCTGATGATGCGCACGGCGTCGTGGATCGCCGACTACCCCGACGCCGACAATTTCATGCAGCTGCTGTACGGCCCGAACACAGGCCAGAACAACAATGCCTGTGCGAGAATCCCCGAGTACGACAGGCTCTACGAGCAGTCGATCCGCATGCCCGATTCGCCGGAGCGCAACCGCCTCTATCACGACATGACGCGGCTGATCGAGGTGTACGCGCCATGGCGGCTCGGCGTCCTGACTTACCGCAACATGCTGGTCCAGCCCCGGGTGCTCGGCTACAAGAAGCATCCGATCCTGCACAACGAATGGAAGTTCATCGACGTTTCAGCGCGTGATTCGCGCCAGTGAGGCGAACGAGTATGGGTGCCTATATCCTTCGGCGCTTGTGGCAGATGATCCCGACGATGCTCGGGGTCGTGCTGCTGGTGTTTTTCCTGTTCAACTGGGTCGGCGGCGACCCCGCCTACGTGCTTGCCGGCAAGATCAGCAACCAGGAGCAGATCGACAACATCCGGCGCCAGCTGGGCGTCGATCAGCCGTACTACGTCCAGCTCGGGATCTTCGTCAAGCAGATCCTGACCGCCGACTTCGGCGCGAGCTGGAGCACCAACGAGAAGGTGTCGCACATCCTGCTGACGAGGCTGGGGCCGTCGCTGACGGTCCTGGTCCCGCTGCTGATCCTCAGCACCCTGATCTCGATCGCACTGGCGCTCGCGGTCGCCTATGTCCGGGGTTCGCTTACCGACCGCGCGGTGATGATCGCCTGCACGGTCGCGCTGTCGATCTCGATCCTCGTCTACATCATCGTGTTCCAGTACGTGTTCGCCTACAAGCTCGGGTGGTTCCCGGTACAAGGCTGGGGAGACGGGTTCTGGCACAACCTGGTCGTCTACGCATCGCTGCCGATCCTGATCGGGCTCGCCGTCAGCATCGCGCCGGACTTGCGGCTCTATCGGACGTTCATACTCGACGAAATCAACCAGGACTATGTGCGCACCGGACGCGCCAAGGGCGTGTCCGAGAACCGGGTGATGTGGGTGCACGTGCTTCGCAACGCGTCGATCCCGATCATCACCAACCTGATGTCGGCGCTGCCCGGCCTGCTGCTGGGTCAGTTCCTGATCGAGCGCTTCTTCTCGATTCCCGGTATCGGGCGCGAGGTGATCCTCGCCGTCGAGCGCTCGGATTTCCCGGTGATCAAGGCGATCACCGTCTACGTCGCTTTCGCGACCATCTTGACCAACCTGCTCGCCGACCTGACCTACAAGGCCGTCGACCCGCGCGTGCAGCTCAAGTGAGAAAGTGACCATGGCAACGGACACTGCAGCACTCGCCGGCGCGCCGCGACCGGTCCAACGCGACATACCGCACTCGGTCTCGCCCGGGTTGTGGACGCTGGCGTGGCGGCGCCTGCGCGCCGACAAGGTCGCCATGGTGTCGCTGGCGATCGTCGTTGCGTTCATCGTGATGATGATCCTGTCGAGCCTGGGCTTGATCGCCGGCGACTGGCAGCGCGAGGTCGGCGTCAACTACGCGCCGCCGTCGTTCATCGGACCCGACGAGGCAGCGGCCCCCGCGGCGCAGGCGACGACACCCGAGTCGGCGGCGTCTGCCGGGCCGACGTACCAGTCGCAGGTCGTCGAGCCGAGCGGCGACGTCATCGCCGCGCTCAGGGCCGGGAAGGTCCCGGGCGGGCCGCTGCCGCCGGAGACGACTGAAGAGAAGAGCGTCGATCCGCTGGCGGACGTCATGTCCGAGATTCGCGCCGACAAGAAGGTCGAGGCGAGAGCGGAGCATCGGGTGCGGCTCGCGACGCTGCCCTTCGGGGGGGACAAGTGGGGTCGCGACGTGCTGAAGAAGACGATCAAGGGTTCGGAGACCTCGATCTTCGTCGGCATCGCCTCGGCAGTGCTCGCGACCTTCATCGGGACGTTGCTCGGGGCGCTCGCCGGTTACTACGGCGGCAAGGTGGACGACTTCCTCAACTGGTTCTACAGCGTGTTCAGCTCGATGCCTTCGCTGCTCCTGATCTTCGCGGTCGCCGCGGTGCTGCAGCACAAGGGCGTGGCCACGATCATCCTGATCCTCGGGCTCACCGGCTGGACCGGCGTGTTCCGCCTGATTCGCGCCGAATACCTGAAGCACAAGGCGCGCGAATACGTGCAGGCCGCGGACGCGATCGGGGCATCGAATGCCCGCAGGATGTTCATCCATATCTTCCCCAACACTTCGCACGTGGCGCTGGTCCAGCTGTCGATCCTCGTCGTCGGCTTCATCAAGGCCGAGGTGATCCTGTCGTTCCTCGGATTCGGCGTTCCGGTCGACGTGGTGTCGTGGGGCTCGATGCTGAACGAGGCGCAGAACGAGCTGATCCTCGGCAAGTGGTGGCAGCTGGTCGCGGCAACCACCGCGATGGCCGTGCTGGTGACGGCGTTTTCGATCTTCACGGACTCGCTGCGCGATGCGCTCGATCCAAGGCTCAAGGGACGTACGGGGGCGTGATGGGCGACATCAAAACCGGCGAATTCCAATCGGGCAGCGATCCTCTGGTTCGCGTGCGCAACCTGCGCGTTTCGTTCCGCCTCGACCGGCACACATCGTTCGAGGCGGTCAAGGGCGTATCGTTCGATATTCCGCGCAACAAGACCGTCGCCCTGGTCGGCGAATCCGGATCCGGCAAGTCGGTCACGTCGCTGGCGATGCTCGGGCTCCTGCCGCCCGAGAATTCCATCGTCGACCGGACCAGCGAAATCATCTACGGGGGCCGCAACCTCGTGACGATGCCGATCGCGGAGCTGCGCAAGCTGCGGGGCGCCGACATCTCGATGATCTTCCAGGAGCCGATGACCTCGCTCAACCCGGTCTTCACCGTCGGCTGGCAGCTCGAGGAGGTCCTGCACCTGCACATGGGAATGAAAGGCCGCGAGGCGCGCAAGCGCGCGATCGCGCTGCTGGGCGAAGTCGGGATTCCCGAGCCGGAGCGGCGCATCGATGCATACCCGTCGCAGCTGTCGGGCGGGCAGCAGCAGCGCGTGATGATCGCGATGGCCATCGCCTGCGAGCCCAAGCTGCTGATCGCCGACGAGCCCACGACGGCGCTCGACGTCACGATCCAGAAGCAGATCCTCGAGCTGATCGCGGCACTGCAGAAACGGCACCAGATGTCGGTACTGTTCATCACCCATGACCTCGCGGTCGTCGGCGAGATCGCCGACTACGTCGTCGTCATGCGCAACGGCGAGATCCGGGAGCAGGGGCCCGCGAAGGCGATATTCGAGTCGCCACGGGACACCTACACCAAGGCGCTGCTGATGTGTCGCCCCCAGCTCGACCGCCGGCCGATGCGGCTGCCGGTGATCGACGACTTCATCAAGGGCACGGGCCCGCAGCATATCGAGGAGCGCCCACG
This sequence comes from Casimicrobiaceae bacterium, assembly GCA_035470905.1. GTDB lineage: Bacteria > Pseudomonadota > Gammaproteobacteria > Burkholderiales > Casimicrobiaceae > VBCG01. The sequence goes on from DATIQL010000087.1 coordinate 10,538, forward strand.
CGGCGTCAGCGCGAGCGACCCGATCGTGCTCGACGTGAAGAACCTCGGCAAGAGCTTCTACTCGCGCGAAGGCATCTTCGGAACGCGGGAATTCAAGGCGGTGAAGGATGTTTCTTTCCGCCTTCCCAAGGGCAAGACGCTGGGACTGGTCGGTGAATCCGGGTCGGGCAAGACGACGGTGGGTCTCACCCTGATGCGCCTGCACGAGGCGACTTCCGGCGAGGCGATCTTCGAGGGCCGCGACCTGCTGTCGATGCCGCCCAGGGAGTTCATGCAATACAAGCGTCGGATCCAGATCATCTTCCAGAACCCCTATGCATCGCTGAACCCCAGATTCACGATCGGCCAGATCCTGGTCGAGCCGATGCACATCCACGGCATCGGGGCGAACGCGCAGGAGCGCACCGACATGGCTTTCGAGCTGCTGGCCAAGGTCGGATTGCCCGAAGTCTCGTTCTACAAGTACCCGCACGAGTTCTCGGGTGGGCAGCGGCAGCGGATTGCGATCGCGCGCTGCCTGACGATGAAGCCCGACATCCTGATCTGCGACGAATCGGTGTCGGCGCTCGATGTCTCGGTCCAGGCGCAGGTGCTGAACCTGCTTCAGGACCTGCAGGACGAATTCGGGATGTCGTACATCTTCATCTCGCACGACCTCGCCGTCGTCAAGTACATCTCCGACCAGGTGATGGTGATGAGCGAGGGCGAGCTCGTCGAGATCGCCAACTCCGACGACATCTACCGGCATCCCAGGATGCCGTACACGCAGCGCCTGCTCGCGTCGATTCCGAAGGGCTGGCACGGATAACGTCCGCCACGGCCCAGGGTCGCCTGCCGCAGCCCGGTCCGGAACTGCCGCGACGGGCGCCTGCCCGCGCAGGTCCTTGCAGGCGTGCGGCGGCGGAATAGAATGCGAATCGTTCCGCCCGGCATCCGGACGGTCGCGAGGCTGCCATGACCCAAGGCATTGCACCGCAAGACGTCGTGCGTCGCGCCCGGCACTCCCGCGCGGGCGCCCCGGGCCGGCCCGCTGCCGGCGTCGACACGCGGCGCGCGCTCGAAGGCACGCTCGCGCTGCCGCTGTTCTCGGCGCGCACGGCCGGCAGGCACGCGATCACCGTCGAATTCTTCCGCACCGGCGGAGTCGACGCGGTCGTGCAGGCCTCGGAGCACCTGATCTCCGTCGTCACGCAGGACCTGCCCAGGCTGCTGCAGTGCCGGGACGGCGTGTCCAGCGAGCGACGCGTCGGCGTCGGTGACGTGATCGTCACGCCGGCGGGGACACCCAAGCGCTGGTCCCATTCGGATGCGGCCGAATACATCGCGCTCCGCCTGCAGCCCGCGTTCCTGTGCAGCCTTCGCGACAGCGAACCCGCTTCGAGGGGTGCGAGCGTCCGCCTTCTCGACAATTTCGGGACGCGCGATCCGCATCTACAGGCGCTCGCTGGCCGGCTGCTCCGGGAAGTGTGGACCAGCGGATTCGGCAACCTGATGTACATGGAAGCGCTGGCGATCGAGCTCGGCATCCACCTGCTGCGCCAGTACTGCGACGCCGACCGCGGCAGCGACATCGGGATCGGTGCAGCTGCGCCGAGGCTGGCGGCGCACAAGCTGCGGCGTGCGAAGGACTTCATCCGCGAACACCTGGGCGAAGATCTCACGCTGGACCGCATTGCAGGCGAACTGGCGATGAGCCCTTTCCACTTCGCGCACGCGTTCAGGCAGACCACGGGCGTTTCCCCTCACCGGTACGTCATGGACTGCCGGGTCGACCGTGCGATGCGCCTGCTTCGGGAAACGGAGCTGCCCGTCAGCGAAGTCGGGCAGGAGGTCGGCATTCCGAGCCCCAGCCACTTCTCCCTGCTGTTCCGTCGCTCGACCGGATCGACGCCGACGCGCTACCGGGCGGAGCACTGATTGCCGGGACACGGCCGGAAGCCTCACGGGCGCCCGGGCATTTCCATCGGCTGAAAGCGACGACGGCCCGGCGTGATCACCGGGCCGTCGTGCCTATCGCGGTCCCGGTTGTACCCGGGATGCATCCGCGGAAGCCGTCAATCGTCGTTGGCGTTGCACACCTTGCCGTTGTCGACGATCTGCTTCGCGCAGCCGTTGAGCTGGAGGATATCCGCTCCGCCTCCGAGCCGGTCGACGATGTAGATCAGGCCGTTGTCGTCGACTTCCGCATTGTCGGTCGAAACGTCGTAGTACGTATTGCCGTCGACGACGGTCGGCAGGACGTTCGCGTTGAGCGGCGGAATGAAGTGTGCAACTTCCTGCGGATGATACGGGTCGCGGACGTCCCACACTCGCAGGCCGGCATCGAAGTTGGCGATGAACAGCAGCTTGCCGTAGTACGGCGCGTAGAACGACTCGTTAGTCGAATGGTTCAGGAACCGCGTGCCGCGCGTGCAGAAATCAGGCTTGGCCGAGTCCTCGAACACCTGCATCGTCGAGATCACCATCGGATGGTTCTCGCCCGCGGAAAGGGCACCTGCACCAACGGCTCTCGTCGTGTCGACCAGGTAGCCGAAGTGGGGCGCCCCGGTGCACTTGTTGTCCGTCTCCTCCGAAATGAGCGCGACGATGTCCCGCGTCGTGCTGCTCGCGAAACCCTGGTAGTGCTGGAGCGGGATGCCGAACATCGGGAACGCGGTATGCGCGCCTTCGGTTGGCGTCATGTCCATCGAACCCACCACCAGCGCACGCAGTTCGGCGTCCGTCGGATTCTGTGCGTCACTGCCATTCCATGACCCGCCCATCGGCTGCCCTGCGCTGGTATTACCGTTGGGCAGCACCTTCAGGCGATCGAGGATCTGGAATACGCCGTTCGACGATGTTCCGTAGGGCACGTAGATCCGGTTGACCGCCTCGCCGGTAACAGGGTTGTTGTGGACTGAAATCGGCCCGTGCACGCCCTGCGCAGTCGTCGTCGCCGTCTTCGACGGCGAACTGGGGTTCTGGCCGACCAGGCCGATGTCGCGGATATACACCGGGTTGGCAGGATCGCTGAGATCGAAGACCTTGATGTGCTGGTTCGTCGTCCATCCGTCCGGGGTCGTCGCCGACGCGCCCGCACCTGCGACGATGTATGCGATTCCGGTATCGCATTCCCACCAATTCTTGTGTGTGGCGGTCAGCCCCCCGATCACCGTCGATACGAACGTCGGGTTCGCGGGATCGGTCACGTCATAGATTTCGTGGCTTCCCTTGATGCCGCCGCCGCCGTTGTTGTTGCGCAGCAGGTAATAGTGGCCGCTCGTGCCGAGCGTTCCCGTCTTGCCGTCGCAAACTCGCGCCATCTGGGCGCCGCCGCCGGGCGTCGCGATGTGCGCGACCTGCACAGGATGGCGCGGATCGGTCACGTCGACAATGGACGTGCCGTTCGCTTCCAGAGGCGATCCACTCTCCGTCGTATCCGGTATCGGGGCGTGATTGCCCGAAGGCGAAGCCGAAATGCCGAAGTGCCCGACGTAGAGAAAGACGTGATTCTTGCCTTGGTACATCTGCGTATGCAGGGTCGGCTGGTACGCGGTGCGGCCCTGCAGATCGGCATGGCCCAGCCACAGCAGGTTGTGGCTGTCGGGTGCGACGTCGCTGGGCTTGTCCGCGATTGCGCTCATGCTGAACGTCGCGGCGACCATCACGAGCATCCCGGCAGTCGCTCGTGCAGGTCGCCGAATCCTAGACTCGTTGATTCTCATTTCCCTGCCCTCCTTGGGTATCGGTTTTGCACGCTGGTAGCCACCAGGCGAATCACGGAGTCTGATGCGCCGAACGTCGGACGCCTTTTAGAGGCCGACGTCCGGCGATTCGTGCGTGCGTCGGCCGGAGGAGGACTATAGAAGGAAAACGCAGCAGGACGCTGTCGCGTCCTTGCTGCGAATTGCAGGAACTTGCGATTTGTTCGGAAAGCGGCTGGGCGCGCGGCACTGGCGCCCGGCCCGACGCCTGCGATCGCGGGGATCCCCAGCGAGGACGCCGGGGCCCAAGCCTACTTCGCCGCGACTCCGCCGGTGCGCAACTGCCTGCCGACCGCCAGCAGGAAGCGCAGCGTGTCCTGCGTCTCCGGGTCGCGCAGCATCTGCCACAGCCCGCCGATGCCGCCGGGCGAGGGCCTGGCAGCGCGGCTCGCCGCCGCGGCGTCGTCGATCGACTGCAGGAGGTCTTGCACCATCGACAGGCGCTCGATCAGCTGGGGAAGCATCGTCGACAGGCGCTCGAGCGCGCCGCTGGCCTGCAGGCTCTCGAGCATCCTGACGACGTTGTCGGCGCCGCCGCGGCTGAAGCGGTCGAGCAGCGACAGGCCGTTACCCATCGTCTCCGCCAGCCGCGAGACCATCTCGTCGGTCAGGGCATCCTGCGCCGAGCTGTAGACGCGGGCGAGGTGCGACAGGCGCTCGAGGTCGCCGTTGTTGACCATTTGGGTCAGCGCCGGCAGCGCCCGCGCGAGCCCGGCGCGATTGATCTGGTCGAGCAGTACGACGGTTTCGCCCGCGGTCGCAGCCAGGCGACTCACCATCTCGTCGGTCAGCGAGTCGCGCGCGGCGGCAATCACCCGCTGGAGCTCGAGATCGACGCTCGTGCCTTCGTCCGATTGTGCGTTCATCGTCGGCTCCCCGTCACAGCAGCCCGCGCGCCGACACCCAGTAGAGCTTGTTGTAGGCCGTCTTGAACCAGTGAACGGCCTTGGTCGGCGCCTTCGGGTCGGGAGGGTTCTGGTAGTCGAACATCGCGTAGGTCGCGCGGTCCTTGCCGGCCTCGATGAAGCAGAACACCTTGCCGTCGTAATCGCGCACCGGCGAGCCGAGCTTGACGATCGCCGCGATGTTCTCGCCGAGCGCCTCGGCCTCGAAGTGGGCGGTCGATCCGGCCTTGCTGATCGGCAGGTTGGTGGTGTCACCGATCACGTAGACGTTCTTGCGGCCTTCCATCGTCAGCTGGTGGCGGTGCGTGGGGATCCAGCCGCCCGCGCCCAGCTTGTTCTTCTCGATCACCTCCATGCCGCGGTGCGCCGGGATCGAGATCAGGAGGTCGTAGGGCGCCTCGCTGCCTTCCTCGCTCTTCACCACCTTGGCCGCGCCGTCGACCTCCTTGAGGTTGAACAGCGTCTCGTAGGTGATGCCCAAGCGCTCGAACTCGGGCGCGGCCCACTTGGCCACATTCTCCAGAGTGTGGACACGGCCGATCGGGTACGTGTAGTGGAGCTGCACCTTGTCGCGGATGCCCCGGTCCTTGAAATAGTCGTGGAGCATGAAGGTGATCTCCAGCGGCGCCATCGGGCACTTGTGCGGCACTCCCATCGCGATCACGACCCGTCCGCCGGCGAACGCCTGCAGCTTGCGGAACATCTTGACCGCCGTCTCCTCGGTGTAGAACGTCTCGGAGTTCTCGGCGAGCCCCGGGATCAGCTCGGGCGCCGGCCGCGAACCGGTGGCGATCACCAGGATGTCGTAGTCGAACACCGTGCCGCTCCTGGTCTTCACCCGGTTCTGGTCGAGCTGGAACTCCTCGACCGGGTCGACGAGGAAGGCGATGCCCGGCTCGAGCAGGCTCGCCTGGTCGCGATAGAGCTCGTCGGGGGTCATCCGGCCCAGCGCCAGGTAGAGCAGCCCGGGCTGGTACATGTGCCGCTCCGAGGCCGACAGCATCGTCAGCTTGACCTTGCCGCTGCGCAGCTCCCCATGCAGCCTGCGGGCGAGGTTGTTCGCGAGGATGGTTCCGGCCATGCCGCCGCCGACGATCAGTATCTTCATGTCTCAATCCTCCTCTGCTGCGGGAAATGCAATGGAAAGGTCCTGCGGAAAGAACCCCGTCATTTGGTCTTCTTCACCGTGACGTGCCATACCCCGGCTTCCTCGCGCACGCCGATGAGCTCGTGGCCGACCTTGCGGATCCATTCGGGAATATCGGCGGCCGATCCCTTGTCGGTCGACAGCACCTCGAGCTCGTCCCCGATGCTGGCGAGCTTGATCCAGCCGATGAGCTCCATCAGGGGTCCCGGGCAGAAGCTGCCCCGGGCATCGATCACTTTCTTCTCGGACATGGCCTTCGTTCCTTCCGCCGCCGTCAAAACGTGTAGACCTGGCCGTCCTGCGCATCGGCGAGGAACTTGGTGAGACCCAGCGGCTCCCCAAGCCAGGGCTGCAGCGCTCCAGGCTCGATGTTCATGACGTCCATCGCCATCGAGCAGGGGAAGATCTTGGCATCGCCGAGCTCGACGGCCTGCTCGAACAGCGTGCGGAACGGCGGGACGTTCTTGCCCGCCATCAGCGTGCCGAAGCTGCCTTCGGCCGCCGGCGGCTGATCATGACCCTTCAGGAAATACTGGAGCGAGTTCATCGACAGGAAGACGCTCACGTCGTTGCCGCTCACGGCTCCCACCGAGGCGAGCATTGCCGCCATCTGCAGGCGCTCGAGCGAGCCCGTCACCACCATGATGCTGATCTTGCTGGATGCCATGGGAGACCTCGGAGGGTTCTCGGTTGCATCGAAGGGCAGGCCCCGACAGAGCGGGCGCCGGCAAGACAGGCGGCGGCGCGGCGTGCGCCGGCCTGCACGAGATGCATGGTAATGCAACGGGTGCGGCGGTGCCATCGAATCGCGCGCGATTCGCCTGGGGCGGGCCGCAAGCCGGCCGATGGATCGTTTCCGGCGCGGAAGAATGCGCAGCGGGCGAGGTGCCTGCTGCGCATTCGTTGACCTGCGTCAAAGCGTGAACTGCATTTCCGAGAGAAGGGCGCCCGGCAGCGTCGCGCTGGTCAGCATCCGCGATCCGTAGGTGTTGGATTCGAGCAGGAG
>DATIQL010000088.1:0-9591 GCA_035470905.1 Casimicrobiaceae bacterium
CGCCCGATGAGCGGGCGTGCCGTCCGTCTGCCATTTCACGAGGGCCGAACGATGATGCAACGGATCGCCTTGCTCGTGCTCGTCACCTCGCTCCTTGCCGGGCCCGCATTTGCGGTGCTGAAGCCGGGTGCGCCCGCGCCCGACTTCAAGGCACAGGCGTCGCTCGGCGGAAAGGTGTTCACGTTTTCGCTCGCCGAAGCGTTGAAGAAGGGCCCGGTCGTCCTTTACTTCTATCCGGCGGCGTTCACGACGGGATGCACGATCGAGGCGCACGAATTCGCGGACGCAGTGGAGGCCTATCGTGCTCTCGGGGCAACCGTCATCGGCGTTTCGCACGACGATATCGACACCTTGAACAGATTCTCCGTCAGCGAATGCCGGAGCAAGTTCGCTGTCGCCGCGGATGCGGACCAACGCATCATGAAGTCCTACGACGCGGTTCTGGCGATCGACCCCAGGTACGCGAACCGGGTCTCGTATGTCATAGCGCCCGGGGGGCGCATCGTCTACGAGTACACGTCGCTCAACCCTGAAAAGCACGTCGAGAATACGCTCGACGCGCTCCGCAAGTGGTCGGCGCAGCAGAAGAGGTAGGTCCGGGCGCGGTGCAGCCGCGTCAGGCGCTGGATCGCGCCCCGCTGCGGCTGGATGCGCGGCAGGTCACGGCTTCTTCGCCCAGGCCGTGCACCACCCCTTGGCGTTGACCAGCTTGCCCCCGAACAGGCTGCAGGGACCGTCGGCCGCACCGGGCTTGCCCGAATACAGCGCGCAGGTTCCGCACACCGCGGTGTTGTCCTTCCGGGCGCTGGCCTTGGTTGCATCCATCTTGTAGCCCAGCGACACCGCCATCGGGTCCGATTCGCTGACCGCGTCGACCGCCTGGGCCGTTCCGCTGAGCAACAGGTTGACGAAGGGTGCGGCTGCGAGCCCGGCGACGCCGATCTTGATGAAGCGGCGGCGATCGTCGTGAGAAGCGGTCTTGGTCATGGCGGTTGTCCCGGATTCGAGAGGGCCCCGGGCGTCCGGCATGCCCGGGGCGAATCGAAGCGTAGTCCGCCGGCGGGCAGGGCGGTTTGACCGAGATCAACAGCATGGAGAATGAACCGGGCTCGCCCGCCTTGCCTGCGGACGAGCCCCTCCGCCATTCCGTTACGCCGGCGCGGCTTGCGCTTCGCCGGACACTTCGCTGGAGCGACCCAGCCACCGCCTGCGCATCGGCTTCAGCGCGAACAGGGCGAGCATCCCGGTGAGTATGTCCATGGTCACGATCAGCGCGAACACCGGCATCCAGTTGCCGGTCTGCTGGTGCAGCAGCGCCGCCACCGGGCCGCCGAGGACCGACCCCACGCCCTGCGCCATGTAGAGGAAGCCGTAGTTGACCGTCGCATGCCTGGGGCCGAAGGTATCGGTCAAGGTCGAGGGGAACAGCGAGAAGATCTCCCCCCAGCCGAAGAACACGAGCCCGGACAGCAGCACGAAGGCCAGCGCGTTGTCGCGGTAGTAGACGAGGAGCAGGATCGACAGGCCTTCCAGGATGAAGGCGAGCGCCATCGTGTTCTCGCGCCCGATGCGGTCGGACACCCAGCCGAAGAAAGGCCGCGTCAGGCCGTTGGTGATCCGGTCGAGCGACAGGGCCAGCGGCAGCGCCGCAAGCCCGAACACGGTGACGTCGCTGACGCCGAAATCCTTGGCGAACGCGCCCATCTGCGAGATCACCATGAGGCCGCCGGTGGACATCATCGTCATCATCACGAACAGCAGCCAGAAGATCGGCGTGCGCAGCATCTGCCGCGGCGTCACGGATTCGCGCGCCTGAAAGCGCAGCGCGAGCGCGCCGGTGCCGGCGACCGACGCGCCCGTCGCGTCCTTCGGCGGCATGCGCAGGCCCTGCGCCGCCAGCACGCCGACCCCGGCCAGAATCAGGCCGAAGACCGTCAGCGCATGCTGGTAACCGGATTGCTGCATCAGCGACGAGATGGGAAACGTGGTGAACAGTGCGCCGAAGCCGTAGCCTGCGGCGACGACCCCGGTGGCGAGGCCTCGCCGATCGGGGAACCACTTCACCATCAGTCCGATGATGCCGACATAGATGATCCCGGTGCCCAGACCGCCCAGCAGGCCGTAGCTCAGGTAGAGCCCGACCAGGCTGCTCGCGGAGGCCGCCAGCACCCAGCTCAAGCCGGTCAGGAGGGCGCCGGCGCTGATCATCGCGCGCGGACCGAAGCGATCGATCAGCACGCCCTGCAGCGGCGAGAACCAGGTCTGGAGCACGATCAGGATCGAAAAGGTCACCTGCAGGCCGGCCAGGCTCGCTCCCGTCGCGGCCTGCATCGGCTTCACGAAGAGTGCCCACACGTACTGCGGGCTCGAGATCGCCATCATGGCGACGAGGCCGAGCAGCAGCTGCGTCCATCTGGAACCTGTCGACGCCGACTTTGCGGCAGGCGCGGTTTGAGCGACGGCAATACTCATTGCTTTCTCCCTGAGTCGATTGCGAAAGAAACTCGACTCGGATCCGCAAGAGCGATGCCAGAACGCTATGTCGCTGAATGCAAAAAACAAAGCCGGTGAGATCGGCGCCGGCAAGGCTGTCGTTCGCACTCGACTAGTGCATCGTGGACTTCCGAAGCTCCAAACCGAGGCACGGATGCGTCGGGATCAGGACTGCTCCGAATCCGCGTCCGGCGTCCACAGCCGGCGCCAGCCCTCGTGGCCGAGATCGCGCAGGGTTGCGATATTCCGCTCGTAGATGACTGCGGCATCGGGAAATGCGGCCACGGCGCGGTCGATGCTGGCCTCGCGCAGCAGGTGCAGCATCGGATACGGCGAGCGGTTCGTGCAGTTCGCGATGTCGTCGGCTGCGCTGCCGGCGAACTCGAAGGCGGGGTGGAAGCTCGCGATCTGCAGCGTGCCTTCCTGCCCAAGGTTCCTGAGCATCGCATCGGCTTCCTTCAGGAAGAAGTGAAAGTCGATGAAATCGGTCATCGCCCGAGGATGGATCAGCAGCGCGGTATCGACCTCTTCCGGTCTCGCCTGGGCCAGCAGCTCGAGCTCGCGCCGCAGTTCGGCCAGCAATTCCTCGGCCGTCGTCGCGGCGGTGACCGCGTAGCGGATCTGCCGCTTGACGTGGACGGCCTTGGCGAACGGGCACAGGTTGAGCCCGATCACCGCCCGTTCCAGCCAGCGCTGCGTCGCTGCGACGACGGCGGCGGTGGCCGCCGCATCGTCGAAGGGGGTCAGGACATTGCTCATGGCTGGAAGATAGCCGGGTCGCCCACGATGGCACAATGGGAACCTGCTTCCTCGAGTGCCGGAGGCCGTCCGATGACTGCATCGCAAGCGAGCCGCTTCGGCAGCGGCAGGTCGATCAAGCGCGTCGAGGACGATGCGCTGCTTCGTGGCAAGGGCCTCTTCGCCGACAACGTGCCGGCGGCGGGGCAGCTCGTCGTGTCCTTCGTGCGCTCGCCCCATCCGCACGCGCGCATCGTTCGCATCGACACCCAAGCCGCGGCCGCGATGCCCGGGGTGGCGAGGATCCTCACCGGGCGCGATCTGCTCGCCGCCGGGGTCGCGCCGATTCCCAACTCGGCCGACTTCAGGCGCGCCGGCGGCAAGCCGACGGCGACGCCGCTGCACCATGCGCTCGCCGTCGACACCGTCCGCCATGTGGGCGAAGCGGTCGTCGCGGTGATCGCGGCAACAATCGCCCAGGCGCGCGATGCCGCGGAAGCGGTCGAGGTCGACTACGATCCGCTGCCGGCGGTCGTCGACGCGGCGGCCGCCATCGCGCCGGGTGCGGCGACGGTGGTGGCCGAAGCGCCGGACAACATCGCCTGCGAGATCCGTCACGGCGATCCCGCTGCGGCCGAGGCGGCATTCAAGCGCGCCGCGCACGTCGTGGCGCTGGATCTGGTCAACCAGCGCGTCGCACCGTCGCCGATCGAGCCGCGCTCCACGCTCGCCACGTACGACGCAGCCGTGGATCACCTGACCCTACGGGTGAGCTGCCAGACGCCCACCGGCCTGCGCGACGAGCTGTGCGATTCGGTGCTGGGCATTCCGAAAGACAAGGTCCGCGTGGTCGTCGGCGACGTCGGCGGCGGCTTCGGGATGAAGACGAGCCTCTACCCGGAGGATGTCGTCGTCGCCTTCGCCGCGCGCGAGCTGAAGCGGCCGGTGCGCTTCACCGCCGAGCGCATCGAGGAATTCCTGGGGGCGGGGCATGGCCGCGACGTGACCAGCAGGGCGGAGCTGGCGCTCGATCGCGACGGCCGCATCCTGGCGCTGCGGGTGGCCTCGCTCGCCAACGTCGGCGCCTACGCGACGCCGGCCGGCGTGGTCATCCAGTTGCTGATCGGCCCCTGGGTGTCGACCAGCATCTACGACATCCCGGTGATCGACATCGGCATCAAGGCGGTGCTGACGCATACGCTGCCCACCGGCCCGTATCGCGGCGCGGGACGCCCGGAGGCGATCTACATCATCGAGCGCCTGATGGACGCCGCGGCGCGCCAGACCGGCATCGACCGCACCGAGCTGCGCCGGCGCAACATGATCCGCCCCGAGCAGATGCCCTACACCAACCCGATGGGCAAGACCTACGACAGCGGCCAGTTCGCCAAGGTGATGGACGAGGCGCTGGCGCTCGCCGACTGGAAAGGCTTCGAAGCCCGCGCTGCCGACGCGAAGCGCCGCGGCAGGCTGCGCGGGCAGGGCATCGCGACCTTCCTCGAATGGACCGGCGCCGACGTGTTCGAGGAGACGGTCAGCGTCACGGTCTCCGGCGCAGGCGAGATCGAGATCTTCACCGCGGCGCAACCGATGGGCCAGGGACTGGCGACGACCTTCACCCAGCTCGCCGTCGACGTCTTCGGCGTGCCGGTCGAGAACATCCGCGTGCGCTTCGGCGACACCGACCGCGCCACGGGTTTCGGCAGCGCCGGCTCGCGCTCGCTGTTCGTCGTCGGCTCGGCCGTGCAGGTCGCGTCCGAGCGCACGGTGGCCAGGGCGCAGGATCTCGCGGCGAAGGAGCTCGAAACGGCGGTGCGCGACATCGAATACCGCGATGGCGTGTTCAGCATCGCCGGCACCGACCGGCGCATCGGCCTGTTCGAGCTCGCAAGACGGCAGGCCAGCGAGCGCATCGCGCTGCAATCGACGAGCTCGGTGGGTGCTGCGAGCTGGCCCAATGGCTGCCACATCTGCGAAGTGGAGATCGATCCCGATACCGGGGCCGTCGCGCTCGACGGCTACTGGTCGGTGAACGACGTCGGCCGCGTGGTCAACCCGATGGTCGTGGTCGGCCAGCTCGAAGGCGGGGCCGTGCAGGGCATCGGCCAGGCGCTCTCGGAAGCCTTCGTCTACGACGCCGATTCGGGCCAGGCGCTGACTGCGAGCTTCATGGACTACGCGCTGCCCCGCGCAGCGCACACCTGCCGCTTCCAGATGACGATGGACGAATCGACCCCCTGTCTCACCAATCCGGTGGGGGTCAAAGGCGTGGGCGAGCTCGGCACCATCGGCGCCACACCCGCGGTCGTCAATGCGGTCATGGACGCGCTGGCGCGCAATGGCCATGCGGACCGGATGAACGCATTGCAGATGCCGCTGACCCCCGAGCGCGTGTGGCGGGCGCTGCAGCGCTGAGGCGGCACGGGACGGCGACCGGGGCTCGCGTCGCCCCGGAACGGGATCCGCGCCGGCCGGCTGCAGCCACCCCGGGGTGACCAAGGCCGTGCATGGAAGCTTCAGACGCGTCGTGCAACGAGACGGACCATGCCTCTCGTTCCGGCCTCGCGGCGGACGTCGAATCCGTTCTTCCGGAGGCAGGCCGTCAGACGCTCGGGCGGCAGCCGCAGCTTTCGATAATGACTGGCCCGGGTTTGCCAGCCGCCCACCTGGTGCTCGTGAAGGATGTCGTGCACGACGACAGCTTCCGGCTCGTACTCGAGGAAGCAGGTGAGGATGCGGGTGTCGTCGCTTCGTACCGGAATGAAGCGGTGGTCCGCCAGGAGGGGCGCCGAATAGTCTCTGAACGATACGATGAACAGTCCACCCTGCGGCAATTCCGCGGCAGCCTTTTCGACGAGGCTCTCGACGGCAGCGATCCCGGGCAGGTGAGTGATCGTGTCGCCCATGCACAGGATCGCCGAGGGTGCTTCGGCGATGTGGTTGTGAAACCCGAGCAAGTCGTCGTTGACGGTCCTGATGGGCAGGTCGCCGCGCAGCCCGTCGAGCGCAGCCAACAGCCCCATCGAAGTGTCGATCGCCGTGACCCGCGCGCCTCTGCGTGCAAGCGGAATCGAGTGCATGCCGAAGCCCGCACCCAGATCGAGTATCGCCGCGCCCGGCACAGGCGGCAGGTTCAATGCCTCGATCTCGGCGCTGCCGGCCTGCAGTGCGACGTCTGGCCCGCCGGCCATCCAGGCGTAGATCGGGCCGAGGTGGGTTTCGTAGTGTTGCGCGACGGTGGCCATGTCGGGTCAGGGATTGCGGGCGGTGACGAACCAGGTGCTCGACGGCGCCCACACGCCACCCTCGCGGGCGTACGGCGCCAGCGTTTCCCGCAGCGCCGCGACGACCTCGGGCAGTCGTCTTTCACCTTCGTCGCCGGCCAGGCGAATGATCTCGCCGGCAGGGCCCAGCGCCATCGCGAATTCGATGGCGTCCGCCAGGTCCCTGCCGATGCAGATGTCGGCGTCGTGGCGCTCGAACGCAATGCGGTCGTAACCGGCGCTGCGCAGCAGCGCGCTGACCATGTCCGGCCCGGCCATCGAAAACGGCCCCGGCCCGCAGTGCACCTGATCGGTGTCCTCATGGGACACCACCGGGACGATCTCCCGCACCCGAACCTCCGCATCGTGGAGCCACGCGTTGTCCTCGCGGCGGCGCCACACCACCATGGTCAGCCTGCCGCCGGGCTCGAGCGCCTTCCTGATGTTGCGCAGGGCGGCGCCCGGCATCGTGAAGAACATCGTTCCGAAGCGGGAGAACGCGAAGTCGTAGGGTCCGCGCAGATCGTCCGTCTGCACGTCGGCCTCGAAGAACGAGACATTGCCGATGCCTGCCTGGCGCGCGTCCTGCGCCGCGGCGCTGACGAAGCTCCCGGCGCAGTCGACGCCGACCACTGCGCCTCGCGGGCCGACGGATGCGGCGATCCGCTGCGCGCTGTCGCCGAAGCCGCAGCCGACGTCCAGCACGCGCGAAGCTTCGGGGTGAACGTGCCGGGCGAGCGCCTCGTCGCTGTGCACCGACAGGCCCTCGGTCAGCAGGTGCTTGAAACGAGAGAACTTGTCGAACAGCACGGTGTTCCACGCCGCGATGACGACATCGTTTTCCCCAGTCATGGAAGTCTCCCGATTGCCTGTCATCGCGTCGTCGTCGACGGTCGCAGTGCGCCACGCCTCAGCGCTTGGTGATCACGATCTCGAGGTACTCCGCAGGCACGACCAGCGACGCCTTGCCCGCAATGTTCATCTCCTCGAGCAGCGCCGTGATGTCGCGCGCCAGGTCCTGCCCGGCGGCTTCTTCGAGCGCGGCGAAGGCCTTGTGCGTCGGCCCATAGTAGTCGCGGAACACCTGCAGCCAGTGGGCGGCCGAGCGGTAGCGAAAGTTGAAATGGCGCCGCTCGCAGTGGATCTGCGCGGCCTGGGTGCCGAACAGCTCGACCAGGTGCGGCTCGGTGCCCCACAGGGCCGGCGACTTCAGTCCGGCCGGGGGCGGCACGTGGGTGCCGACCACCTTGAACAGCCGGCCGATGAAACCCTCCGGCGTCCAGTTCGCCATGCCGATGCGCCCGCCATTGCGCAGCACCCGCAGCATTTCGCGGGCCGCGCGGCCGTGCTCGGGCGTGAACATGGCGCCGAAGGTCGACAGGACGACGTCGAAGCTGCCATCCTCGAAGGGCAGTTGCTCGGCGTCGGCGACCTGGAACCGCACCCCCAGGCCTTCGGCGCGCGCACGCTCGCGACCCTTGTCGAGCAGCGCCGGGACGTAGTCGGTCGAGGTGACCTCGGCGAAGCGGTGCGCCGCGGCGAGCGTCGCATTGCCGTTGCCGGCGGCCACGTCCAGCACGCGTTCGCCGGCACGCACATCGACGGCCTCGGCGAGCGACTCGCCGACGATCTGCAGGGTGGTGCCGATGATCGCGAAGTCGCCGCTGGCCCAGGTTGCCTGCTGGCGGTTCTTGATCGCGGCGAAATCGGGCGCGGCGGCGCGGGTGGCGAGTACAGTGCTCATGCAAATCTCCTGAGTGAATGGGTGCTGGCCCGAAGTACAGGCCGGTGCCGGAAGGCGGTCGACGCGCCATCGCGACGACGGGCCCATTGTTCCCAGGCACGGGCATTGACGCTTCACTCGGTGTCGTGCAAATTTGCCTGTGCGTCCGGACCTGCAGCGCCAATTGATCGTCCGTCCGCCGTTCTTGATCGCGACGCTGCCGCCCACCCGCCATGAAGCACGATCCCCTGTCCGATGTCCTGCGCAGCGTGCGCCTGCGCGGCGCGGTCTTCTACTACGTCAACTGCCGTGACGAGTGGGTCGCCGAGTCGCCTGCGGCGCGCGACATCGGCGACGTCGTGTTGCCGGGCGCCGAGCACGTGCTGGGGTACCACCTGATCATCAAGGGCGGCAGCTGGGCGGCGACCGGCGGGGCGCCTCCGGTGCGCCTGTCCAGCGGCGACATCGTGATGTTCCCGCGCGGTGATGCGCACGTCATGTCGAGCGCGCCGGGCATGCAGTCGCAGCACAGCCATGGCTGGTGGGTGTCGGCGACCCGCGACGATCCCAAGCCCATCCCGGTCGCCTATCGGGGCGGCATGGTGCAGCCCGGGGTGGCGATGGCGATCGAGGAGGCCACCACCGCCATGATCTGCGGCTTCGTCGGCTGCGACCTGCGGCCGTTCAACCCGCTGATCGAGGCGCTGCCGCGCCTGCTGCACCTGCCTGCCGGCGGCGTCGGCGAATGGGTCGCGCCGGTACTGCACCAGGCCGCCTCGGAATCGCATGTGCGCCGGCCCGGCAGCGCGGCGGTGCTCGAGCGCGTCAGCGAGATGGTGTTCGTCGACGCCGCGCGGCGCTACCTCGAGTCGCTGCCGGCGGATGCCTCGGGCTGGCTGGCGGCGCTGCGCGATCGCCACGTCGGCCGGGCGATCGGGCTGATGCACGAGCGCCCCGCCGAGCCGTGGACGGTCGACGAGCTGGGACGGCAGGTCGGCCTGTCGCGCTCGGCGCTGCACGAGCGTTTCGTCGAGCTGGTCGGGCACCCGCCGATGCAGTACCTGACGAACTGGCGCATGCAGTGCGGCGCGCGCCTGCTGCGCGAAGGTCAGGCGACCGTGGCGACGATCGCGCAGGAGGTCGGCTACGACTCCGAAGCCGCGTTCGCGCGCGCTTTCAAGCGCCTGGTCGGCCAGCCTCCGGCGGCATGGCGCCGCGCGCAGCGCCCGTCGCGATAGTCCGGGGACGACAGGGCGCCTGGATTGCTTTCCGTCTTGACGGCGTGGCTGCGCTCGCGCCTCGCCACGGAACAGGTGGCCCCAATGCTGATGCACGAGGAAAACGGGCTGGTGTGCGGCGTGGAGGGGAATGCCT
>DATIQL010000089.1:0-18823 GCA_035470905.1 Casimicrobiaceae bacterium
GCCGCCGGTGTCGCCGGCGTGGCGTCCGGGCCGAAGAAGTCGCTGCGATCGCCACAGGCCTGAAGGGTCGGATCGTCGACGTCGAAGAAGGCGGTGCGGCCGGCGAAGTCGGTGTTGTACGAATTGCGGGCGAAGAGCGAGCCGGTTTGCGCATCGAGTTCGGTCACCACGTGCATCAGCGTCTTCGGGCGTTCGTCACCGAGCACCCAGTCGAGATAGCCGGTGACCGACAGACGCCGGCTTCGCTCCGAGCGATTGCGCAGGGTCAGTGCAGAGAACTTGACCGGGGCGTCGATGGCGACATAAACACGAAGCTCGGATTCGATGTCGCACTCGGCGTGTTCGAAGACGCTGTAGCCGAAGCCGTGGCGCGTGACATAGGGCGTGACGCCGCGGGTGGGGAGCAGGGTGGGTGACCAGGAGCGGCCGGTCGCCTCGTCGCGGATGTAGAGGGCCTCGGTGTTGGCGTCGCCGACGGGATCGTTCGACCATGGCGTCAGGCGGAACTCGTGGGCGTTTTCGCTCCAGGTCGTGGCACTCCCGCTCTCCGAGACCAGGGTTCCGAAGTCGGGGTTGGCGAGCACGTTGACCCAAGGCGCGGGCGTCATCTGCGCCGCCGACGTCGTGATCACGTATTCGCGCGCGTCGGGCGTGAATCCGCCGAGGCCGTTGAAGGCGGAGAGATCGCCGCGCTGCGGGCGGTCCGCGGCGCTCGCCAGCGGAACGCTGCGGGTGGCACGGTGGGCTGCGCCAGGCGAGGTCACCGCCACGGCCGCAGCCGCCCGCGCGCCCGCCGCGCTGCCCGCCCGATCGAGCTGCTCGGCGAGGCTGCCGGCAGAATCATCGATGACCACGCGGGCGACACTTTGCAGCAGGATGCGGTCGCCGTCGTCGAGCTTCGCGTCGTCGAGCACGAAGATGCCGCCGGGTCGGCCGAGCACTTCGGCGCAGCTGCCCGAGCCGAGCGACTGCGCGATCCGGTCGAATGTCGTCGGTGTGCGATCGCCGGACGTCGCGCCGACGATCACCAATTCGGTATCGATCCCGTACGCGCGCCAATACGCGTGGGACGACGCCATTTGCCGGACGAGATCGATCCTTTCGCGGTCGGTCACCCGCAGCAGCACGACGGGGAGGTCGCCGGAGACGCCGAAGCCCCACAGGCCCGATTGTCCGCGACCGTTCCTCTCGATGACGCGCGCGTCGCCGCGCAGTGCCGCGCCGGCATGGATGATCGACGCTGCCATGCGCTCGTAGAGGAGCGCATCGGCATCGCTTGCCTGGAGGCGGTCGAGCGTCGCTTGCCGGTACATGCCTGCCCGCTCGAGAACGCGCTGCGCCGGTTCGGGGTCCCGGTACTTGCGGGCGAGCTCCGCGCACGCGTCGCGCGTCTGGGCAATGCCGGTGATCCAGTCGATGGTGAATGAAGCGCCGGCTTCGATGGCGAACGCAACGCGGATGGCGGCCACCGCATCGAGCACCGGGCCGGCGCTGCCCGACAGCGCGGCGTCGTCGCACAATGCCGCGGGATCGACCATGCTGCGACCGCGGCCGATGAAGCGCGCACGGTCGGTCTCGTACGAGAACTCCGCGGCAGGCGATTCGGCTGCGCGCGCCAGATGGAAGAGCCACGGCGTCGGATCGCCGGGTGCGCTCGGCCGCCGCGTCGCGTAGATCGCGTGCAGCATCGGGTCGATCTCGGTTTCGACGAAAAGCTTGCTGAACGCCGGGTGCGCAGAGTCCGTGCCGCCAGCGGCCAGGACGATTTCCGCGTAGCTCGTCGCGGCAAGCGCGCGGCGCCGTCCGGACAGGTTCGTCAGGCGGACCCGGCGCAGCTCGACCGCATCGTCCGGCGATACGGTGACCTCGGCGCGCGTCTCGATCCCATGGTCACGGCGCGAGAATGTGGCCGTGCCGGCGTCGAATCCCGTTTCGCAGGCTTCGGTTCTGCGCAGTGTCGGCTGAGTGGTCGTCGACCAGACGGATCCATCGACGCCGTCGCGCAGGTAGCAAAACGCCCCCCACTGGTCGAGCGACGAATCCTCGCGCCAGCGCGTCACGGCGAGCCCCTTGCAGCGGCTGTAGCCGCTGCCCGCGGTCGTGATCATCACGTGGTACGTGCCGTTCGAAAGCAGTTTCACATCGGACATGGCTCGAGGGGCTCGTGCGACCGAAAGCACGGGCCGACGCCGCGCTCGTGCCCGATGCGTCGCTCGGCGCCCGTGCCGGTAGGTCTATTGCAGCGCATAGGCAACAACGGCGTCGCCGATCTTCGTACCGAACGAGCCGTGGCCCCCGGCGGCCACGACGACCATCTGCCTGCCGTCGACGCGATAGGTCATGGGCGTCGCCTGGCCGCCCGCCGGCAAGCGCGCCTGCCACAGCTTGCGTCCCGTCGTCACGTCATAGGCGCGCAGGTAGTCATCGAGCGTGCCGCTGTAGAACACGACACCTCCGGCAGTGATCAGCGGACCGCCCAGGCCGGCGACACCCATCTCGAACGGAATCGGCAGCCACGCCGGCATCTGATCTCGCACGGTGCCGTCACGGTGCATCCACGCGAGTTTGCCGCTGCGCAGATCGACACCCGCCACGGCACCCCACGGCGGCGCCTGGCAGGGCACGCCGAGCGGGGACAGGAACGGACCGATCCTGACGGCGTAGCGGGCACCGTAGTTCTCGTTCCAGTGCTCCTTCTTCCCGGCGCTCACCAGATTGGCCGTCGGATCGTGGCGCGGCACCAGCTGGAAAGTGAACGCAAGGTGAGTCGGCGTGCCGATCATGATCTGGCGAACCGGATCCACGGCCACACCGCCCCAGTTGAAGACCCCGAGGTTGCCCGGGTACACGAGCGAGCGCTCGGTCGACGGTGGCGTGTAGGGACCGACATAGCGCATCGAGCGCAGATCGATGCGGCAGATCAGCTGGTCCCACGGGGTGGCGCCCCACATGTCCTTGCCGGTGAGCGGCCGCGGCATGAAGCTGAGCGCGGAGCTCGGTTGGCTGGGCGCAGCGAACTCGCCGGCGGTCGTGCTGGCGGGGGCCGGCATCTCGCGCACCGGGAGGATCGGCTTGCCGGTACGGCGATCGAGCACGTACACGTCGCCCTGCTTGGACGGTGCGACCAGCGCCGGCACGATGACGCCGTCGACTGTCATGTCGACCAGCGAGGGCTGGGCCGGAAAGTCGCGGTCCCACAGATCGTGGTGCACGCCCTGGAACACCCAGCGCAGCTTTCCGGTGGCGAGATCGAGTGCGACGATGGAACTGGAATCGCGTTCAACCGCAGGACTGCGGCCTGCGCCCAGTTGATCGGGCGACTGGTTTCCCAGCGGAAAATAGACCAGCCCCAAGGTCTCGTCGACGCTCGCGCCGGCCCAGCTGGGGGGCGTGTTGGGTGTGTACCGCTCACCGGCAGGCAGTGGCGCGGTGGCGTCGGGCCGCGCCAGGTCCCAATTCCAGACCAGGCGGCCCGTGCGCACGTCGAACGCGCGGATCACGCCCGATGGATTGGCCACGGACTCGCTGTCGTTGATCGAGCTGCCCAAGATCAGCAGGTCGCGCGTCACCACCGGCGGCGAGGTCTCCATGTAATACCCGGGCTTCAGGGCGCCGAGGTTCGAAGTGGCCAGTTGCACCACCCCGTCGTCACCGAAATCGGGGCAACGTTGGCCGGTCGACGCGTCGAGCGCGAACAGGCGTGCGTCGATGGTCGCCAGCAGGATGCGCCGCGTGCACGCCGGTCCGGGGCTGCCCGGTGCACCGGCGCCGAGCGGCGCGGCGGCCGCGTCGTGGTAACCCAATCCGCGGCAACTCAGATGCTGGCTCGAATGTCCGACCTTGACCTGCGGATCGAAGGACCAGCGTTCTCTCCCGGACGCGGCGTCGAGTGCGATCACGTGATCATGCGGCGTGCACAGGTAAAGCAGGTTGCCGACCTTCAAGGGCGTCACCTCGAAAGTGGTCTCATGGGGGTCGCTCGCCCCTTTCTCGTCGCCGGTATGGAAAGTCCATGCCAGCTTCAGCCGGCGCACTGTTTGCGGCGTGATGTCGGTCAGCGACGAGTAGCGCTCGCCGTACCCGGTGCCGCCGTAGGCGAGCCAGTCGTTGGCCGCTGCCCCCGGCACGGCTGCAGGCAGCATCGCTGGCGCCGCCGCCAACGCGCCTGCAACATCGAATGGGTCGTGCAGCATCGACGCCAGGGTCGTTGCGATCACGACCAGCATCGCGCCCGCCAGCCAGCCGCGCGGGCCGCGCCAGCGGGATCCCGCCGCCTCGTCCGCGGTGGTGGCGGACGCGAGTTGCCGGCCGATCCAGGGCGTCAGGAGCCACAGGCCGACGAGCGAAAGAAACGCAGCACGCGGTATCAGTGCCCAGCGATCGAGGCCCACTTCCCACAGCGCCCAGACCAGCGTCGCGATCAACAACGCCGCATAGGCCGCGAGTGCTGAACGGCGACGGCGGACCAGCAGTGCCCCGGTGAGCAGCAGGCCGATCCCCATGCCGACGTAGGCCCAGCTGCCGTTGAGAGCTGCCAGCCACACGCCGCCAGCAGCAAGCGACGCACCCAGCAGCAGGAGAATCCATCCGGTTACGATAGTCATCATCACGCCCTTCCGGGTCGTTTTCCCCTCCCCCGGATCGGTGCAGGATAAGAATCGGCGCAAGGAGCATCTGTGCGCTGGCGCACGAAGCGGCAGCGCTCCCTTCACCTATCGTGCCATCGCGAGCGCCCGCTTGCACACGCTGTCGACCGTGAAGCCATACTCACGCAGAACGACATCGCCGGGTGCCGAGGCGCCAAAACGATCGACGCCCAGCACGTCACCGTGGTCTCCCGTGTAGCGATGCCATCCTTGCGATGCGCCTGCTTCCACGGCGAGGCGCGCACGGATCGACGGCAACAGCACGGCCTCGCGGTATTCCCCGGGCTGGGTATCGAACAGCTCCCAGCTCGGCATCGAGACGACGCGCGCCTGGATCCCCTGCGCCAGCAGCTTCTGCGCCGCCGCGATGATCAGGGCGACCTCCGATCCCGTCGCGATCAGGATCAGGTCGGGCTTGCCGTTCGGTGCATCGGCCAACACGTACGCGCCGCGCCGCAGGCCGTCCGCTGCGGCGAAACGGGTACGGTCGAGCGTAGGCACGCTTTGTCTCGTCAATATCAGCGCCACCGGCCGGTCTCGCGTTTCCAGCGCGACACGCCAGGCAACCGCAGTCTCGTTGGCATCGCAAGGCCGGATGACGACGAGCTGCGGAACCGAACGCAGACCGGCAAGCTGTTCGACCGGCTGATGCGTGGAGCCATCCTCCCCCAGGGCAATGCTGTCGTGCGTGAACACATGGACGACGTGCAGCCCCATCAATGCGGCGAGGCGGATCGCCGGCCGCATGTAGTCGGAGAAGACCAGGAAGGTCGACCCGAACGGCACCGTTCCGCCATGTGCGGCCAGGCCGTTCAGGATCGCGCCCATGCCGTGCTCGCGCACGCCGAAGTGCACATTGCGGCCGGCACAGCTCCAACCGCCGCCCCCCGAGCCTTGTCGGTCGCGGGCACTCGCGCCGGGGGGCTCGAAGTCTCCCAGGCCGGCAAGCGCCGTGTGGGTCGATGGATCCAGATCCGCCGAGCCTCCCATCAGCGCTGGCACACGCGGGGCGACGGCGTTCATCACCTTGCCGGACGCGACTCGTGTGGCCATGCCCTTGGCGTCCGGAGGAAAGACGGGTATGTCCGCATCCCAGCTCGCCGGCAATTCGCCGCCTACCATCTGCCCGAGCTCCCGCGCCAGATCGGGAAACGCTTGAGCGTACGCGGAGAATTGGCGGTTCCACGCAGCTTCTGCTTGCGCGCCTCGCTCGACGGCCTCGCGAAAGCACGCAAGGGCCTCCTCGGGGATGTGGAACGCCGGCTCCGCTGGCCAGCGCAGGTTGCGCTTCGTCAGGCGCACTTCCTCTTCGCCCAGCGGCGAGCCGTGCGCTTCGAACGAGTCCTGCTTGTTCGGCGAGCCGTAGCCGAGATGGGTGCGCACCAGAATCAGTGACGGGCGCCCGGTCTCGGCGCGCGCGGCTTGCAGCGCCTGGTCGATCGCGGCGAGGTCGTTGCCGTCGCCGACCGATCGGGTGTGCCAGCCGTAGGACTCGAAGCGTCGAGCGCGATCCTCGGTGAAGGTGATGTCGGTGCCGGCGGAAAGGGTGACGCAGTTGTCGTCGTAAAGATAGATCAGCTTGCCCAGCTTCAGATGGCCTGCCAGTGACGCTGCCTCGGAAGCGACGCCTTCCATCAGGTCACCGTCGCTCACGACCCCATAGGTGAAGTGATCGATGATGTCGAAGCCGGCGCGGTTGTAACGCGCGGCGAGGTGCGCTTCCGCCATTGCCATGCCCACGCCGTTGCCGAAGCCCTGTCCGAGCGGGCCGGTCGTGACTTCGACGCCGGGCGTCAGGCCGCGTTCTGGGTGACCGGGCGTGAGACTGCCCCATTGGCGAAACTGCTTGATCTGCTCGAGCGAAAGGGCGTAACCGGTCAGGTGCAGCACGCTGTACAGCAGCGCCGATCCATGCCCTGCGGAAAGAACAAAGCGATCGCGGTCGAACCAGTGGGGATTGGCGGGATTGTGCTTGAGGAACCGGGTCCAGAGCACGCAGGCCATCGGCGCCGCGCCGAGTGGCAGCCCGGGGTGCCCGCTGTCGGCCTTCTGCACCGCGTCGACCGAGAGGAAGAGCAGGGCGTTGACGCACGATTCGTCCAGAGCGGACGCTGGACGTGTCCTGAAAGATGCTGAGTTCATGTCGGCTGTCCTTGGCTTTCAAAGGCGATCACCGCGCGGTTGCAGCTCGTCGGTTTGAACTGGGCACTGGCCTCCGGCAAGCCGGCGGCGAAATCAGTCTTGCATCCACGCGGCGCGCCGGATGTGCGGCAACGAACCGACGCCGGGGTCCGCGGGCGATAAATCTCCGCAATGAGCGACAATCCCAGCAGTGTCCTGGTCATCGGGAGCGACCCAGTGGCCGCCACGGCGATTCGCGAGGCGTTCACCCCGCCCGGTGACGATGCGCCAGCGGCTGTCTGGGTCCGGGCGCTTTCCGACGGAATTGCAGGGCTGGGCGACGGGGCCATCGATGCGACTGTGCTCGACCCCTCTCTGCCCGACAGCCAAGATATTGTTTCGTTCAATGAGATTTTCCTCGCGGCCCGCCACGTCCCGGTCCTCGTCCGCACGACCCGGGAGGAAGAGGAGGTCGGCCGGCAAGCGGTCGAGCGCGGCGCGAAAGAGCGAGTCCTGCAAGAACACGTCGGCGGACATTCGCTTCGTCTGAAGCTGCGGCATATGCAGGAACGCGCGGTGGTGGACGACGCATTGCCTGCAGAACGCCAGCGTGCGCAGGTCACCCTCGAATCCATTGGTCATGGCGTCATCAGCACCGACGAGGAGGGCAGGGTCACCTATCTCAATCCTGTCCGTCCCGCAACCAGGCATGCAGGCGGGCGATTTCCGAGGTATTTCGCATCGTCGACGGCGCCACGCGGGAATCCGGTACTGCAGGCCATGCCTCGGCGTGCAACCCAGGCGCTCGCCCGTGCAGACCGCCGACGGGGCGACCCTTCAGCCTGTCCTCGAGTAACGGACAATAGTAGAGCCCGAGAGCGCGAGTCCAGTGCGCCAGAGCAACGCCACCTGAGGGACCAGTCTTCCGTGTCACAAATCACCATAGGGTCAATGCGACGCAACCCAGACGGAGGATTTGTGTCGACCGAGTCTGCGTCGGGCCGAAAGGGAGCCTGGACGGTTCAGCGTCGCCGTGAG
The DNA here is from genome assembly GCA_035470905.1 of Casimicrobiaceae bacterium. Classification (GTDB taxonomy): domain Bacteria; phylum Pseudomonadota; class Gammaproteobacteria; order Burkholderiales; family Casimicrobiaceae; genus VBCG01. The sequence goes on from DATIQL010000089.1 coordinate 7,806, forward strand.
GGGGCTTCTGCTCCGCGGGCAGGCGACCTGCGTGCGCCGTTGTGCCCGTGGCTCGCGCGTATCGGGCGAAGATCGGCGAATGCAATACGTGAAACGACGGCGATCGGCGCGCGGGTTTCGCGTGCCCCACAGGACGATCCCGATCCCTGCCGACGCGACCACCAGCCGCGTTGTTTCGCCGCACCGCCAAGTTCGATCGTCCCACGCCCGCATGCCGGTTTCGATTCCGAGATGCTCGCTTGCCGACCAATGCATGCGTGCGGCTGTCATCACGGACGCGGGATCCACTACATCACGGCGTCACGGAACGCTGTGCCCCGCTGAAGCGAGACCGTTTGCCGAGAAGCGCGATGCACTATGTCGGCCATTTGCCCCGAAGCGATCCTCTGTACGGGTACCTTCGTCACGATATTCTCCCGCAGCTGCAGACGGGCGGCGTCGCACCAGAATTCCGGGTGTTTCGACTTCATGGATCCCACCATGTCTACCTCTACGAGGACCGGCACAGCGAGATCCGTATCGTCGGGAAGTTCTTCGGGGGCCTCGCCGACCGCTCCGCGGAGGCGGCCTCGCGGCGGATGGAGGCCGAGTACCGGAATCTGCGGTATTTGCGCAGCATCGGCTTTGTCGGCTTCCCTCATTACGTGGCGCGTCCGCTCGGGTGCAATCCCGGGATCGACCTGGTGCTGGTCGAGGAGTTTTGTCATGGCAAGCTTCTCGCCGATTTCATTCTTGGTGCAATCTGAGAAGGCGCACGCGACATTCTTTTCCAGAAGCTCGCGGCGCTCGCTTGGTTTCTTGCATCGCTTCATAATCGGACCGCCAGTGATCGGCGAGTCGACTTCAGCCCGGAGTGCGCTTATTTCGACCGGATCGTGGCGCAGTTGACAGGCGGCCGACTCATCACCGGGAATGAGGTGCGCGCTCTCTGCCGAATCAGAGATCGGTGGCGGGCGCGAGACTGCATGTGGGAGGATCGCCAGGTCCTGACCCATGGTGACGTAACTCCGTCCAACATCCTCTTTGGGGACGGGCCGTGGGTGATCGCGATCGATCTGGAGCGCATGAAGCGCGCGGACCGCGCGTTCGACCTTGGACGGGTGGTGGCCGAACTCAAGCATTTCTTCATGCAGTACGCCAACGGCGGATGGATGGCGGAGCCTTTCATCGGGCATTTCCTCTGGGAATATTCGTGCCATTTTCCGGACCGCGGCGCCGCCTTCCGAGCAATCACCGGGCGGATCCCGTTCTACATGGGATTGACCCTTCTTCGGATCGCGCGTAACGATTGGATCGGGGCCAAGCATCGCGGCCGGCTCGTCGACGAAGCGATGAAGACACTGGCGTAGGAACATGGCGCTCAAGGGACTCATCTTCGATCTGTACGGAACCCTGATCGACATCGAGACCGACGAGTCGATGGACGAGATCTACCGCGCGATCGCGCATTACCTCACCTACCATGGCATCCATCTGCACCGCTGGGGAGTACGTGAGCGCTACTACCAGATCATGGCGGAGCAGAAGGAGGCGCGTGCGGAGAAGTATGCTGAAATTGATGTGGAAGCGATCTGGAACACTTTGCTCAGGCGGGAAGGCCTGGAGGCTGCTCCAACGCGTCGCCGACTGGCCCGAGTTCTCGCCCAGCTCTACCGCGGGATCTCCCGCAAGCGTCTGCAGCTCTACTCGGATGTCATAGGAACGCTCGACGAGTTGCGGCCTGTCTATCGCCTCGCCCTCGTTACCGACGCCCAGCCCTGCTTCGCGCTGCCGGAGATGCGGGCCCTTGGTCTAGCGGGCTACTTTGATCCGATCATCATCTCGGCCCGCTATGGCTTCCGCAAACCCGATCGAAGGTTGATCGAGACGGCGCTCGCGAGGATGGAACTTGGACCGGCAGACGTGATCTGCGTGGGTAACGACATGTTCCGGGACATTCATGGGGCGCAATTGCTCGGCATCAGGAGCATCTTCGTAGATTCCAATCAGGGAGCCAAAACCTACGCCGCCACGCGCCCCGACTACGTCGCGGCTGGATTTCCGGGGGTCCTCAAGGCCGTGTCGGCATTGAGCGGTGGCTGCGCTCCCGTGGGGAATTAGCGCCAACAGCACAACTGCCCGCTATCGAGGCATCCCGGACGATGTCGCAGGCCCCTCCCGGCGAGCTTCCGCCATTCGCTGACGGCGGCGCCCCGCCCGAGTCTGCGTCGTTGCCTCCTAAGGGGGAACGGAATCCGACGATGACAACAAGCCCCGTGGCGGAAAGACGCGCCGAGCCCTCGATGCTGGTCGGCGTTCCTGGTCGACGTCCCCAAGCGGGTCACCGCCTGCTTTGCCGAGGTGCCTTACCCGTCGGTTGCGGCACAGCGCGTCGCGCTGGGCGCCGAAGGTCTCTACAAGGTCTATGCTGAGAGCTTCCGGGGTGCGGAGCACCGGCGTCGCATCGAAGCACAGGCGCAGGCCATCGCTGCCGCTGCCTTGGCCGCCGCCGCATGACGGTTCGGTGCGCGGCGGGAAGGAACCACAAGGAGCGCTCATGAGCGAACACGCGCGCGTTACCCACCGGCCTACGCACCTTCCATCCGCGGACGTCGAGGGATTCAACGCGCTGGCCGAGCTGGCCTTCGACATGCGTTCGTCGTGGAATCATGCCGCCGATGCGCCAGTCGGATGGGGAGCGGTTGCGCCTGCAACTCGGCCTCTCGGGGCACCCGATCTGGCTGCGCATTTGGCAGGCTCAGGTCGGTCGCCTGAAGTCGTACCTCCTCGACAACGACGACGCTGCGAATTATCCCGCGCATCGAGGCATTGCCAGCGAGTTGCGCGGAGGTGGAACGGAGCTGCGTCGCAAACAGGAAATGCTGCTCGGGATCGGCGGCTGGCAGTTGCTCGCGGCGCTTGGCATCGATCCGGAAGTCTGCCATCTGAACGAGGGACATGCGGCGCTTGCGGTGTTGGAGCGGGCGCGCGGTTTCATGCAAGCAACCGGGCAGCCCTTCGAAGTCGCTTTGGCGGTGACCCGGCAGTTGGACGAAGGAGACTCAATTGTGAAAGCGGAAACCCTGGCACCGATGCCGGACCTGTTGCGCAGGATGGATGCCTACTGGCGTGCCGCGAACTACCTGGCGGTCGGGCAGATCTACCTCTACGATAATCCGCTCTTGAAGCGGCCGCTGACGATCGCGGACGTGAAGCGCCTTCTGCTGGGCCACTGGGGGACGACCCCGGGCCAGAATTTCATCTACGTTCACCTGAACCGGGTCATCAAGAAATTCGACCTGAACATGATCTATGTCTCAGGGCCCGGGCACGGCGGCCCGGCCGTCGTGGGCAACACCTATCTCGAGGGCACTTACAGCGAGATCTATCCCGATGTGAGCCAGGATGAGGAAGGGCTGCGGAAGCTGTTCAGGCAGTTCTCGTTTCCCGGAGGCATTCCCAGCCACGCATCGCCTGAATGCCCTGGCTCGATCCACGAAGGCGGCGAACTGGGCTACTCGCTCAGTCACTCGTTCGGGGCCGCGCTGGACAATCCCGGTCTCGTCGTCGCCTGTGTCGTTGGCGATGGCGAAGCGGAGACGGGTCCGCTGGCGACCGCATGGCACTCCAACAAGTTTCTGGACCCGATCACCGACGGCGCGGTGCTGCCGATCCTGCATCTCAACGGCTACAAGATCAGCAACCCGACCGTCCTTGCCCGCATCGGGCATGACGAACTGGACCAGTTTCTGCGCGGCTGCGGGTGGACCCCGCACTTCGTAGAAGGCGATCAGCCCGAGGCGATGCATCGACTCATGGCCGCCACCCTGGACAAGGTCATCGGGGACATCCGGCGAATCCAGACCCGTGCGCGAGGCCACAACGACACCGCGAGACCGCGCTGGCCGATGATCGTCCTCAGGTCGCCCAAGGGCTGGACAGGGCCCAAGGTCGTCGATGGCCAGCGGATCGAGGGCACGTTCCGCTCGCACCAGGTGCCGCTGTCGGACCCGGCCGCCCATCCCGAGCACCTCAAGCTTCTGGAAGACTGGCTAAGTAGCTACCGGCCGGAGGAGCTCTTCGATGCGCAGGGTCGCCTGAACCCCGAGCTTGCGGAGCTTGCGCCCGAGGGTGACCGGCGCATGGGCGCCAATCCCCACGTCAATGGCGGCATGCTGCTGCGCGACCTGCGGATGCCGGATTTCCGCGACTACGCGGTCGACGTGCCGGCGCCGGGGACGCCCGGCATCGGGGACACGCATGTGCTCGGACCATTCCTGCGCGACGTGACCAAGCTCAACCACGAGCGGCACAATTTCCGCGTCTTCGGCCCTGACGAAACGGTCTCCAACGGCCTGGATGCCCTCTTCGAAGTGACGGAGCGCCAGTGGAATGCCGCCACCGTCGCGGACGACGAGTTTCTGGCCCCCACCGGTCGCGTGATGGAAATGCTGAGCGAACACCAATGCGAAGGTTGGCTCGAAGGCTATCTGCTCACCGGGCGGCACGGGCTGTTCAACTGCTACGAGGCGTTCATCCACATCATCGATTCGATGTTCAACCAGCACGCCAAGTGGCTGAAGGTCACGGCGCACCTGCCTTGGCGCCGCAAGATCGCTTCGCTGAATTACCTGCTGACCTCGCATGTCTGGCGCCAGGACCACAACGGATTTACCCACCAGGATCCCGGGTTCATCGACCACGTCGTGAACAAGAAGGCCGAGGTCGTCCGCGTCTACTTTCCGCCGGATGCCAATTGCCTGCTTTCGGTGATGGACCATTGCCTGAGAAGCCGCCACTACGTCAACGTCGTGGTCGCCGGCAAGCATCCGGCGCCGCAGTGGCTGACCATGGACGCCGCGGTCAAGCATTGCGCGAAGGGCATCGGCATCTGGCAGTGGGCCAGCAACGACCAGGCCGTCGCACCCGACGTGGTCATGGCCTGTTGCGGCGACGTTCCAACGCTGGAGACGCTCGCCGCCGTTTCCATCCTGCACGAGCATCTGCCCGAACTGAAGATCCGCGTGGTGAACATCGTGGACCTGATGAAGTTGCAGCCGCCGTCCGAGCATCCGCACGGCTTGAGCGACATGGATTTCGACGAGCTGTTCACCAAGGACAAGCCGGTCGTCCTTGCCTACCACGCCTACCCGTGGTTGATCCACCGCCTGACCTACCGTCGCACCAACCACAGCAACATCCACGTCCGTGGCTACAAGGAAGAAGGCACCATCACCACTCCCTTCGACATGACGGTCCTGAATGAGCTTGACCGCTTCCACCTCGTGATGGACACCATCGATCGCCTGCCGCAGACGGGCGACAGGGGTATCTACCTGAAGCAGCAGCTCAAGGACAAACTCGTCGAGCACAAGCAGTACATCGACCTGCATGGCGAGGACCTGCCGGAAATCCGGAACTGGAAGTGGACCAACGCCGATTGAACGCGCGGCCCTCGATCCCGCTCAGGATTACCGCGCGGGCGACCAGTCTCGATCGTCGTCAACAGGACGTCTCGCGTCGCTTGCGGAGTGGATGACGCTGGACGCCAGAAGCGCCAGGTCTATCTCACGGCTCGCATCCGGACGATCCACCAGGCCAGCCGCGAGTCGTACGGCGCTCCCACGGTGAACGTCGAGCTGAGGGCCCAAGAGGTGCCGTGCTGCCGCAACACCGTGTCCAAGCTGATGCACAGAGCCGGGATCCTGCCCAAGGCGATCCGACGGTTCCGCGTGACCGCCGAGTCCCGCAAGACCAAGGCATTGCCGAACCTTGTCAACCGGGACTTCACGCCAGAACATCCCAACGACCTCTGGCTGAGCGACATCACCTACATCCGCTGACGACTTTCTGCGGGCGCCTTGAGCGACACCGCTTGCCTGGCACCCGACATCGAGCGCGCGCCGAGTCGCAAGTGACTTCCTCCACATTGATCGCAACGACGTGGCGGGTCACGCAGCGAGGATTTCGGCGGCGACACGTTCGGCGATGTCCGGGTCGCGGAGTACGCTCGCCGGCTTGATCAGGTGGGACACATCCAGCATCAACGCATGGATCGATGGATCCACCGCGGCGACCCGGTTCAGCGCCGCCTGAAATTTCATCCTTTCAGCGAATCCCGCTGGTCGCACACCTTCCAGGTGCGGATAGCCGTAGTCCTGTTCGGCTACCGCCCAGGGGTCATTCAGCACGGCGCCTAGCGCCGCGAAGAACGTCGGCGCGGCGTCACCCGGTCGGTCGCCCCGGTTGAAGACGCGCTCGAGTACCTGGCCGAGCAACACCGCTTCCTTTGCCGCCACGCTCATGCCTTGGCCGAATGATGGGTTGATTCGGCAGATGGTGTCCGCGATCGGCAGCAGTCCCCGAGGAAACGCTGGCATGCGCTCGAAATGGCGGCGAAGGCTCCGCGGGAACGCGAAACGCTGGATCTCGCCCTGTATCGAGGCATCGCGAACGGCGTTGTGCGCGGTGGGCGTCCGCAATGTGCGCGCGTACCCGAGGAAGCCATCGAGATCGGCCGGGGCAGAGTCACCGTCGACGCCTCCGAGCCCCAGGATCCAGCGGTTGCCCCCCTCGAGCGGAAACATGATGGCCCGCCTTCCGTTGATGCCGGGGTCCGGTTTCGTCTGAAGTATCTTCCAATCGCGCGCGCTGTCGTCCGGTAGCGTGAACACCGCACAGCTGTAGCGGACGTCGACCGGGATGGAAGATTCCTCGGGCGACGGGTAGCCTGCGCGACTGAGGAAATCGAGCGTCAACGCCCCGCGGCCGGAAGCATCGACGATGAGATCGGCCTGGAGCGTCTCGCTGGCGTGGCCATCGATGTCGCATCGAACCGCGCTGGCATGGCGACCGTCGGGAGACGCAACGATCTCGCGGGCGCGGCAGTTCGGGCGAATCTCGATGCGCCCGTCACGTGCAACAAGCTCCCGCACGACGTGCTCGAGCAGTGGTCGCGACATCGAATAGGTGGTCCGGCCCAGATCGCGCTGTGGGAAGGGATCGTATCCGGGTTGCTCGAGCCGAGCATCGAGGCCGACGCGAATCGGAACCGCACCCGCTGCCGCCAGCTGTTCGGCGACGCCCGGGAACAGGATCTGGAGTGCGTTCAGCCCGCCGCCAAGCAGGCCGTGCACGTGCCTGCATTGCGGAACACCGGCGCGGGGCTCTGGCCGAGGCGGCAGTCGATCGCGCTCAAGCAAAGTCACTCGAGAGAAATGGGGAGCCAGGGCGGCCGCTGCCGCAAGGCCGCCGATCCCGGCACCGATCACGACTGCGTGAGCCGCGTGTGGTTCTTTGGGCGACATCAGTTCCCCGTCGTATGGTTACGCGATCCTGGGTGAATCGGCGCCTCTGGCGTCCACGCGCGACCGCAGGACGGTGGAGTATTCCATAACTTGGTCGTGTGGCATCGAGATCCGCTTGGCTCTGACTGCTCCAGCAGCAGAAGGGTCTGCTCAGGGACTATTGCGCCGCGCAACGTCTGCCATCGGCGATCCAGCCGTATGTCCGGCCTCTGCCGCACTCGGTCCTGGTGGACACCGTCGCAGTCCCACCCCCAGCGGACTTCGGAGGTCGCCCATGGCCGACGCTCGAGCCGAGCGAAGCCGACACTCGCCACTCAATGGCGAAGAAACCTGGCGGGTGCTTGTTCCCCCTCTTGCGGGAATCGCCTGGGTGGACAAGTTGCCCGCCAAGGCCATCGACTATGTTTGCTAGCGCACCGACGCGGCTCGAGCGTGCGTCGTACGCTCGTGCGGAAAGGAAGCCGTCATGATCCGTACACCCATGCAGAACCATCTGCTGGCGGCACTGCCGGCAGGGATCTACGAGTGCTTGGCGTCGCATTCGGAACTCGTCCCGCTGGTGCGCGGTTCGGCTATCTACGAACCGGGGGCCGAGTTGGAATACGCGTATTTCCCCACTTCCAGCATCGTGTCGATACTGAGTCCGATGAAAGACGGGGCGTCGCCCGAAGTGGCGGTCATCGGCAACGACGGCGTCGTGGGCATCGCTCTGCTTATGGGCGGCGCCGCCACCTCCACCACCCGAGCCGTCGTTCAAAGTGCGGGACATGGTTTTCGCATACGAGCGAGCGTTCTCCAGGCTGCGGCCGAAAACGAGGCGCCGCTACGGCATTTGATGCTCCGTTACGCCCAATCTCTGATCACCCAGATGTCACAGTCCGCCGCCTGCAATCGATTCCACAGCATCGATCAGCAGGTATGCCGCCTGCTGTTGACGTGCATGGATCGGTGGGCATCAAATCGTCTCAGCTTGACCCACGAGCGCATGTCCAACCTGCTGGGCGTGCGCAGGGAGGGCGTCACCGGGGTCTCCGGCAATCTGGCCGCGGCTGGATTGATCAGTTATCGGCGTGGCTGCGTAATCGTTCTGGATCGCTCGGGTCTCGAGGCACGCGTGTGTGAATGCTACGCAGTGGTCAAAACGGAAATTGCCCGCCTACTTCCGATCGAACCGCGTTTGGGCGAGGCGTCGAGTCGCAGAACTGCCGGCGGTGTGGTTAGGCCGTCTGTCGCCGCGGCTGCGAACTGAAGGACAGGTTGCAGGGCCGCTATCGCCGCGAGAGTGGTCCGAGCACGGCTGCGAACTCCCTCGCCGCGACGCGAATGGCGCCAGAACGGCGCCCGCCGAGACGCGATGCATGAGGCGATCCGGACGTCCGCTTGAGAGGGATTTTGACGACCACGACGCCCGTTTGAAGCTGGCCGGTCTGCGATTTTCATTGGGCCGAGGCAATCGAACCGGACGGAGCGCCATCCTAGCTTCTTTCCCGCGGCTTCGCTATCGAGCCGGCCGTCGAACTCCGTCCAGCACCGCATCGATCCCCTTTTGCAGCAAAGACCAATCGAAGCCGAGCACCAGGGCCTTGTAACCGCGCGCCGTCATCGCGTTCGCCTGCTCAGCCGTTGGCGCGACGCCTCCCAGCAACACGTTGCTCTCGCGGATGACGCACTCGAGCTTCAGCATCGCTTCCTGCACATCCGGGTGATCCGTCCTACCCTTGAGCCCCATACTTGTAGCGAGGTCGCCGGGACCGATGAACGCAAGATCCAGTCCAGGTGTTGCTACCACCTCGCCGATCGTTTCGAGAGCGTCGAAGTGCTCGATGGTCCCGATGGCGAGCACCTCGTCGTTCGCGCGATCGAGATACTCGCGCATCGAAACGTCCCAGCGTAGCGGCGCATAGAACGGGCCCCAGAAGCGCTCCCCGTCGGGCGGATACCGCACCGCGCTTGCCGCGGCTGCTGCGTCCGGGGCCCGCGTAGTCATTGGAAAGCAAATTCCCATGGCCCCGAGATCGAGCGGTAGCTTGGCATGCCACGGGGTCGCTGCAGCAACGCGAACGAGCGGTACAAGTGGCGTTCCGGAAGTCGCCGCGATCATCGCGTGAAGCGCGTTCGCATCCACCGCGCCATGCTCCATATCGATGATGATCCAGTCCAAGCCCGAGCGCGCCATGACCTGGACCGTCTGAACCGATGGGATCGTCGCGATGGCCCCGAAGCTGCATTGGCCATCTCGCCACAAGGTTCGCAGGCGATTCAGCTTGCCTCCTCCACTGCCCGTTCCCTGATTCGTCATCGTCGCCTCATCGGGTACGAGGGTTGCGGCGCTGGGTAGATGACCCCGAGTTTAGCGCGTTGGGCTGCTTCGCGGTCCCTTGCCGGTGGCGGCTCCTGGCCGGGAATCCGCTTCGGAACGACCCTGCGCATGGCCTTACGCCGGCCCATTGTTTCCTGCGGGGGATCAGGCCTCGCCGATGGTGACGATCCCGTCGGATGCGGCGCCCAGCCAAGGACACGCCAGATGCGCTCCCGGCCGATCGCGCGTCGTGACCGGCTGTCCTCGTCGAAGAGGTGCAACGGCCGGTTGTGGCCGAACCGAGGCGATTGCGCTTCTGAGCAGAGCGCAGACAAGGCACTCCGGCGAATCGCTCTGTCCTGAGCAGGCATGGCGTGAGGCCGTCACGGGCCGCCCGCGACGTTCTTCAGCAGGGGGAGAAGGACCCGCTCGCTCACTCGCGTTAGCAGGTGATACCCTGCGTCGGCACGCTTCGTGGGATTGGATTTCCTTAACGCGTCGATGGAGGAGAACGATGAAGCTCTACGATTTCGAAATGTCCGGTAACAGCTACCGCGTCCGATTGCTGCTATCCCTTCTGGGCCTGAAGCATGAGGTGGTGACTGTCAATCTGATGAAGGGCGAAAACCGAGAGCCGTGGTATCTCAAACTCAACCCGCGCGGTCAGGTCCCCACCCTCGATGACGGTGGCACGGTAGTGTGGGACTCCATGGCCATCCTCGCGTATCTCGCCCGCAAATACGGGGGAGAGACGTGGCTCCCCATTGATCCGCCGGGCATGGCCGAGGTGATGCAGTGGCTGGCGCTCATGGAGAACGAGACCCTTTATGGTCTCGCCAAGGCGCGCGTCATCTGCAAGTTCAAGCGCCCCGGCAATCTCGAAGAGGCGCAGCTATTGGGGCGAAAGGGGCTGGACGTCCTGGAGCAGCGGCTGGCTGCGCATCAATGGCTGGCGCTCGACCATGTCACGATCGCGGATGTCGCCTGCTTCCCGTATGTCGCGCTCGCATCCGAGGGCGGCATTCCGCTCGATCCCTACGCCAGCGTGCGCAGCTGGATCGAGCGCATCAAGGCCTTGCCGGGCTTCGTCGGCATGCCGGGGATTTGATCTCCTGCGAATTGGCAGGAGACAAGGATCGACCGCTTCTGGCCGAGGCTGTGTGAATACGCCTCGATAGCCGAGTCCGCGGGCAATCGACCGCTCAGATCGCGCTGTATTCGATTATTTCCGGGCAGGGAGGGGTCAGAAGAACCCCGAATTCGAATTTGGGATGCGTTTTCACACAGCCTCGACCCAAAGCGGCCAACCGCCGCGAGCAAGAGCGGACGCTCAACGTTAATGCCTGCGTACCTTGGACGATCGCCCGCCGCCGCGTCAGGGAGTCGGAACGACAGTGTAGAAGACTCCGTTTGCGCCATACGCCAGTCTGAAC
>DATIQL010000090.1:0-1603 GCA_035470905.1 Casimicrobiaceae bacterium
TGCACGTTCGCGGGGACCTACACGCAGGCGGGCCACATGGGTGCGGTGACCGGCACATTCGACTGCGGCGGAGGCGTTGCCGGCCCGATGCAGCTCTACGAGATGGAGCGGACCGGCTCGGGCATGACGGCCCGCTTCGCCGCGCAGAGCGGCTCGTGCACGGTCGCCGGGCGCCTGGGCGGGGTCGAGCGCGAGTCGCCGCGGAACTGACGCGCGGATTCGCCAGCCGGGCCGCAGAAGCGCCCGCGCGCCGCCGACTCCTGGACATGGCTGCGAATTCCGCCTGCTACCACTGCGGACTGCCGAACCCCGCCGGGCGCAGCTATTACGCGGTCGTCGACGGTGCGCGGCAGGCCGTCTGCTGCCCGGGATGCCAGGCCGTGGCCGAGGCGATCGCGGGCAGCGGCCTGTCGTCCTATTACCGGACGCGCACCGCCTACGGGCAGCGTCCCGATCCAGCAGCCGCGGCGGCGGCGGCCGAGCTCGCGATCTACGACCAGCCGGAGGTCCAGACGGGCTTCGTGCGGATGCTCGACGCGAACCAGCGCGAGGCCACGCTGATCCTCGAAGGCATCACCTGCGCCGCCTGTCTGTGGCTGAACGAGCAGCATCTGGCCTCGCTGCCCGGGGTGCTGATCGCCGACATCAATTACGCAACCCGGCGCGCCCGGGTGCGCTGGGATGAATCGCGGATCCGCCTGTCCGAGATCCTCGCCCAGGTCGCGCTGATCGGCTATCGCGCCTGGCCCGCGACCTCCGGCAACGCCGAGCTGGTGCGCAGGCGCGAGACCCGCGCTGCGCTGTGGCGCCTGTTCGTCGCCGGTTTCGGCATGATGCAGGTGATGATGTATGCGGTGCCTGCGTATCTCGCGCAGGACGGCACGATGGGCGACGACCTGCGCATGCTGATGCGCCTCGCGAGCCTCGTGCTGACCGTGCCGGTGGTGTTCTATTCCGCCGCGCCGTTCTTCCGGGGCGCATGGCGGGATGCGCAGCGCCGTCGCCTGGGAATGGATGTCCCGATCGCGCTGGGCGTCGCCGCGACCTTCGGCGCAAGCATCTATTCGACGTTCACCGACGGCGCCGATGTCTATTACGACTCGATCGCGATGTTCGTCTTCTTCCTGCTGTGCGCCCGTTACCTCGAGATGCGCGCCCGGCAGCGTGCCGCGATGGGCCTCGAATACCTCGACAAGGCACTGCCGCTCACCGCGCATCGCCTGCGCGATTCCGGGCCCGGCATGGACACCGAGGATGTCCCCGCGGTGAGCCTGAAGGCGCGCGATCGGGTGCTGGTGCGCGCGGGCGAGAGCTTTCCGGCGGACGGAAGACTGGTCCAGGGTGACACCGAATGCGACGAATCGCTGCTGACCGGCGAGAGCACGCCGGTGCGCAGGCGCAGCGGCGATGAGGTCACCGGCGGTGCGTTCAACCGGCTGAGCCCGGTGGTCGTCGAAGTCGAGCGCGTCGGCGACGATACCTGCGTATCGGGCATCCGGCGACTGGTCGAGAGCGCCAGCATGAGCCGGCCCGAGGTCGGAGCCCTCGCCGATCGTCTCGCCGGCGTCCTGGTCGCAGTCGTCCTGCTGGTCGCAGCGGCAAG
>DATIQL010000091.1:0-3377 GCA_035470905.1 Casimicrobiaceae bacterium
GTTCCGGCGAGCGCGGCGTCGATGAATTTCTGCCCGAGAGGCTGCTCGAGGATGACGTCGAGCAGCGGCAGCAGGCCGTGCGACAGCCCGTGCGCGCGCAGGCTCTTCAGCGTCTCGAGCGCGTGGCCCGACAGCAGCAGCTTCTGCATCTCGTCGAACAGCCGCGCCGGCGGGACGTTCGACATCAGCGAGGCGAGGCGCGGGATCGGCTCCCCGGTGCGCGTCTCGATCGACAGCGAGAGCTTGGTGGCGAGCCGAACTGCGCGCAGCATGCGCACCGGATCCTCGCGGTACCGCGTCACCGGGGGGCCGATCAGCTTCAGCCTTCGGGCGCGGGTGTCGACGAAGCCGCCGACGTAATCCCAGATCGACTCGGTCGCCGGATCGAAATACAGAGCGTTGATGGTGAAATCGCGCCGTGCCGCGTCCTCGGCCTGCGAGCCGTAGACGTTGTCGGACAGCAGCCGTCCATGCTCGTCGGTCGCGTCGCCGCCAGTCTGCGCGGCGCGGAACGTCGAGACCTCGATCACGTCGTTGCCCACGTGGACATGCACCAGCCGGAAGCGCCTGCCGATGATGAACGCGCGGCGGAACAGCGGCTTGACCTGCTCGGGCGTCGCGTCGGTCGCGATGTCGAAATCCTTGGGCTCGATGCCGAGCAGGAGGTCGCGGACCGCGCCGCCGACGATGAAGGCCTTGAACCCGGCTTCCTGCAGCTTGCGCGTGACGTTTTGCGCGGCGCCCGAGAGCTGGTCGCGCCGGACCGGATGCCGGTCGGGTCCGTAGACGCGCGGATCGTGCGCACGCCGGCCGGGGAGCAGGCGGGCGAGCAGGCGGCGGATCATTGAAGGAAGAGGAAGCGAGCGGTGCTGGCGGCCAACCGGCCTGCGGTGTCCGGAGCCGGTGGATCGGCGCGGATTCTAGCAGAGTGCCCCGGCGCGTGATCCTCGCGGCGGCGCCCCGGCGCACCGCTGCGGCGCCTATCGTGCCCGCCCCGACGTCGATGGGGACTCGCTAGGTTCGGGTATGCGCGCCCGTCGCGACCGGCGGTGGACGCTCGTCGGTGGTCCGCCATGCGCCCGGCGTGAGGCCCTCGATCGTCCACGGCCCGACCGACCAACGGATCAGGCGCAGCGTCGGCAGCCCGACGGCCGCGCTCATCCGGCGGACCTGCCGGTTCCTTCCCTCGCTGATCGTCACCGTGAGCCAGGCGGTCGGAATGGCGCGGCGCACACGGATCGGAGGCGTGCGCGGCCAGAGCCCCGCAGGTTTCCCGCGGGCCTGCACCTGCGCCGGGCGTGTCCTGACGCCATCGAGATCGACGCCATTGCGCAGCGCGGCCAGCTGTTCCGGGGTCGGCGTGCCCTCGACCTGGACCCAATAGGTCTTCGGCAGCTTGAATCGCGGGTGGGCGATCCGCGCCTGCAGGGCGCCGTCGTCGGTGAGGACCAGCAGCCCCTCGCTGTCGGCGTCGAGGCGCCCGGCGGGGTAGACGCCGGGGAGGTCGACGAGGTCCTTCAGCGTTCTGCGCGTGCCGTCTCCGCTGAACTGGCAAAGAACGCCATAGGGCTTGTTGAGCAGGACGATCACGGGTTCTGGGACTGCCGGTAATGGGTCGAATGGCGGTCGGGGGCCGATTCGCGGATAATTGAGGGTTTCGCGGCACCGCGTCCATCCATCGTGCCGCGAGCCGCTTCCGATGTCTTCCCAGGAGACGCAATGTACCAACACGTGACCGTGCCGGCCGGCGGCGCAAAGATCACCGTCAAGCCGGACTTCAGCCTCACCGTACCCGACAATCCGATCATTCCGTACATCGAAGGCGACGGCACCGGTCTCGACATCACGCCGGTGATGATCAAGGTCGTCGACGCCGCGGTCGCCAAGGCCTACGGCGGCAAGCGCAGGATCCACTGGATGGAGATCTACGCCGGCGAGAAGTCGACCAGGATCTACGGTCCCGACGTGTGGCTCCCCGACGAGACGCTGTCGGTCCTGAAGGAATACGTCGTGTCGATCAAGGGGCCGCTGACGACCCCGGTCGGCGGCGGCATCCGCTCGCTCAACGTCGCTCTGCGCCAGCAGCTCGACCTCTACGTCTGCCTGCGCCCGGTGCGCTGGTTCAAGGGCGTCCCGTCCCCCGTCAAGGAGCCCGAGAAGATCGACATGGTGATCTTCCGCGAGAACGCGGAGGACATCTATGCCGGCATCGAGTGGCCGGCCGAATCCGAAGGGGCGAAGAAGGTCATCGACTTCCTGATCAAGGAAATGGGCGTCAAGAAGATCCGCTTCCCGGCGACGTCGGGCATCGGCATCAAGCCGGTATCGCGCGAAGGCACCGAGCGGCTGGTGCGCAAGGCGATCCAGTACGCCATCGACAACGACCGGCGCTCGATGACTCTGGTGCACAAGGGGAACATCCAGAAGTTCACCGAAGGCGCGTTCCGTGACTGGGGCTATGCGCTGGCGCAACGCGAATTCGGGGCGAAGGAGGTCGACGGCGGCCCGTGGTGCTCGTTCAAGAATCCCCGGACCGGCCGCGAGATCATCGTCAAGGACGTGATCACCGACGCGTTCCTGCAGCAGATCCTGCTGCGGCCGGCCGAGTACGACGTCATCGCCACGCTGAACCTCAACGGCGACTACATCTCCGACGCGCTGGCGGCGCAGGTCGGCGGCATCGGCATCGCGCCGGGCGCCAACATGTCGGACTCGGTCGCGCTGTTCGAGGCCACCCACGGCACCGCGCCGAAGTATGCGGGCAAGGACTACGTCAACCCCGGCTCGGAGATCCTCTCCGCCGAGATGATGCTGGTGCACATGGGCTGGCGCGAGGCCGCGGCGCTGATCACGTCCAGCCTCGAGAACGCGATCGCCGACAAGGTCGTCACCTATGATTTCGCGCGACTGATGCAGGGCGCGACGCAGGTTTCCTGCTCGGGCTTCGGCAACGCGATGATCGAGCGGATGTAGTCCGTCGGGGGCGACCCGGCGTCTCCCTGCTGCGCGAGGCGGGTGCCTCTGCCCGGATCGCCGGCAGGGGCACCGGCGCCGCCGCCCGCTCCCGGCTCTGCGTCCGGACATCGTCGCGCCACGGCGGAAGGCACCCTGGCGTCGGGCCGGAACGGCGCGAAATCGCGCGGGCAGGGGCCGTGGAGGGCCCAATGATCGGCAATTTCGGGCAGTTCGCGCTCGAATGTGGTGCCCGAACCCTTCCGGCACCGGTAATGCCCGTCGCGCCAGGGGCGCCGCCGCTCGCGGCGCCGGCGCCGCGACGCCTCCGGCTTTTCCACGGCGATCGTGCAGGTTCTTGCGCATTTCGCCTGACGGACGTCCGGTGACCGTCCGTCCATCGGCCTTCCCCTTGAAAAGATCGG
>DATIQL010000092.1:0-3134 GCA_035470905.1 Casimicrobiaceae bacterium
CCGACGATTCATGAACGGGTCGCCAATAGCTTTGAGCTTGACCTCATCGAATGGCCCAATCCCGACGGCCTCGACTTGCCTGGAGTAGCGCTGCGACCGAACGGTTGGCTCCTCATGGGCGCAATTCGCGAAGACGACAACCCGGAGGAAGCAAACCCCAAGGACGACCCCTACCACTCCGGCGGTGTATTTCACCGCGAGTTCAACCATTTCTTCGACCCCTATTTCGACCGCCCATTGACCGTGCCTCTGCTTCAAACCCTGTATGGGAGCGAGCCAATCAGACGCGCGTACGACTGGGCATTGGGCACTGCCAATGCGCTGAGCGATCCGAGCACCCGGGATACGCAGTCGACGTGGAATCATTTCACGCTGTTCGACGCGCGAGAGGCGATGTTCCGTGCGCTGACATTCAAGCAGCGTGACGCGTTTGGCGGCTATGCCGACCTGCCGCCGGCCGCGACCGCGGCAGAGGCGGAGTCGATGCGCAAGGCCTATTGGGCGACGGCGTTCCGCGCGCTTGGCGACATCCTGCACCTCAACCAGGACATGGCGCAGCCGCAGCACACCCGGAACGAAACGCATTCCGACAAGTGGTATCTGGGCCTTCTCCGCATCAGTCACGGCAGCGTGTTCGAAAAGTATTTGGACGAGCGTGCGCGGCAAGTGCCACGGAAGATTTCCAGCAACCAGACGGTTTCGCCTCCACAACTACCGTTCGACGGCTACCCGACGCCGTCGTTCGAGAGGTACTCCGATTTCTGGACAAGTTACCCCGGCCCGGACTCCGGCGTGTTCGGCAAGGGGTTGGCGGACTACAGCGCCAACGGGTTTTTCACACCCGCGAACAATTTCGGTGATGGCACCTACCCCAATCCGCCGTCGATTGCCTACGTGACGGAAAACATCGCCGGCCTGGTTACGACGCGACCCGACGCAACGACCCGATTCCTTCGTGGTGAGGTTATCGATCGCTATGCGGGCGCCTCGAGCAATATCCGGCTAACGACGGAAAGCATCTGGAACGGACGGCTGACGGCCAGCGGAACTCCCGTCCGCACGTACAGCCTCAATCGCGTGAACTACGATGACATGGCATCGCTGCTCGTGCCACGAGCCGTAGCCTACTCGGCTGGATTGCTCGAGCACTTCTTCAGGGGTGAGATGGAGATCAACCCCCCGGATGCCGGGTTCTACGGCATCGTCGATCACGCGAAGTTCGCGCCGAGCCAGTCCGGGTCCGCCACCGACGTTGGCGGTGGGTTCAAGGGTTTCGACAAGATCAAACTCAAGCTCAGGAACACGACACCGATGCTGCAGGCAGGCAACGGGACGTACGTCGACCAACCGATGTCCGGCGGCGCGCTGATCGCGGTGCTTAAGTTCCACCGGAACCTCTGCTACGACGATCTCCTGACGCAATGGCCTCTGACCGGCGCAGACGCACGAAGCTGCCGCTCGCCCGTCGAGGAAATGGTGACGTCCGACGTCATCGTCAACCAGTCGGTACCGCAGCCGACGAGCACCGCTCCAAGTGGAACGGAACTGACGTTCCACTTCCCGAACCGGGAACTGCCGATCAATGCGTGGGACGTGGTGTTGCAGGTCGTCTACCGCGGCCGATTGGGTACGGAAGCCGATGCCGTCGCAGTGGCGACGAGGAACATCGCCGAGCCGACGTTCGCAGCCTTCATGAACGCAACTGATTACGTGGTCATCAACGGACGGTTCTACACCCCGGCCGATGTTGCTGCGCGGCAGGAATTGTTCGCAAGCGTGCTTTCGTCCTGCCGAGCCGGGCAGGCTGGAAGCTATACGGTGAGCACAGCTTGCTACAACAAGACGGACTACTTTACTTTTACGGCGGGCTCGAGCGGCGTTGCCATCATGAACTCCTACGACGTCGCAATTCGGCCCCGCCGCCTGGCGCGGGTGGCACTGCTTGCCGACCACGCATCGCCGCCCCAATTCAGCTGGCAAGTGGACGGCGTCAGCTGCTGGATCTTCCTCTCCAACCCGCTCAGCGTGCAGCCCTACTTGGCCGAGATGGATGCCGATGGCGTGTGGGCATATGGCCGTCCAAGCACGATTCGCTCGGTCCGCGCATGGCATCTCAACGTCTGCTACGCCGATATCGCTTCGCCTGAAACTCTCCCCGGCGATCTCGACTTCAGCCAGCTCGACAATCTCACCGGAATCGAGACCGAGCCGTCGCCATTGACCATCGTGGGCTGGGATTGATCGGCAATGGCCACTCGGCTCGCGGCGCTGATCTCGGCGCCTTCCAACGCCCCTCACGCCGCCCTCAGCGCGTCGACGATCTTCATCCGCGCGGCGCGCGCGGCGGGCAGGAAGCCGCCGATGAAGCCCATCGCCAACGAGAACGTCAGCGATGCGGCGACGATCCCGGGCGTCAGGGTGAACGAGAAGGCGATCTCGGCGAAGGTCTGGAAGTTGGTCGTCGATATCGTCAGCGCCTGCATCGCGGATGCGCCGATGAGGCCGACGACGCCGCCGATCAGCCCGAGCAGCAACGCCTCGACCAGAAACGCCAGCAGGATGGCGCCACGCGAGAAGCCCATGGCGCGCAGAGTGCCGATCTCGCTGGTGCGCGAGGCCACGCTCGCGTACATGGTGATCGCCGCGCCGATCACGGCGCCGATCGAGAAGATGATGGAGATCCCGGTGCCCAGCGTGCTGATGAACTTCGCCAGCGCCTGGGACTGCTCGGCGTAGAACTGCTTCTCCCGCTTGGCGTCGAGCGTCAGGCGCGGGTCGCTCTCCAGCGTGGTCTTGACGCTGTCGAAGCGGTCGGGATCGGCGAGCCTGAAGATCACCGACGAGAACGTGGTCCGCCTGAACGCCTGCAGCATCTGCTCGGCGTCGCCCCAGATCTCCGAGTCGAAGCCGGTGTGTCCGGCATCGAACACGCCGACGATCGTCCAGTCGCGCGAGGCGAAGCGCAGCGACTCGTCGAGATCGGTGCCGCTGAAACCGGTTGCAATCGAGCGCCCGACGATCACTTCCGACGTGCCGGGCCGGAACATCCTGCCCTCGACCAGCTTGACCTGCGGACGGAGCTCCAGCCCCGCCGGGGTCACGCCGCGGATGACGACGTTGGCAGGCTTGCCGGT
>DATIQL010000093.1:0-7115 GCA_035470905.1 Casimicrobiaceae bacterium
CATGCTCGCGCAGCAGGATCTGCGACAGCGCGACGATGTTCTTCGCCTTGTTGTTGTAGAGGCCGATCGAGCTCACGTAAGGGATGAGGCCGTCGACCCCGAGCTTCACGATCGCGGCAGGCGTATTCGCCACCGGGAACAGGCGCGCGGTCGCCTTGTTGACACCCTTGTCGGTCGCCTGCGCGGACAGCACGACCGCCACCAGCAGCTCGAACGGCGTCCGGTGCGCGAGCTCGGACCGGGGCTCGGGATTGGCGGCGCGCAGCCGCTCGAAAATCTGTCGGCGCTTCTGTGGATTCATGGTCCGGCGATTATAAGGAACGTGCGCCGCCGACCCGGCCGCGGCAGCGCCCGCCATTCCCCTTTCCGCGGCCGCCGGAGGGGCAGGGTGAGGGCCGGGCCGAGCGGCGGAAAGTCAGGGCGCCGGCGCCGGGTGCGCGAGTCGGGCAAGGCGCTCGAGGCGGGACGGCTCGTTCGCGCGAAGATCTGCGTCCTGGCTCAGGAGCGCATGCGCCTTGGCCGCCCACGGCTGCGCCGCGCGGGCGTCGCCGCGCGCCAGGGCGATCTCGGCAAGCTCATCGAACACGTAGCCATCCGGCGCGCCCGCAGCGTCGAGCTCGGCCGCCAGCGCGCGCTGCATCGCCTCGGCTTCGTCCAGCCTGCCCAGCGAGCGCAGCCCGCGCGCGACCGTCCAGCGCGCGATGCGCGCGGGCTCCACGGCGCCGGCCGCTTCGCGCAGCGCGAGGGCGCGCTGCCAATAGGCGAGGGCCCGAGCGTGATCGCCGCGGTCGTGCATCGTCCAGCCGAGGTTGTTCAGCAGCGACGCGCGCCAGGCGCGCGAACGCGCATCCGGCGCCTTCTCCGCTTCGTCGAGGGCCTTCAGATTCCAGGCCAGCGCAGCGTCGGGCGGGGCGGCGATGCCCAGCATGTGCAGCGCGTCGATCCGGTAGTACCCGGCGCCCGGCAACCGGTCGTCGCCGGCTGCGGCGAGCGCCGCCTCGAACAGCGGGACTGCGGCCGCGCGATCGCCCGCCGAATTGCGCACCCGACCGCGCTCGAGCAGGCAGCGAACACGAACGCGTGCCGGGACCCGGTCGAGCGAGGCCTCGACGCCATCGAGGACGCGGTCGGCATCGGCGAATCGCCTCTGCAGCCCCAGTGCGCGGGCGACCTGTGTCGACGCCTCGAGCGCTTCCCGCGAGCCGGTGGCGGACCGTGCCTGCTCGGCGCGAAAGCGCCCTTCCGACACGCCCGGCGCGTCGAAGTCCCACAGCCGGTCGAGGAGCTCCGAATAGTCGGCAACGGGGCCGGCGAGCGCCGTCATCGCGATCGTCGCGGCGAGGAGGGCGGGTGCGCCGATCATCATCGAGCTCAGGGATTGGCGATGGCAGCACGCCGGGCGCGTGCCCGCGCCAGCGCGGCGTCGACCGCAGCCTTGCGCTTGCGCTCGTCGGCGGAGGGTGCCGCGAGCTCGCGCCCGGAGCCGATGCGCGCCGACCGCGCCTGATGGCGCTTGCGCGCTGCCTGCGCATCTGCGGTCTGCCACGCACGTCCCGCCGGCTCCATGACGATGCAGTCGACCGGACACGGCGGGATGCACAGTTCGCAGCCGCTGCACAGCGACGACAGGACACCGTGGAGCCGCTTCTGCGCCCCGATGATCGCGTCGACCGGGCAGGCCTGGATGCACAGCGCGCATCCGATGCAGGTGCTCTCGTCGATGCGGGCGACCATCAGCGGCCCGGGCAGTCCGCGCGACGTATCGAGCGCGGGGGCATCGCGCCGGAGCAGGTCGGCCAGCGACGCGAGGACCTTCTCGCCGCCCGGCGGGCAGCGATTGATGTCGGCGTCCCCGGCGGCAATCGCATCGGCATATGGACGGCAGGCCGGAAAGCCGCAGCGTGTACATTGCGTCTGCGGCAGCAGGGCATCGATGCGCTCGGCGATCGCGGTGCTTGCGGGCATGCACCATTGTAGCCGGCGGCTGCGCCGCGTCCGCGACCGCAGGCCTGCCCCCACCGACTCGATCCGCATCGCCCGCAGGCCGCTCGATCGCAGACCCCATCGACCTCTGATGCCGACCCCGAGCAACGGCCCGACACCTTTCGATCGTGCCGCAGGGCCCATTGCGGGTCCGGCGGCGGGCGCGCTCGCCCGCATCGCATGGCGCCTGCAGCGGGCGAGCGGCTGGTCGACGATCCTGGCCCGACCCGTCCCGTCGCGTTGCGTGATCATCTTCTTTCCCCATACGTCGAACTGGGATTTCGTCGTCGGACTGCTCGCGAAATGGGCGATCGGCCTTCATGTCCGCTGGATCGCCAAGGATTCCCTGTTCGAGACGCCGCTGGCGCCGCTGCTGCGCCGCTGGGGCGGGATTCCGGTGAACCGCCGTCAGCGCAGCGGCATGGTCGCTCGCCTGTGCGAGGCAATCGCCGCGAACGACGAGTTCAGGGTCGTCATCGCCCCCGAGGGGACGCGCAGCCGCACCGAGGGCTGGAAGTCGGGCTTCTATCGTCTCGCGCGGGCGGCGAGCGTTCCGCTGGGCCTTGCGTTCATCGACTATCGAAGGCGCGAGATCGGAATCGGTGCCTGGATCGAGCTGACGGGAGACGTGGAGACCGACATGGCTGCGATCGCGCGGTTCTATCGCGACAGGAGGGCGCGGCGACCCGATCTCGTCGGTCCGGTCCGGCTCGACGCCACTGCCATGCCGCGCGAGAATGAGCACGGCACGCCATGACGACTCGGCACAGCGACGACGCGTTCCAGGCCCACGCCGCGGAGGCGGGGCGCCACGCGCATCCTCACGTCCACGCAGGGGACGGCAGCACCGTGCAGGCGCTCGCGTGGGCGCTGGTGCTGACCGCGGCCTTCGCGCTGATCGAGGCGATCGGCGGCTGGTTCGCGGGGTCGCTCGCGCTGCTGTCGGATGCGGGCCACATGGTGACCGACGCCGCGGCGCTGGGGCTTGCGCTCTTCGCCCAGTGGGTCGCGCGCAGGCCGCCTTCGGCGCGGGCATCCTACGGCTATGCGCGCGCCGAGGTGCTGGCTGCATTCGTCAACGCCCTCGCACTTCTGCTGCTCGTCACTTTCATCGCATTCGAGGCGGTCAAGCGGATTCTCGTCCCGGAGCCTGTCGCGGGCGGGACGGTGATGGTGATCGCCGCGGCGGGACTGTGCATCAACCTGATCACCGCCTGGATCCTGTCGCGCGCGGCGCATTCGCACGGCACGCAGAGCGTTCTGCTGCATGTGCTGTCGGACGCGCTGGGGTCGATCGCCGCACTTGTTGCCGGGGCGGTGATCAGCACCACCGGCTGGATGCCGATCGATCCCCTGCTGTCGCTGGTCACGGCGCTGCTGATCCTGCGTTCAACCTGGCGCCTGCTCGGCCAGACGACCAGCGTGCTGATGGAGGGCGTGCCGGCCCACCTCGATTACGACGAAATCGGCCACGCGCTGCTCGGAATCGACGGGGTTTCGGGCGTCCACGACCTTCACGTGTGGCACATGGGTGCGGCCGAAGCCGCGCTGTCGGCCCACGTGGCGATCGACAGCGGATCGCGTTGGCCAGCGATCCTCGATGAGGCGAGGCGGATGCTCGACTCGCGCTTCGACATCGGCCACGTGACGCTGCAGCCCTCGTGGCCGGTACAGCCCGATCTGGGCGACCGGCGCGTGATTCCGATCAGATCCAGCGTGCGCGGCGAAAGCGCCAGAACAACAGGAGATCGATGACGAACATGATTCCGAGCGCGAGCGGATAGCCGTGCTGCCATTCGAGCTCGGGCATGTTCTTGAAGTTCATCCCGTAGATGCCGGCGATGAGCGTGGGAATCGTGATCAGCGCACCCCAGGCCGCGAGGCGCTTGGTGACCTCGCTGTCGGAAATGCCGATCAGCGCCAGATTGACCTGGATCGCGGTCGTCAGCATTTCACGAATGCTCTCGATCGTGCCGTTGATCCGTGCCAGGTGATCGTAGACGTCGCGGAAATAGTCCTGGGTGCCCTGGCACAGCTGCGGAACGCGTCCGCCGTAGAGCTTGCCGACGGCCTCCATCAGCGGCGAGACGACGTGCTTCAGCGACATCAGCATGCGCTTCAGCTCGTAGAGATCCTCGATCCTGCTGCGCGACGAGCCGCTCGAGAACATCTGCTCCTCCGCCGCCTCGAGGCGCGTTTCGAGCTCGTCGAGCACCGGGAAATACCGGTCGACGACGTTGTCGATCAGCGCGTAGAAGACGAATCCCGAACCGTGCTTCAGGAGCTCGGGTTCGCGCTCGGTCCGTGCCCTCACTGCCGAGAACCCCATCTGTGTGCGCTGGCGCACGGTCAGCACGTAGTTCGGACCGACGAACACCGCGACCTCGCCGATGCGCAGCTCGTCGGCGCCCCCGTTCGACTTGACCATTTCCGCCGGATGCAGGACCGCGAACAGCGAGTCGCCGTATTCCTCGATCTTGGGCCGCTGATGGCCCTTGCGGGCGTCCTCGACGGCGAGCTCGTGGAGCCCGAACTCGGCAGCCATCTGGTCGAGCTCGGCAGGCGAGGGCTCGAACATCGCGACCCAGACGAAGCAGCCCGAGCGCTGCAGGTACTCGCTGATGTCGGCGACGGGGATTTCCGCGAGCTTGCGGCCGTTCTGGTAGGCGACGCAGGTGACGAGCATGGCGATGGGATGGGCGGGCCCGGCAGCCATCATAGCGATCACTTGCGTCCGCGACCAGCAGCGCGATGCCGCTTCCCGACGAACGCCCCACGGACGCGGCGGCTGCGTGCCGGATGACCGGCAACGACGTCTGCTTGCACGTGTCACGGGACCGCGTCGCCGCGGCGGGTAAGATGCAGGCACTTTCCGGCCGTTCGCACTGAACATGCGGCCCGAGGCTTCGCGCACCGCGCCCTGACATGATCATCACGTCGCTGCTCGACACCGACCTCTACAAGTTCACGATGATGCAGGTCGTCCTGCATCATTTTCCGGAGGCGCAGGTCGAGTACCGGTTCAAATGCCGCAACGCCGACATCGACCTGCGGCCCTACGTCGACGAGATCCGGCAGGAGATCCGCGACCTGTGCATGCTGCGGTTCACGCCGCGCGAGCTCGACTATCTGCGCAGCTGGCGGTTCTTCAAGAGCGACTTCGTCGACCTGCTCGGACTGTTCCATCTCGACGAGCGGTTCATCCACGTCGCCCCGATGCCCGACAGCCGCGAGATCGAGATCTGGATCAGGGGCCCGTGGCTGCACACGATCCTGTTCGAGGTCCCGGTGCTCTCGATCGTGTCGGAGGTCTACAACCGCAACGTCAACCCCGAGCCCGATTACGCGGAAGGGCGTCGCCGGCTCGCCGCCAAGATCGAGCGGCTGAACGCGGTGCCCGACCCGGCGTTCCGGATCGCCGACTACGGCACGCGGCGACGCTTCTCGCACGACTGGCAGCAGGAAGTGATCGTGTCGCTGCGCGACGGCATCGGCAGCCGGTTCGTCGGTACCAGCAACGTCAAGTTCGCTCTCGAGCACGGCCTGACGCCGCTGGGGACGATGGCGCACGAGTATCTGCAGGCCTGCCAGGCGGTGGGTCCGCGGCTGCGGGATTCGCAGGTGTTCGCGTTCAACACCTGGGCGCGCGAATACCGGGGCGACCTCGGAATCGCGCTGTCCGATGTCTGCGGCATGGATGCGTTCCTGCGCGATTTCGACCTGTTCTTCTGCAAGCTCTTCGACGGCGTGCGCCACGATTCCGGGGATCCGTTCGAATGGGGCGAGAAGCTGATCGCGCACTACCAGAAGATGCGCATCGACCCGCGCACCAAGACGATGGTCTTCTCGGACAGCCTCAATGTCCCGCTCGCGCTGCGGCTGTTCGAGTATTTCCGCGGGCGCAGCCAGACCGCATTCGGCATCGGCACGAATCTCACCAACGACCTGGGTTACGAGCCCCTGTCGATCGTCATCAAGATGACGCGCTGCAATGGCCAGCCGGTGGCGAAGATCAGCGACGAGCCGACCAAGGCGATGGATTACGATCCGTCCTACGTCGCTTATCTGCGCGAGGTGTTCCAGGTCCCGGAGTCGACGGGCGCCAGTGCGCGCCGGTAGATCCGAAGCGCGGTTTCACCGAAGCACGCGAACACGATGAGCTCGAGGCTGCGATCGCGCGTCGCGAAACCGGCGGCCTCGCGGACTGCGATCGCGGCAGCCGCCTCGAACGGATAGCCGTAGACGCCACAGCTGATCGCAGGGAACGCGACCGATTTCACCCCGTGCGCGCGCGCCAGCGCAAGGGAATTGCGGTAGCAGGCCGCGAGCAGCGCGGGTTCTCCGGCATCGCCGCCATGCCAGACCGGGCCCACCGTGTGGATGACCAACCGGGCGGGAAGCCGGTAGCCGCGCGTCAGGCGCGCTTCACCGGTCGGGCAGCCGCCGAGCGTGCGGCATTCGGCAAGCAGCTCCGGACCGGCGGCGCGATGGATCGCTCCATCGACACCGCCGCCGCCCAGGAGTGAATTGTTGGCGGCATTGACGATCGCGTCGACGGCCAGCGTCGTGATGTCGACCTGGCGCGCTTCGATGACGGTGTTCGCAACGGTGGGCATCGTCGTGGCTTGCCGGGTAACGGCGGTCGCGCGCAGCTGGGGACGGCCGTCGTCGGCTTGATCGCCCGTGCACGCTACCCCCGTTCCGGCCGACGGCGCAAGCACTGCCGCGGCTCGCGCCACGCGGCGCGCCGTGCCGGTGTAAAGTGGGCCGATGGCAACTCCGATCTCCAGTGACGATCCTTCGAGCCCGCCGGGCCCGGCGCGCGCCGGTCTGGCACGGCCGCTGCCCGATCGCCGGCTGGACCTGCGCGACATCCTGAAGCTGCTCGTGGCCGACGGCGTCGTGCTTCCGGCCGACGCGGAGCGCATCGCGCTGTCGCGCACGCAGCGTTTCGAGCATCCGCTCGAGCTGATAGCCGACCAGAAGCTCAAGTCCGCGGCCCCGCCCGGCAGGACGCTCAACCTCGAGTCGCTGGTCGAGTGGCTCGCAGGAAAGCTCGGCCTGCGCTACGTCCATATCGATACGCTGAAGATCGACCTCGGCGCCGTCACGGCGACGATGTCCAACGCCTA
>DATIQL010000094.1:0-3003 GCA_035470905.1 Casimicrobiaceae bacterium
GAGGGGCCGGGGGTGAGGGCGCTTGCGGGAGAGGGGCCGGGGGCGAGGGCCTTCCCCCGCCCTGCGGAAGGAGTGGCGAAGGCGAGCGAGATCTTCACCGTCAGCGCCGCCCCCTATGGTTCCGCGGCGATCCTGCCGATCTCGTGGATGTACATCACGATGATGGGCGCCTCGGGCCTGCGGGCGGCGACCGAGGCTGCGATCCTCGCGGCCAACTACATCGCGAAGCGGCTGGCGCCGCACTATCCGGTGCTCTACAGCGGCCCGGGCGGGCTGGTCGCGCATGAATGCATCCTCGACCTGCGCCCGCTGAAGGCGAGCTCGGGCATCGAGGTCGAGGATGTCGCGAAGCGGCTGATCGACTACGGCTTCCACTCGCCGACGATGAGCTTCCCGGTCCCGGGGACGCTGATGGTCGAGCCGACCGAAAGCGAGTCCCTGGACGAGCTCGATCGCTTCATCGATGCGATGATCGCGATCCGTGCCGAGATACGCGCGATCGAGCAGGGCGCGCAGGACCGCAGCGACAACCCGTTGAAGCACGCCCCGCATCCGGCAGCGGCGATCGCTGCCGACGCCTGGCCGCATCGCTACACGCGGCAGCAGGCGGCGTATCCGCTGGCGAGCCTCGCCGAAGGCAAGTACTGGTGTCCGGTCGCGCGCGTGGACAACGTGTACGGCGACCGCCACCTGTTCTGCACCTGCGTGCCCGTCGACGAGCAGCCGGCAGCGTCGCTCAACCCGGGTCCGGGTGGGTGATGTCGTAGGCGAGGCGCCAGCGCCCCGCCGCATCGCGCAGCCAGAGGTGCGCGTAATGGCCCTCGTGCACGGCGGATGCGCGATCGGTCTCGCGATACCGGCCCCAGGACACCGCCATGTCGCCGGAGCTCGACACCCGCGCGTCGGCAGGCCGCCAGGTGATGCGAAGGAGCCTGGCGGCGACGTCGCGCGTGACGCTCGCCCTCGGGGCCACCGGCAGGCGGCCCTGGCGGTGCATGCGCACGCCGGGGGCAAGGAGACTGCCATAGCGGACCGCGGGCGGGCCGCTCGGATCGGTCACGAACGTGTGCGACTCCTGCGCCAGCAGGCGGGTCCTTTCCGCCGCGGCGTCCGCGCGACCGCGGAAGCCAGGGCGGGGCGCAGCCCCGAGTCCCGCGAAATCCGGCGCGACGGGCGTCGCGATCCCGATGTCGAGTGCGACCCGCCAGGGTCCGCCGGCGTCCCGCCGCCACACCGAAAAGAACACGCCATGCCGCAGCAGGCCCGGATGCGCGGCATCGGTCAGCGTGTAAGGGCCGGTCGAGTAACCGAAGTCGCCGCTGCGGGCGACGGCCGCCTGCGCCGGTTCCCATTCGAGCCGCACCGCCCTGGGGTCGGTCGGCGCGGGTCGCGCGGGCCAGGTCTCGCGCAGGATCGCGGGCGCGGGCTCGAACACGATGCCGTCGGCCGCGAAATTCGCGATGAACGCCGCCCGGATTCCCTGTTCCAAGGCCATGCGCGCGAATGCGGTCTCGGCGTCGACGAGGGATTTCCTGGCGACGCCGTCCATGGCGGATTGGTGCTGGCCCGCCGCCGATGCATGCGGCAGGACCGTCGCCGACATCGCGAGCGCAGCGATGACGGCTGGCGAACCCAACGCGCGGGCGAGCGCGCGAGGAAACGCACAAGCAGCGAGGAATGGCATGCCGACCAGTATAATCACCCGCTTTTCGATGATGTTCATGCGTCCGTTCACGCTGTCCTGCGCGCTCGCGTTCGCGATCTGCGCCATTCCGGTAGCTGCGCTCGCGCAGCCGGGTACCCCGGCGCCGGCTGCGGGCACCACGACGTCGGCGCTCCCGAATCCGCTCGCCACGGCGCCGAAACCCGCGTCCACCCCGGCGGCCGCACCGGCCGCCGGCGCTCCGACCCTGACTCCGCTTGCGCAGATTCCCGGCGCGCCGGCCGCACCGACCGTCAACGCGGCGGCCTGGATGCTGGTCGACATGCTTTCCGGCCAGATACTCGCCTCGTCGAATGCCGATGACCGGCGCGAGCCCGCGTCGCTGACCAAGCTGATGACGACGTACCTGGTGTTCCAGGCGCTGCGCGCCAAGACCATCGATCTGGGACAGGTCGTGCCCGTCTCCGAGAACGCGTGGCGGACCGGCGGCTCGCGGATGTTCATCGAGCCGCGCAAGCCGGTCACCGTCGACGAGCTGCTCCACGGCGTCATCGTGCAGTCGGGCAACGACGCCACGGTCGCGCTGGCGGAGCTGATCGCGGGCAGCACCGACGCGTTCGTCGACCGGATGAACCGCGAGGCGGTGAAGCTCGGCCTCACGGGCACCCATTACGCCGACGTCAACGGCCTGCCGAGTCCGCAGCATTACTCGACGGCGAACGACATCGCGAAGCTGACCGTCGCATTGATCCGCGACTTCCCCGAGTACTACCCGATCTTCGCGGTCAAGGAGTACCGCTACAACAACATCACGCAGTCGAACCGCAATCGCCTGCTGTGGGCCGATCCCACCGTCGACGGCGTCAAGACCGGGCATACCGAGGCGGCGGGTTACTGTCTCGTCGCGTCGGCCAAGCGCGGCGAGCGGCGCCTGGTGGCCGTCGTGCTCGGCGCGAACACCGATGCCGGCCGGGCCTCCGAAAGCCAGAAGCTCCTGAACTGGGGTTTCCAGTCGTTCGATACCGTCGCCCTCTACCAGTCCGGCAAGCCGGTGACGACCTTGCGTGTCTGGAAAGGTGCGAAGAAGGACGTGAACGCGGGCTTTCTCGCCGCCCGCTACGTGACCCTTCCCAAGGGTGACGCGGCCAAACTCTCGCTGACGATGGAATCCAGGGAGCCGCTGATCGCGCCGGTGCTGGCGTCGGAGCCGGTGGGCGTGGTCAAGGTGTCGCTCAAGGGGAAGCCGATCGCCCAGTTCCCGCTGATCGCGTTGGAGGATGTGCCACTCGCCAACCTGTTCGGCCGCGCAGTCGACACGGTCAGGCTCTGGTTCTCCAGCC
>DATIQL010000095.1:0-5294 GCA_035470905.1 Casimicrobiaceae bacterium
GTCTCCACCGCACGCGTCAGCGGCGGCCAGATGAATTTCGCCGTGAACCAGATGAACAGGCCGAAACCGACGGCCTGCATCAGCATGGTGAGATTGATGTTCATCGCTGCACTCTTTCGAAGATCGATTCGCCTGCCGGCGAAATCCTTACTTCAGGCCGGCGGGGATCAGCGGGTTGCCGAATGCGAACAGCATCGCGATGCCCAGCCAGATGATGAACGACGCGTCGATCAGGCCAAGGAGCAGGAACACCTTCGCCTGCAGCTGGGGCATCAGCTCGGGCTGCCGCGCGGCGCCTTCGAGAAAGCGCGAGCACATGATGCCCACGCCGATGCACGCGCCGAGCGCGCCCAGGCCGATCATCAGGCCGATGCCGATGCCGGTGTAGCCCTGGATCTGCGCGATCAGTTGAAGCTTGTCCATTTCGTTTCCTTTCGTCGAGCGGGGTTTGACTTGGGTGAAGAGGGTTGGTTACGCGCGCTGCGTACGGGGCGCCGCGGCCACTGCCGCGCCGCCGTGCGTCCTAGTGATGCTCATGCGCCATCGCGATGTACACGATCGTGAGCATCATGAAGATGTAGGCCTGCAGGGCGACGATCAGGATGTGGAAGATCGACCATCCCAGGTCCAGAATCGCGCCGAAGACGGTGCCGACGATGCCGGTGGCCGCCCACATGCCGATCAGCAGGAAGATCAGCTCGCCCGCGTACATGTTGCCGAACAGCCGCAGCGAATGCGACAGCGGCTTCGACACGTACTCGACGAGGTTGAACAGCAGGTTGAACGGCCACAGGATCGGGTTCGAGCCGAAAGGCGAGCAGAACAGCTCGTGGATCCACCCGCCGAGGCCCTTGACCTTGATGCTGTAGAAGATCATCAGGCCGAAAACCGACAGCGCCAGCGCGAACGTCGTGTTGACGTCGGCTGTGGGGACGAAGCGGTATTTCTCGAAGCCGGCGGCGTGCAGGCCGGTGGCGACGATGTCGATGGGCAGGAAATCCATCGCGTTCATGACCAGCACCAGCACGAAGGTCGTCAGCGCGATCGGCGTGACCATGCGCGAGCTGCCGTTGTAGATGCTCTTGACCTGCTCGTTGACGAAATCGACGGCCAGCTCGACGAAGGCCTGCGTCTTCGACGGCACGCCGGCTGCCGCCTTGCGCGTGACCAGCCACAGGAAGCCGAACGTGAGGATGCCGATCACGGCCGAGGTGAGCATCGTGTCGACGTTGATGGTCCAGAACCCCCCCGGGCCCACCGGCTGCGTCAGGAACGACAGGTGGTGGTTGATGTATTCGGTCGGGTTCTCGTACGTGGCAGCCATCGGAGTTTCCGGATCGGACAACAGTCAATCGCGAACGAACAGGGCAACGCGGAACAGCAACACGGTGATGATGAACGCCGCGAACAGCGCCGGCAGCACCAGGTCGCGGTAGGTCGACATCACCAGCCACAGCTGGCCGAGGATCATGATGATCTTGGCGGCCTCGGCCCGGACCGCTCCCATGACCGTCGCGCCCGGCGTGCGCACCGGCGACAGCCGGACGACGAACGCGTAGACGACACCGGCGGAGACATTGATCAGCCCCCCCAGCAGCGCCGAGAGCGCTCCGTTCACCCCGGCCAACGCGCCTGCGAGCGCCGCGATGACCAGCGTCGCGCCCGCCTGCCAGACCAGTGCAGTTCTGAGCGGTCTGAGGGAAAGCGGAGGTGACACGATCTTCTGGCTCGCGTGCGCTGGCGAGCTGCGCCGAGCCCGAGCAAACTTTGCAATATTAACCGCTTTCGGCCCTCGTTCGCAACGAAATGTTGCAGCGCAACCTCTATCCGCGCAGCGCCGCGCCCCATCGCGGTGCGCAACGGGCGGGTGCTCGGCGGGGCAGCCCCGGGATCGGCGCCGCGAGCGGCCGGGATCAGCCGCCGGAAAGGGCGGCGACGATCATCACCTCGGCGTCGGCGCTGAGCGGCGTCGCAAGATCTCGGGTGAGCTGGCCGCCGACGAACAGCCGGACGTGGGGGCGCAGCCGGCGCTGCTCGTCGACGATGCGAAAGCGGATTCCCGGGTAGGCGCCGTCGAGGGCCGCGAGGACACCGCCTACCGTCGGCGGCAGCTCGGGGGCGAGCACGGGCACCGCGACCGCGACCTCGGCCTGGCCGGTGTAGGAACGCAGCGGCGTGGGGATCTTCACCCGCACCACGGCGGCAGCTTCGCGCGACGCCCGGGCAGTCATCGCGCGCCCCGCCCGCGAGGGCGATGCGCGCGAAGCGAGCGCCCGCTATCGTCGGCCGCGGCCGCCCGCTGCCCGACGATCATCACCACGCCTCGAGGGCGTAGATGTGCGGCAGGTGCCGGGCAAGGCAGCGGAACGTCCGGCCTTCGTCGCGGGTGCCCCAGATCTCGCCCGAGGTCGTTCCGAAATAGAGCCCCATCGGATCGCGCAGGTCGTTGGTCATCGCCTGCCGCTTGACCGTCCACCACGCCTGCGACTTGGGCAGCCCCTGATCCTGCCGTTTCCAGGATTTGCCGCCGTCGCGCGAGCGATAGGCTGCCGGGCGTCCACCCGGCGCGGTCCGCGGCCATACGCTGGTTCCATCCATCGGAAACACCCACACCGAATCGGGGTCGCGGGGATGCACGGCCAGCGGAAAGCCGACGTCGCCAACCGACTTCGGCATCGACGCGCCGATGTCCTGCCAGGTATCGGAAGGCCGGTCGATCCGGTAGATGCCGCAATGGTTCTGCTGGTAGAGGCGGTCGGGATTCGCGCCTGCAAAGCGGACGCAATGCGGATCGTGGCCGAATTCGGGCGCCGGGGCGGGAATGAAGTCGGCGCGCACGCCCTTGTTGAGCGGTCGCCAGTCCGCGCCGCCGTCCACGGACTCGAAGACGCCCCCGCTCGACATGCCCACGTACATGTGCGCGCGATCGCGCGGATCGATGAGGATCGAGTGCAGCTTGGCGCCGTCGGGGGTGCCGTCCTGGTCGTCGCCGCACCACGCCTTGCGCTGCGGATGGGCGTTGAATCCTGCGACCCCTTCCCAGGTCGCACCGGCGTCGGCCGACCGGAACAGGCCCTGCGGCGAGGTTCCCGCGTACCAGACCCCCGGCTCGCTCGCGTGGCCGGGCGTCAGCCAGAACGTGTGATCGACGACGCGGCCGCTGCCTTCGGCGAACGCGGGCGGACGTGTCGCTTCCTTCCAGTTCCTGCCCGCATCGGTCGAGCGGAAGACCGTCGGTCCGAGGTGGCCGGTGCGTGCCGCCGCGAGCAGCGTCTTGCCGTCGCGCGGATCGCAGATCGCGTGATGGACGATGTGCCCGAGGAACTGGGGTCCGGCGAGCGTCCATCCGTTGCTGGCGACGTCGCTGGTCAGTGTCCACAGGCCCTTGCGTGTCGCGATCAGCAGGCGAATGCGGCGCGCCGGCGTCGAGCGCGCCGTGACTTTGGTGCGAGGCATCGAAGGTTCCTCCAGGGTTCGAGTTCGGGGGCGTCCTTGCCCCCGGGGCCGACCCTTCAACGCTACGCCGCGCGAAGAAACCGGGCAAGCATCAGGGTTGAAATTGCGGCGTTCGACTGCGATGCTCCGGTAGGAAACCTCCGGCCGGCCCTTCGGGCCGGCCCTCACCGGAACCCAGGAGCGCAACATGACGATCAAGGTTGGAGACCGTCTGCCGGACGGTACCCTGCAGGAATATTTCGACGTGGAGAAGGAAGGGTGCTCGGTCGGCCCGAACCCGGTCCAGGTCGGCGAGCTCACCCGCGGCAAGAAGGTCGTCGTGTTCGGCCTGCCCGGCGCATTCACCCCCACCTGCTCGGCGAAACACTTCCCGAGCTACGTCGCGGCCTACGACAAGCTGAAGGCGAAGGGCATCGACACCATCGCGTGCATGTCGGTCAACGATGCATTCGTCATGGGCGCATGGGCGCGCGACCAGCACACCGGCGACCACGTGCGCATGCTCGCCGACGGCAGCGCCGACTACACGAAGGCGCTGGGCCTCGAAATGGACCTGATCAAGCGCGGGATGGGCGTGCGCTGCCAGCGCTTCTCGATGCTGGTCGACGACGGCGTCGTGAAGATCCTCAACATCGAGGCGCCCGGCAAGTACGAGGTATCCGACGCGGAGACGATGCTGCGCCAGATCGGGTGAGCGCTAGGCCTTCGCGGCGACGCCCATCCGCTGCAGCAGCCCGTCGAGCTGGTCGAGCGTCGAATAGCGGATGACGATGCGGCCGGCGCCCTTGCGGCCGGGCTCGATGTGCACGACCGCGGCAAGTCGCTCGGCCAGCTCGTTCTCGATCCGCGCGGTGTCGGCATCGTAGTTGGGGCGCGTCTTGCGCCGCGCCGCGCGTCGCGCCGGATTCAGCAGCCCGTGGACGAGGCGCTCGGTGTCGCGCACCGACATCGACGCGTTGACCACGCGCACTGCGGCGCCTGCCTGCTGCGCGGCGGGCAGCGCGAGCAGCGCGCGCGCATGTCCCATCTCGAGCGAGCCTTCGTGCAGGTATTCCTGGACCGGACCGGCGAGCGCGTTGAGGCGCAGCAGGTTCGACACGGCGCTGCGCGAGCGCCCCACCGCTTTCGCCGCGGCATCGTGCGTCAGTCCGAACTCGTCGATCAGGCGCTTCAATCCCTTCGCCTCCTCGATCGGATTCAGGTCTTCGCGCTGGATGTTCTCGATCAGCGCGACCGCAAGCGCCGCCTGGTCGGGGACGTTCTTCACCAGCGCAGGGATCTGGCGCAGCCCCGCCTGCTGCGCCGCGCGCCAGCGTCGTTCGCCGGCGATGATCTCGAAGCGGCCGCCATCGACCGGCCGCACGAGGATCGGCTGCATCACGCCCTGCTCGCGGATCGACTCCGCGAGATCGGCGAGCGAGGCCGGATCCATCTTCGTGCGCGGCTGATACTTGCCGGGGCGCACGCGATCCACCGACAGCGTCTGCAGGCTCTCGCCTGCGGTCGCGGCGGAATCGTCCGTGCCGGCGAGCAGTGCGTCGAGGCCGCGGCCCAGCCCCTTGGGTCGAATCATGGAGTCTCCTGATGCGGCGCCTGAACCGCGGGCGGGGGCTCGGCAACTGCGTTCTGCGGCTTGCGCGCTTCCATCCGGCGCAGGACCTCGCCCGCCAGCGCCAGGTATGCGAGCGCCCCCTTGGACTGCGGCTCGAGCTTGAGCGCCGGGATGCCGTGCGATGGCGCCTCGGCGAGGCGCACGTTGCGTGGAACGACAGTGCGATAGAGCCGGTCGCCGAAATGCTTCTCGAGTTCGGCAGCGACGTTCTGCGCCAAGGTGTTGC
>DATIQL010000096.1:0-2202 GCA_035470905.1 Casimicrobiaceae bacterium
CGCGCAACGCGTCGGGCGAATCGAAATCAGCGACCGGAAGCATCGGCCCGAGGCAATCGATCAGCTCGACGATGCGCCGGCCGCCGACCTTCGCCCGGCCGTTGTAGGCAACGGCCTCGTCGTCGCACTCCAGGATGTCGACCTCGAGGACCAGCAGTTCCCCGGGCCGCGCATCGGAATGGAACACCGTGTCGGTCGCGAGTGCTGCGACCGGCCGCCCGCGGAAATCGATCTTGTCCATCGCGACCCACGCGGCGAGCTGGCCCACCGCCTCGGCGACGAAGCACGAAGAAAACGACGCGAGTCCCGGCGGGATCGCGAAGCTCCCCCGCGCGTGCCGGCCCGGGACGAATTCGTCGATGCGGTCGACGAACGAGTAGGCGGCGAAATGGTTTGGATCGGGGCTCATCGGCAATCGGACCCAGGGAGCGCGTCGGGTGACGGAACCTGATCCTTCCGCAGATTCCGGGCGACCGTCAGGCGGTCGCCGGGGCTTCCTTCTGCGCGCGGACGACGAGCTTGCAGAAGGTCGTCGGCGTGAACAGCCGCGGAATGTCGGCGACCTTCATCGGCGTCTTGAAACGCTCGTCGGGCACCTCCGACAGGTAGCTCTTGAGCTGCGCGAGTCCCTTGTCGGTGACGATGCCTTTCTGCTCGAACTCGGCGTCGGGCAGGTCGCCGCGGGCGTTCTCGACGATCTTGCCGCGCGGGATCTTGATCTTGAACGCGCGCTCGAGCCGGAACACCATGTCGAGGAAATCGATCGATTCGGCATCGAGCCCCTCGATCAGCGAAACGTCGGGCTTGATGTCGTCGACGTCGCAGCCGAGCGCGTCGGCCATCGTCTCGGCGACCTTCGGAAACACCGCCATGATCTCGTCCTGCGTGACCGGAATTTCAGCCATAGCCGCTTTCTCCCTTCAGTCGAACTTGAATCCGCCGTCGATGTGGAACACCTGTCCGGTGACGTATGCCGCGTAGTCCGACGCGAGAAACCACACGGCATTGGCGATGTCCTGCGCCGTACCATAGCGCTTGAGCAGGATCTTCGCCTTGACTTCGTCGCCTGCGAGCTCGCGCACCGCCTGCGACATCTCGGTGTCGATGACGCCGGGGGCGACGGCGTTGACGCGGATCTTCCGCGGAGCGAGCTCCACGGCGAGCGCCCGCGTGAAGGCGTCGATCGCCCCCTTGCTCGCCGCGTAATTGGTCTGGCCGCGGCCGCCTTTCTCCCCGGCGACCGAGCTCAGGTTGACGATGCACCCTGCGCGCTGCATCACCATGTACGGCGCGACGGCGCGGGTGACGTTGAACACGCCGCCGACGTTGGTGTCGAGCACCACCTCGACGTCCTCGTCGGACAGCGCCGTCAGCGGGTTGTCGCGGATCACTCCGGCGTTGTTCACCAGCACGTCGATGCGCCCGGCGCGGTCGGCGATGCGCTCGACCGCGGCCTGGCAGGCCGCGGAATCGCGGACATCGACCTGCTCGGCGTGCACGTCGTGGCCTGCAGCGCGCAGTCCGTCGACGACGGCCTGCGCCGCCTCGGCATTGCCGCGGTAGAAGAACGTCACCTGGGCGCCTTCGTCGGCGAAAAGCTCGACGATCGCGCGCCCGATGCCCCGGCTGCCGCCGGTCACCAGCACCGACTTGCCGGCGAGTCCCGAGGGCGTCATTGGTCCCCCCACGCTTGCGGCTCTGCCGCGGCGATGCCCCCGGAGGGGGCGCGGTTCGCTGCGGCCTCATTGCGCCGCAGCGCATTGCGTGACGACCACGTCTCGGCAGCCATCCACGCTCGCGGGCGGCCTCTTCGAGCCATCGCTGCGCGCCGCTCGCGTGGACGTTCTCGTGTCGGCTTGGCGGCGCTCATCAACCGGAGATGCAGAACCCGCCGTCGACGACCAGCGTATGGCCGGTGATCATCGCGGCTTCGGGGAGGCAAAGCAGGTAGACCGCACCGGCGACATCATCGGGGGTGAGCACCGGTCCGGCCGGGGTCCGCTGCGCGAAATTCGAGAGCAGCTGCTCCCGGTTGGGGAAATAGGCCAGGGCATCGGTGTCGACCACGCCGGCGCTCACGGTGTTGACGCGGATGCCGCGGGGGCCGAGCTCCTGCGCCAGCGCGCGGACCAGCGCCTCGAGGGCCGCCTTGGACGCGCCGATGAATCCGTAGCCGGGCATCGCGCGCTGCGCGCCCAGGCT
>DATIQL010000097.1:0-10303 GCA_035470905.1 Casimicrobiaceae bacterium
CCCTCCAGCGCGTAGTACTCGCACTGCATCGGGATCAGCACCGAATCGGCTGCGCACAGGCCGTTCAACGTCAGCAGCGACAGCGACGGCGGGCAGTCGAGGAAGATGAAATCGTAGTCGTCCGCGATCACGCCGATCGCGTCGCGCATCTGGCGCAGCGCTTCGGCGAGCGCGTCCTTCAACCGCGTCTCGCGCTCGGGCAGGTCGACGAGCTCCACTTCCGCGCCGGCGAGCTCGCGGTTCGCGGGAACGAGGTCGAAGCCGCCCGCTTCGGACTTCACGCGCACGTCGGCGATCGTCGTCTCGCCGAGCAGGACGTGATAGACGGTGCGCGAGCACGCGCGCTTGTCGACGCCCGATCCCGTCGTGGCGTTGCCCTGCGGGTCCAGGTCGACGACCAGCACGCGGCGTTTCATCGCAGCGAGGCTCGCCGCGAGATTGACCGTCGTCGTCGTCTTGCCGACGCCGCCTTTCTGGTTGGCGACTGCGATGATGCGGGTCACGGTGCCCTCTCCGGCGTCGGACGCATGACGATCAGGTGCCGTTGCGCGTCGAGCCCCGGCACCTCGAGCGCCGGGTCGGCGACGATCGCCGTGCCCCGCGGCAGTTGCGCGATTTCATCGTGCGGATACACGCCTTTCATCGCGACCAGGATGCCTCCGGGCGCGAGCAGGTGCTGCGCACCGCGCAGGAAGCTCGCGAGGTCCGAGAACGCCCGCGAGACGATCACGTCGAAAGGCGCGTCCGGACGGTAATCCTCGACACGCGCCGCGACTGCGGTGACGTTGGCGAGCGCGAGCTCGATCGCTGCCTGGGTGAGGAACGCAACCTTCTTCTGGTTGGCGTCGAGCAGCACCACCCGCCATTCCGGCCGCGCGATCGCAATCGGTATTCCCGGCACGCCCGCGCCCGTGCCCACATCGAGCACCCGCAAGGCGCGCGCTTCGGGCAGGTGCGGAAGGATCGCCAGCGCATCGTTCAGGTGATGCGTCACCATGTCCGCACGATCGCGGATCGCCGTCAGGTTGAACGTCCTGTTCCATTTGACCAGCAGATCGAGATACGCATCGAGCGTGCGCAGCGCGTCCGGCGGAAGCGCAACCGGCGACGCGATCGAGGATGCGCGCGCCGGTGTCGAGCCATGCGCGCGCGCCTGTGCCATGGCCGTCATGCCGAACGCGTCGCGAAGCGGCGCTTCAGATGCACGAGCAGCAGCGAGATCGCGGCAGGCGTCACGCCCGAGATGCGCGCAGCCTGGCCCAGCGTCTCGGGGCGATGTGCATTGAGCTTCTGCTGCACCTCGATCGACAGTCCGCGGACGTGGCGGTAATCGATCTCGACCGGAAGGCGCGTCTCCTCGTGCTCCCGCTGCCGCGAGATCTCGGCCTGCTGGCGCTCGATGTAGCCGTGGTACTTGGTCGTGATCTCGACCTGCTCGGCGATCAGGATGTCGTCGACCGGCGTGCCCGCGCCCTCCAGCCCGTGCAGCGCGTGGTAGGTGACGCCGGGACGGCGCAGGAGGTCGGCGAGCGCGTAGTCGCGCTCGATCGGCTGCCCGAGCACGCGCTCGGCATCCTCACGGGCGACGACCTGCGGGCTGACGTAGGTCGACTTGATCCGCTCGAGCTCCCGCGCGATCGAATCGCGCTTGCGACAGTAGGCGTCCCAGCGCGCATCGTCGACCACGCCGAGCCTGCGGCCGTGCTCGGTCAGGCGCAGGTCGGCGTTGTCTTCGCGCAGCTGCAGCCGGTACTCGGCGCGCGAGGTGAACATGCGGTAAGGCTCTGATACGCCGCGTGTAATCAGATCATCCACCAGCACGCCCAGATACGCTTCGTCGCGCCGCGGGCACCATCCCTCCTCGCCCGCCGCGTAGCGCGCGGCATTGATGCCGGCGAGGATGCCCTGCGCCGCCGCTTCCTCGTAGCCGGTGGTGCCGTTGATCTGTCCGGCGAAGAACAGGCCGGCGATCGCCTTGGTCTCGAGGGTGGCGCGCAGGCCCCGCGGATCGAAGTAGTCGTACTCGATCGAGTAGCCCGGGCGCAGGATGTGGGCGTTTTCGCAGCCGGGGATCGAGCGGACCAGCGCCAGCTGGACGTCGAACGGCAGCGAAGTCGAGATGCCGTTCGGATAAATCTCTTGCGTATCAAGCCCTTCCGGCTCGAGGAAGATCTGGTGCGAGTCGCGGGATGCGAAGCGCACGACCTTGTCCTCGATCGACGGGCAGTACCGCGGGCCGACGCCCTTGATGACGCCGGTGAACAGCGGCGAGCGGTCGAGGCCGCCGCGGATGATCTCGTGCGTCTGCGGCGTCGTGTGCGTGATCCAGCAGGACAGCTGCCTCGGGTGGAGATCGCGGCTGCCCATGAACGAGAACACCGGCGCCGGATCGTCGCCGGGCTGCACCGCGAGGCGCGAGAAATCGATCGTCCGCCCGTCGAGGCGCGGCGGCGTGCCGGTCTTGAGCCGCCCGGCGGGCAGCTCGAGCTCGCGCAACCGCTCGCCCAGACGCCTGGCGGGGGGGTCGCCCGCCCGCCCCGCCTCGTAATGCTGGAGGCCCACGTGGATCAGGCCCGAAAGGAAGGTCCCCGTAGTCAGGACGACGGCATCCGCCTCGAACTCGAGCCCGATCTGGGTCACGACGCCGGCGACGCGGTCGCCGTCGAGCAGCAGATCGTCGACCGGCTGCTGGAACAGCGTCAGTCCCGGCGCCGTCTCCAGCCGGTGCCGGATCGCGCGCCGGTAGAGCACCCGGTCCGCCTGCGCCCGCGTGGCGCGCACCGCCGGCCCCTTGCTGGCGTTCAGGATCCTGAACTGGATGCCGGCTTCGTCGGTGGCGAGGGCCATCGCCCCGCCCAGCGCGTCGACTTCCTTGACCAGGTGGCCCTTGCCGATGCCGCCGATCGACGGGTTGCAGGACATCTGTCCGAGCGTCTCGATGTTGTGCGTCAGCAGCAATGTGCTGCGGCCGGCACGCGCGGAGGCGAGCGCAGCCTCGGTGCCGGCATGGCCGCCACCGACGACAATGACATCGAAGCGTCGATCAAATCTCATTTAAAATCAATATGTTGTGTGTTAAGAATTCCCGACCCCCAGCAGCCTCATTCTACAGCATCTGGCGCGCGTCATGCAGCCTCCGGAGCCGCCTGATCGCGGCGCAGCCGGCCTTTCCGGATCCGGTGTTTCACGTGAAACGCGGCGCCGCGGGCTTGGGCACGACCCCAGCCGGGGCGGGCCCGGACCGGTCGCGATCCATCCGCGGTGGTTTCACGTGAAACATGTGCCGCCCGCCCCGGCGCTGGCGACACGACGTCGCAGCCCCCGGCGGCCCTCGTCGATGCCGCGGCCATGGGCGATGAAGGCCCGCCGCTCAGGGTCGCAACTCCGCTGCACCTCCCTGCACCGGATCGAGTGGGGCGTCGGCGGCTGCGTTGCCAGCCGGACGACGAGCCGCCCCATTGGGTCCCGTTCGGATCCCATTCCCGGACGTGCCGACCGGGATCCGGGACGAAGCCAGGGGACGTCGGGCCGGACTGCGGCCGCGAGGGCGACGGCGGCACCGGCCGACGGGAACATTCGCGGAACCGTGGAGGGCAATACCGGCTCCTGCCCGGTCGACGCGGGCCATGTCCATATCCACGATATCCGCGGATTCCTGCAGCGCGGCGCCCGGCCGCCCCGGCACCCTGCCACTCCGGGCCGATGCGGCACTGGCGTCCGGGTCGAACCGTGGCCATGGACGGCGCGACCGACCTTGTTGCAGTCGGGCGGCAGGAAAGCGCTGCACCTTCGGTCCCAGCAAGCGCTCGCCCTGAGAAACTTGCCCAGCCTCCCGGTCCGGGACGGCAAACGACCGGCCGCGGCCAGCCGTCTACCGGGTGCGGTGCGAAGTCCTCACCGGCTGCGCGAGGTCCTCGCCACGGTCGTGATTGCGCAGAACCGCGCCAGCCGTTCGGGCGGGCAGCGTGGGACGCAATGTGGTGCAGGTGAGACTCCCGCCGAGGCGGCCCCCGCGTCCCCGTCAGGAAGCGGCAGAAGCTGGAGACGGCGGGTTCCAGTGACCAATCCGGCCGACGGGGAGGAAATCAGATCGGCATGATCCCCGAGACCACAGGCAGCGAGGATCCCGGGACGACTTTTACGCGCCGGGGTGCCCCCGGCCGGCGAGCTTGAACGCGGGCTCGCGCGGGCCCGCCCGCGCGCGACCACCCTGCGCACGAATCGAATACGTGCGTCGAGTTTCTCCGCGAAACAGCGACCAGCTTGGAAATGAGCGAGTGTGAGCGCTTACATTGCGATCAGGCCTTCCAACCGCGCCCGCTCACTCATCAGCACGCCCGGGCGTTTGTCGCCCAGGCGATCGAACAGCGTGTCGTGCGAACCCAGCTCCCGCGTCCACTCCGCGCCCTCGATCCGCATGACCTCGACGAACTGCTCGAACTCGAACTCCAGCCCCGACCAGTCAAGATCGTCGTAACGCGGGACGAAGCCGATCGCGGTCTCGACCGCCTCCGCGCGTCCCGCGCAGCGCTCGACCATCCATTTCAGGACGCGCATGTTCTGCCCGAAACCCGGCCAGGCAAAGCGTCCGTCGGTGCCCTTGCGGAACCAGTTGACGCTGAAGATCTGCGGCGGACGGCTCACGCGCGAGCCCATGCGCAGCCAGTGCTCGAAATAATCGCCGATGTGGTAACCGCAGAAGGGGAGCATCGCGAACGGATCGCGCCGAACCTCGCCCACCTTCCCGGTCGCCGCTGCAGTCGTCTCCGAACCCATGGTCGCCGCCTTGTACACGCCCTCCTCCCAGCTGCGCGCCTGCGATACCAGCGGCACCGTGTCGGAGCGCCGCGCTCCGAACACGAAAGCCGAGATCGGCACGCCCTCGGGGTTGTCCCACTCCGGATCGAGCGACGGGCACTGGGTCGCAGCGACGGTGAAGCGCGCATTCGGATGCGCCGCGGGCCGGCCGCAGCCGGGCGTCCACGACTTGCCTTGCCAGTCGATCAGGTGCGCCGGCGGGGTCTTGGTCATGCCTTCCCACCAGACGTCGCCGTCGTCGGTGAGCGCGACGTTGGTGAAGATCACGTTCTCGCGCAGCGTTTCCATCGCGTTCGGATTCGATTCGTACGACGTCCCTGGCGCCACGCCGAAGTAGCCCGCCTCCGGGTTGATCGCGCGGAAATGCCCGTCGGCGGATGGCTTGATCCACGCGATGTCGTCGCCGATGGTCGTCACGCGCCAGCCGTCGAATTCGGGCGGCGGAATCATCATCGCGAAGTTCGTCTTCCCGCATGCGCTGGGGAACGCGGCAGCGACGTAGCGCTTCTCGCCTTCGGGCGAGGTGACGCCCAGGATCAGCATGTGCTCGGCGAGCCAGCCCTGATCGCGACCCATCACCGAAGCGATGCGCAGCGCCAGGCACTTCTTTCCCAGCAGGGCGTTGCCGCCATAGCCCGAGCCGTAGCTCCAGATCTCCCGTTTCTCCGGGAAATGCACGATGTACTTGTTCTTCGCGTCGCAGGGCCAGGCGACGTCCTTCGCGCCGGGGGCGAGCGGCGCCCCGACCGAATGCACGCAGGGCACGAACGTGCCGTCCTCGCCGAGCACGTCCCAGACCGCGGAGCCCATCCGCGTCATCAGCTTCATGTTGACGACGACGTAGGGACTGTCGGTGATCTCGACGCCGACGTGCGCGATGGGGCTGCCGAGCGGCCCATCGAGAACGGCACGACGTACATCGTGCGTCCGCGCATCGACCCGTCGAACAATCCGTCGAGCGTCCTGCGCATCTCGCCGGGCTCGACCCAGTTGTTCGTCGGTCCGGCGTCCTCCTCGTGCTCGCTGCAGATGAACGTGCGGTCCTCGACCCGCGCGACATCCGACGGATCCGAGCGCGCGAGAAAGCTGTGCGGACGCTTGACCGCATCGAGCCGGATCAGCGTCCCTGCCGCGACCATCGCGTCGCACAGGCGGTCGTATTCCTCGCTGCTGCCGTCGCTCCACTCGATGCGATCGGGCTTGGCCAGCGCCGCGATGTCGCGCACCCACCGCAGAAGGCGGACATGCCTGACGGCGGCCGGCGCACCGACGGCCGCGGCGAGGATTGCGGACGAGTGGGGTTCGTTCATCGTCATTGAATGTCGGCGTGCCGTTGGCGCCGCGCTGCGGATGGGTTGAAAACTCTAGCACGCGAAGCGGGGTGGCTGAAGCGGCAAATCCGAAGCGCCGGTCCGCAGGCAGCCGTTCCGGGCGGTGCCTTGCGCGCCCGGGAAGCCCGGAGTACGGTATCTGTAGGCAATACGGCTGCATTGCGGCAGGCGTGTCGACGCATCCTGGCCTTGGGGGTCACGGCGGCGCGCGCAGTCCCGTCAATCCACCGAAGGGGGTTTCATGGCCAACTGGCGAATCGAAGGTCAGTACATGGAGACCTGCAACTGCGACTACCTTTGCCCCTGCACGCCGTCGCATCTTGCCGCGCGGCCCACCGAAGGCGACTGCAAGGCGGCATTGGCGATGCGCATCGACAAGGGCGAGAAGGACGGCGTGAAGCTCGACGGCCTGTCGTTTGTCGTGGTCCTGCATTCCCCCGGCGCCATGGCCGACGGCAACATGACCATCGGACTGATCGTCGACGAGCGCGCCTCCGCCGCGCAGACCGACGCGATCGCCGCCATTGCCACCGGCGCGGCCGGTGGCCCGATGGCGGCGCTGGGTCCCCTGGTCGGCCGCGTGGCCGGCGTCGAGAAGCGCCCGATACGCTTCGAGGCCACGGGGATGACCTTCGCGGTGCAAGCTGGCGAACTCATCGACCAGGCGTGCGAGGGCGTTGCCGGCGCAGTGCGTACGGACGAGCCGCTCTACATCGACAACACCGCGCACCCGGTGAATTCCCGCCTGGCGCTCGCGAAGGCCACGCGCAGCGTCTTCAATGCATTCGGGATCCAGTGGAACGATACGAGCGGCAGGCGCAACGGCCACTTCGCTCCGTTCGCGTGGGCCGGATAGGGACTCCGTCGGCGCT
Organism: Casimicrobiaceae bacterium; assembly: GCA_035470905.1. Lineage (GTDB taxonomy): Bacteria > Pseudomonadota > Gammaproteobacteria > Burkholderiales > Casimicrobiaceae > VBCG01. The sequence goes on from DATIQL010000097.1 coordinate 7,022, forward strand.
CGACCGCGGCATCGACGCCACTCTGCGTCACGACCGCTGGGTCACCCTCGGCAGCCTCGCCGGGGTGGTCGTTGTCGCATGGCTCTATCTCTGGCACACCGCGACCGGCATGGATCAGGCCTCGATGTCGATGTCGGCGATGCCCGGGATGCCGGCGATGCCCGGGATGCCGGCGATGCCCGGGATCCCTCCGGCACCCCGCGCCACCGATGCCGCCGCGTTCGGCCTGGCGCTCGTCATGTGGACCGTGATGATGGCGGGCATGATGCTGCCTGGCGCCGCGCCGACCGTCCTGCTGTACGGGGCGATCGTGCGCAAGAACGGCGCGCGCGGCACCGCGCTTCCGGGTGTCTGGATCTTCGCCAGCGCGTACCTCCTGGTCTGGGCCTGCTTCAGCGTGGTGGCGACCGTGTTGCAGACGCTGCTCGAGCGCGCGTCGCTGCTGACGCCGACACTCGCCGCGGCGAGCACCGGCGCCGCTGCGCTCGCCCTGATCGTCGCAGGCGTGTATCAGCTGACCCCCCTCAAGCGGTCCTGCCTCGCCAGGTGCAGGAATCCGTTCGAGTTCTTCATGACCCGCTGGCGCGCCGGGCCCGGCGGGGCGTTCAGGATGGGTCTCGAGCACGGCGCCTACTGCGTCGGCTGCTGCTGGGCGCTGATGCTGCTGCTCTTCGTGGCCGGCGTCATGAACCTCGCGTGGGTGGCGCTGATCGCCGCATTCGTCTTCGTCGAGAAGTTGTTCCCCGCGGTCCGCCTCGTCTCGCCGCTCGCGAGCACCGCGCTGATCATCGCCGGACTCTTCCTGCTCGCCCGAGCATAAGGGCGGCGTCCGGCAGCCCGGTGGTGGCGACGGCGCAGCCTGGTGCGCGTCCGATCGTCGCGGCGCGGATCCGAACGCGCCCGCGACGAGCCGGCTATTTTCCGATGCAGAAGCGCGAGAAGATCTCGCCCAGCAGGTCGTCGGCGGTGAACTCGCCGGTGACCGTCGACAACGCCTGTTGTGCGGCGCGCAATTCCTCGGCGAAGAGCTCGATCGCTGGCGGCCGGGTGGCGGCGTGCTCACCCGCGATCGACAGGTGCTCTTCTGCATCGGCCAGGGAGCTCACCTGGCGCGCGCGCGCGAGGAACACGTCTTCGGTGGCGTGCTCGGCACCTGCGATGCGCAGCATCTCGGCCTCGAGCAATGCGATGCCCTCGCCGGTCAGCGCGGACACCCACGCCTCCACGACATCGTCGCTGTGGTCGATGCGCGCCGCGACGCCGGCGAGGTCGCACTTGTTGCGCACGACGATGCGCGGCAGCGCTGCCGGGAGCTCCCCGGCGAGCGCCGCGTCCCCGGTGGCGTCACGCGCATCGGTCAGCACCAGCGCGAGGTCGGCGCGCGCGATTGCCGCGCGCGTTCGCGCGATGCCCAGCGCCTCGACCGTGTCCCTGGTCTCGCGCAGGCCCGCGGTATCGATGATGGTCAGGGGAATTCCGGCGAGCTCGATCGGCCGCTCGATGGTGTCGCGCGTGGTGCCCGGGATCGGCGTCACGATTGCAGCCTCGTCGCCGACCAGGCGGTTCAGCAGGCTCGACTTGCCGACGTTCGGCGCGCCGACCAGCACCACGGCGAGTCCGTCGCGCAGGATGGCGCCGCGGCGCGAGCGCGCGAGGATGCCGGAAAGGCGCTCGCGTATCGCGGCGACCCGTGCGAGGACATCGCCCTCGCGCAGGAACTCGACCTCCTCCTCCGGGAAATCGAGCGTGGCTTCGGTGTACATCCGCAGCTCGATCAGCGCATCGCGCAGCGCGTGCACTTCCGCGGAGAATTCGCCGGTGAGGCTGCGCGCCGCCGCGCGCACCGCGGCGGTCGTCGAGGCGTCGATGACGTCGGCGACGCTCTCGGCCTGCGCGAGATCGAGCTTGCCGTTCAGGAACGCCCTCTTGGTGAACTCGCCCGGTTCGGCGAGCCTCGCGCCGAGCTCGATGCAGCGCGCGAGCAGCAGGCGCATGACGGCGGGCCCGCCATGTCCGTGCCATTCGACGACATTCTCGCCGGTGTAGGAATGCGGCGCGGGGAAACGGAGCGCGAGCCCCGAGTCGATCGGCGCGCCGTGGGCGTCACGGAAGGTGACGCGGGTCGCGATCCGCGGCGGCAGCGCGCGCCCGGCGATGCCGTCGATCAGCGCCGCGATGTCCTTGCCCGACACCCGGACGATGCCCACGCCGCCCCGCCCCGGGGGCGTGGCGATCGCGGCGATCGGTTGCGCGATCGGTTGAGTGATCGGTTGCGCGATGGGTTGCGTGATCGGCTGGGCGGTGGGCCGCGGCGCGTCCATGCGGGCGAGCTTACCGCGCCCCGCAGGAACGTCTAGCGCCGCTTGGCCGCGGCCTGCTCGGTCTCGCGCGTCAGCATCCGGTTCACGTGCCATTGCTGCGCGATCTGCAGCAGGTTGTTGACCAGCCAGTAGAGGACCAGCCCCGACGGGAAGAACAGGAACATGATCGAGAACGCGACCGGCATGATCTGCATCACCTTCGCCTGCACCGGATCGGAGATCGGCGTCGGCGACAGCCGCACCTGGAGGTACGCGGTGATCGCGTAGATGACCGGCAGCACGAACCACGGATCGGGCGCCGACAGGTCCTGGATCCAGCCGATCCACGGCGCGTGGCGCAGCTCGACCGCCGACAGCAGCACCCAGTACAGCGCGATGAACACGGGGATCTGAACGACGATCGGCAGGCAGCCGCCGAGGGGATTGATCTTCTCCTGCTTGTACAGCTCCATCATCTTCATCTGGAGCTGCTGCTTGTCGTTCGCGTACTGCTCCTGCAGCGCCTTCATCTTGGGCGCGACGAGCTTCATCTTCGCCATCGAGCGCGCCGACGTCGCGTTCAGCGGGTAGAACACGCTCTTGATCATGATCGTCATCACGATGATGGCGAAGCCCCAGTTGCCGATCAGCTTGTGCAGGAACTTGAGCAGCAGGAACAGCGGCTCGGCGATGATGGTGAAGATGCCGTAGTCGACGACGAGGTTGAGCCCCGGCGCGAGCTTGGACAGCACCTCCTGGTCCTGCGGGCCTGCGTAGAGGCTCGCGCGGATCGCGCCGGTTGCGCCGGGTGCGATCGTCCCCTCGGCGTAGCGCACGCCCGCCGTGTACAGGCCGTTGTCGAGCTTGGTCGTGTAGTATCGGCGCTCGATCTTCGGCGTCTCGGGCGGCAGCCACGCGACGACGAAGTAGTGCTCGACCATGCCGACCCAGCCGTTGTCGGTGGTCTGGGTGTAAGGCGGCT
>DATIQL010000098.1:0-24373 GCA_035470905.1 Casimicrobiaceae bacterium
GGCCTTGACGCCGACGCCGACGGCCGTCGCCCATACCTGCGACGAGAGTTCTTTGCGCAGTGCCGCCGATGCGGCGAAGCTCGGGCTGATCGCACCGCTCCTGGTCGGCCCGCGCGAGCGCATCGAGGCGGTGGCCAGGCAGTGCGGAATCGACATCGCGAAGCTGCCGATCGTCGAGGCGCCGTACAGCGAGGCGTCCGCCGCCAAGGCGGTCGAGCTGGTGCGGGAGGGCAAGGCCGAGGCCTTGATGAAAGGCAGCCTGCACACCGACGAGCTGATGGGGGCGGTGGTCAAGCGCGACACCGGGCTGCGCACGGCGCGGCGCGTCAGCCACTGTTTCGTGATGGACGTTCCGTCCTACCCCGAGACGCTGATCATCACCGATGCCGCGGTCAACATCGCGCCGACGCTGGAGTACAAGGTCGACATCGTGCAGAACGCGATCGACCTCGCGCACGCGCTGCGGTTTCCCGAGGTGCGGGTCGCCATCCTCTCGGCGATGGAGACGGTCAACCCCAAGGTGCCTTCGACGGTCGAGGCGGCCGCGCTGTGCAAGATGGCCGACCGCGGCCAGATCACCGGCGCGATCCTCGACGGTCCGCTTGCATTCGACAATGCGATCAGCCTCGAATCGGTGAAGATCAAGAAGATCGAATCGGCGGTCGCGGGCCGCGCGAACGTGTTGGTCGTGCCCGACCTGGAGGCCGGCAACATGCTGGCCAAGAGCCTGTCGTTCCTGGCTGATGCCGACGCCGCCGGAATCGTGCTCGGGGCGCGCGTGCCGATCATCCTGACCAGCCGCGCCGATTCGGTGACGACTCGGCTCGCCTCCTGCGGCATCGCTGCGCTGGTCGCGCTTGCACGACGCGAAGCGGCCGGCAAGGCAGTCGCCTGACCATGGGCGACGCGATCGCCGTACTGAACGCGGGCTCGTCGAGCTTCAAGTTCTCGCTGTTCGCGGAAGAGGCGGGAGAGATCTCGCTGGTCGCGCGCGGACAGGCGGAAGGTCTCCATACATCGCCGCGCTTCGTCGCCAGGGACGGAGGCGGGAAGGTCCTGGACGAGAAGGCGTGGGGGGAGGGGGCCTCGCTCGGCCACACCGGCGCGCTCGAACATCTGGTCGGGTTCCTGCGCCGGTACTTGAGCGAGCACCGGCTGATCGGCGTGGGTCACCGCGTCGTCCATGGCGGCCTCGAATACGCGAGGCCGGTGCGCGTCGATGCCGCGGTCCTCGCCGCGCTCGAAAAATACGCTCCGCTCGCGCCCCTGCACCAGCCGCACAATCTCTCGCCGATCCGGACCCTGCTCGAGCGCCAGCCGCAGCTCCCGCAGGTTGCGTGCTTCGACACCGGATTCCATCGCGGCCAGCCTCCGGTCGCGCAGGCCTTCGCATTGCCGAGATCGATCACCGACCGGGGCGTCATCCGCTACGGCTTCCACGGCCTGTCGTACGAGTACATCGCCGGCGTCCTTCCCCGCCACGATCCGCGTGCGGCAGCGGGCAGGACCGTCGTCCTGCACCTCGGCAACGGGTCGAGCATGTGCGCGCTGGCGGGTGGGCGGAGTGTCGCGAGCACGATGGGATTCACCGCCGCCGACGGGCTGCCGATGGGCACGCGTTGCGGCAACCTCGATCCCGGGGTCGTCCTCTACCTGATGGACGAGCTGAAAATGGACGCGCGGGCGATCGAGAAGCTGATCTACCAGCAATCGGGGTTGCTCGGGGTGTCCGGGATCTCCAGCGACATGCGGACCCTCGAGGCGAGTCACGAGCCGGGGGCGAAGGCGGCGATCGACCTCTACGTCTACCGGATCGCGCGCGAGCTGGGCTCGCTGGCGGCTGCGCTCGGCGGACTCGACGCCATCGTCTTCACGGCAGGCATCGGCGAGAACAGCGCCAGCCTGCGCGAGCGGGTCTGCCGCGACGCGGCGTGGCTGGGAATCGAGTGCGATGCCGCGGCGAATGCGAACGCGCGCGGCGCCACGCGCATCAGCAGCGCGGCAAGCCGCGTGTCCGCCTGGGTCGTCCCGACCAACGAGGAACTGATGATCGCGCGCCATACGCGCAAGCTGCTCACTGGAATGGAGGCTGTCGCATGACATCGACACCGCAGCGCAGCCTGCAGGGCAGGGCGGCCATCGTGACCGGCTCGACCAGCGGCATCGGCCTGGGCATCGCCCAGGTGCTCGCTGTGGCGGGCGCCGACGTCATGCTGAACGGTTTCGGCAATCCGGCGGAGATCGCCGCGGCCCGCAAGGCCGTCGCAGCGGAGGGCGTCAAGGTCGGCTATAGCGCCGCTGACATGTCGAAGCCGGACCAGATCGCCGGGATGGTCGAGGACGCGACGCGCGAATTCGGTCACGTCGACATCCTCGTCAACAACGCCGGCATCCAGTACACGGCGCCGGTCGAGGAATTCCCGGTCGAGAAGTGGGACGAGATCCTCGCGATCAACCTCTCGGCCGCGTTCCACGCGATCCGCGCGGCGTTGCCGCAGATGAAGCAGCGCAACTGGGGCCGAATCGTCAATGTCGCCTCGACGCACGGCCTGGTGGGGTCGATCCACAAGGCAGCCTATGTCGCGGCGAAGCACGGGGTGCTGGGGCTCACCAAGGTCGTCGCGCTCGAGACCGCGACCACTGGCATCACCTGCAACGCGATCTGCCCGGGCTTCGTGCTGACGCCGCTGGTGCAGAAGCAGATCGACGACCTCGCGGCACGCGAGGGGCTGTCGAACGAGCAGGCCAGGTCGCGGTTGCTGGGAGAGAAGCAGCCGTCGCTGGAATTCGCCACGCCGGCGCAGATCGGCGCGCTCGCCGTGTTCCTGTGCTCGGAAGCGGCGGTACAGATCCGCGGCGCGGCCATGCCTGTCGACGGAGGCTGGCTGGCGCAATAGCAGGGATCGAACATGCAGACCACGACACTCGAAAGCGCCGTCGCACGGATACCCGACGGCGCGAGCCTGATGATCGGCGGCTTCATGGGCGTCGGGACGCCGGAGCGGCTGATGGACGAGCTGCTGCGTCAGGGCAAGCGCGAACTGACGGTGATCGCCAACGACACGGCGCTGCCCGGGGTCGGGATCGGCAAGCTCATCAGCGGCAGGGCAGTGCGCAAGGTGATCGCGAGCCACATCGGGCTCAACCCGGAGACGCAGAAGAAGATGATCGCGGGCGAGATCGAGGTCGAGCTGATCCCGCAGGGGACGCTGATCGAACGCATCCGTGCCGGCGGCTGCGGGCTCGGGGGCATCCTGACCCCGACGGGCGTTGGCACGGTGGTCGAGGAGGGGAAGCGCAAGATCGAGGTCGACGGGCGCGAGTATCTGCTCGAGCTGCCCCTGCGCGCCGACTTTGCGCTCGTCGAGGCGTTCCTCGCCGACTACCTGGGCAATCTCACCTACGCGCTCACGGCGCGCAACTTCAACCCGGTGATTGCGATGGCCGCGACGACGGTGATCGCCGACGCCGAGCACGTCGTTCCCGTCGGCATGATCTCGCCCGACCACGTGATCACCCCGGCGCCGCTGGTCGACTACCTCGTCGCGCGGGCATGACCATGGACGCCCAGACCATCATCGCCAAGCGAATCGCGCTCGAGCTGCGCGACGGAATGCTCGTGAACCTCGGCATCGGGATTCCCACCCTGGTTGCGAACTATGTTCCCCCCGGCGTGCACATCTTCTTCCAGTCGGAGAACGGGCTGATCGGAACCGGCCCGATCCCGGAGGAGGCGATGGCGCAGCCAAGGCTCACGGACGCCGGGGGGCGCCCGGTCACCGCGATTCCCGGCGCCTGCACGTTCGACAGCGCGATGTCGTTCGGGCTGATCCGCGGCGGGCACGTCGACGTGACGGTGCTCGGCGGACTGCAGGTCGACGAGCGAGGGCTGCTCGCGAACTGGATGATCCCCGGCAAGATGGTACCCGGCATGGGGGGCGCGATGGATCTCGCCACCGGTGCGAAGACCGTCGTGGTCGCCATGCAGCACAGCGCCAAGGGGAAGGCGAAGCTCGTCAGGCAGTGCACGCTGCCGCTGACCTCGGTGCGCCCGGTCGATCTGATCGTCACCGAGCTCGCAGTGATCGCCCAGGTGGATGGACACCTGAAGCTGCTGGAGACCGCACCGGGCGTCACGGTGGACCAGGTGCTGGCAGCGACCGAGGCCGAACTGACGGTGCCGACCGCGGTGCCGCAGATGCAAATCTAGAGAGGAACCAAGCATGGCCATCGACATTCCACGGCCGGTACTCAAGGGCCGCAAGGCGCTGGTGATCGGCGTCGCCAACGAGCATTCGATCGCGTACGGCTGCGCCAAGGCGTTCCGCGAGCTTGGCGCAGACCTCGCGATCACCTACCTCAACGAAAAGGCTCGCCCCTACGTCGAGCCGCTGGCGCGCGGTCTCGACGCGCCCATCTTCCTGCCCCTCGACGTCAGCGCCGCGGGGTCGCTCGAGGCGGTGTTCGAAGCAGTGCGGACGCAGTGGGGCAAGCTCGACATCCTGGTCCACTCGATCGCGTTCGCGCCGAAGGAGGACCTGCAGGGCGGGCTGCTGAACTGCTCGGCCGCGGGATTCTCGGTCGCGATGGACGTGTCATGCCACTCGTTCGTGCGGATGGCGAGGCTCGCAGCGCCGCTGATGACCGACGGCGGGACGATGTTCGCGATGAGCTATCACGGCGCGAATAAGGTCGTGCCGACCTACAGCGTGATGGGGCCGGTGAAGGCGGCGCTCGAAGCCGTCTGTCGCTATCTCGCCTTCGAGCTCGGCCCCAAGGGCATCCGGGTGCACGCGATCTCGCCGGGGCCGCTCAAGACCCGAGCGGCATCGGGCCTCAAGGACTTCGATCTGCTGCTGAACGAGGCCGAACAGCGCGCCCCGCTCGGCGAACTGGTCGACATCATGGACGTCGGCTTCACCTTCGCGTTCCTCGCCACGCCCTACGCCCGGCGCATGTCGGGCGCAACACTCTACGTCGACGGCGGTGTGAACATCATGGCCTGACCCGCGGCCACCCGGGTCCGTGGATGCGGCGACGGCGGGTGTCGCCGTCACGCCGACCGCGTCGGCGTGACGGCAGACCGTTACGTCACTTCGCAGCGTGGGCGATGTCGGCGAGGAGCTTGTCTGCGCCCTTGTTGTGGGCGGCGCCGCGCACGACGATGTCGGGAGCGAGCACCTTCTTGCCGTAATAGGCGTTGTTCCAGTCGTCATTGGCCGTGATCACCGTGCCATCGAGATTCAGGCCGCCGTAGACGCCCTTGGAACGTGCGAATGCGACGAAATCGGTGGTCACGTCACCCGATGCGCCGGCGCCGACGGGACCCGCCGCGACGCTGGCATCACCGCCGAGCTTGACCGACGTCGCGAGCAGCGTGTTGACGCCCTTTTCGGTCATCACCATCGTGACGTTCTCGGAGGCAGCGATGCCTGCCTGGAATCCGACGCTGGCCGTCGCCATCGTATAGAACACCGGGCCGCGCCACTGGCCGGTCTTGGCATCGCGGGCGAGCAGCACCGCGCGCCCGCCGGACCCGCCGAAGATGAATCCGGCCTTGACGACCTCGGGCGCGATCAGCACGGCCTTGGCGCGGCGGAGGTTCTGCTGAAGCCACTTCATCTCCGGATCGCGCACGAAATTGTTCAGAGTCGCCTCCGCCTGATTGACCAGCTTCTGCTGGTCGGACTGGGCCTGGGCCACGGGAAGGAAAGACATCCAGATCGTGGCAGCGGCGAGCGCAACGCCGCCGTAACGGAACCATTGTCGCAACATGAAATTCTCCTTGGTGGTTGGACGTCGAGCGACGGTGCGTGCGGGACTGCGCCGTCATGGCGCCATGGTGCCCAATCGGCCTTTGGATGTCTTTGCGAATCTGGACAATCATGCGCCCGGGGGGTTCCCGGGCGCCGTTCAGCTTCGGGTAGGGGTGCCGGGCGGGCGCGCACGGCGGCGCCACAGGACGTAGGGCAGCACGGTGATCGCCGAGATCGCAAGGTAGACCAGCACCGTCACGTTGACCGCGGGCTCTGCGGCATTGAGCGCAGCCACGAGCAGCGCAAGGCCGGGGTTGCGGGCGGCGCTGGAGATTGCGACGGCAGTACGCGTTCCCTCGTCCGGCCCGCCCATCAGGTGTCCGACCGCCAGAGCGAGGGCGGTGGTCAGGGCAATGGCGAGCCCGACTCGCGAACCGGCATCCGCCACCACCCCCCACACGTCGACCATCGCCAGGATCGCCAGGACGGCGAGCAGAATCGTCCCCAACGAGCCAAGGCGGCGCGCGAGCGACGCCGCCAGCGCCGGGAACGCCTTGCGGGTCAGGATGCCGACTCCCAGCGGAAGGAGCTGCGCGATGAACACCTGTCGCGCGACATGCCCGGGCGCGACGCTCGCGTGACCGGAGTAGTAATGGTCGAGCGCCGAAACGGACAACGGCATCGAGACCACGGCGATCAAGGCCAGGAGGATCTGCAACGCCGGCGCGAACGAACGGTGCCCGCCCGCACCGAGCGATCTGCGCAACGCCACCGGCGCGCCCGGTGAAATGGCCATCAGCACGATGCCGATCTCGACCGCCCGGGGAATGCCAAGCAGCCGGCAGACGAGCAGCGCCAGCACAGGCACGGCAATCAGCACGGCGAAAAGGCCCCTTGCGACCAGGCCCGGATGGCGCCAGACCCACCGGAACTCGCGCAGCATGACCCCCAGGCCGACATCGAGCATGACGGTGAAGATGGTCGCCGCCGCGACCGCCGTCAGCAGCCACTCCGGTATCGGGCCCGTTACCGGCATCAGCCCAATGCCCGTGCGCCGGACGATCCCCCCAGCCCCTGCGAATCCGGGATGCGGGCGAGGGCCCGGTCTTCCGGCAGGCTGTAAGACGTTTCGATCACCTGGTCCAGCCGTTCCCGCTCCTCGGTCAGCGGGGGGTGGCGGTAGTCGGGCAGCGACGCGACCAGATTGTCGAGCATCGCCCGCAGACGGCGTGCGACCTGGACGTTGTTTGCGCCACAGCTCCGGATCTCGTTGCAGGCGACGTGAACGAAATCTTCCCAGTTCGGCGTTCGGTAAATGACGCGCGTGCGACCCGCATAGTCGGCGATCTCCTCGCCCCGCAGGTGGTGCCTGCCCACCTCCCGCAGCAGGCGATGGACCTGATCGATCGCACACACCGCCGTCGTGGGGTCGTTGATCGCAGGCGACAGGGCTTTGAGCGCAATGTCGACCAGAATTCGGAAGCCGAAGATCGGGTCCTGTTCCAGAGTCCGTTCCGCGCCGAACGCGACCGCCGCCCGCAGCTTCCGATCTTCGATCCCCTCGGCTCCGCCGTACAGGGCGAACAGAGGCTCCTCACGGGAGACGAAATCGCCGACCTGGGGAATGAACTCGATCACACCGTCGAATCGCAGCCCCTCGCGCACGAGGGTCTCGAGGTCCACGGCGAGTACGATCCCGGCCTCGCCAGCATGATCGACGACCCGGCGCGGGGACACGGGCCGTGCCGAAGTGCCAGCATTGACATCGGGTGCGTCGGTTGCCGGATCCGGATAGACCGAATCGATCACCGAAAGTGCGTCGTTGCCGATGCGCGCGAGGATGCTGACCGGCCGCAGCAACCGTGCGGCATAATCGATGAAGAACAGGAACACCGCCATGCACGCGATGCCCAGCATGGCGGTGATGAACACGCCGAGTTGCAGGACCTGCGACTCGAGGCGGTTGAGCGACATCACGGCGAACACCAGACTGAAAGCGAACAGGCCGACGCAGTATCGGACGACGTTGTCGCGCAGCAAGGTCGTCGCGATGATGCGCGGAGTGAGCTGCCCGCCGGCAATCTGGATCGCGACCAGCAGCGAGCCGAACGTGAATACCATGAACGAAAGCGTGAGCGTGATGACCGTCTGGTACAGGGCCTGGGCGCCGGAGACACTGAGGTCGAGAAGCCGCCAGCCGATCCAGGGGTCCAGGGCGCGGATAACGGGCGCGACGACGAGCACGAGGACGATCGCGGCCAGGGGCACGATCCAGAGGGCCGACTTCATGTAGCTCGTGGCCCGGTACAGGTGGCCCCACAGCAGCTTCTTCTTGATGTATTTTTTGGCGCGGCGCCACTGGGCGCGCGCGTGCGCGCCGGCCCTGGCGCGCCAGCCTTGCGATGGGGCGATGTCTGGACCGGGCGTGGGCATGATGGTCAGGGGCGGCCGCGAGGCGTGGTTGCGGGTGGCGGCGAGTGTGACAACGAATTGACCGGTATTCAAGTCGGAGGATCGGATGGAGACGATGGAAAGCGCGGAGCGCCGGCGGATGCTCGATCCCATCGATCGGATATCCGAGATCCTGTTCGGCCTGATCATGGCGGTCACGATCGTCGGATCGCTGTCGGTCGCCGATGCAGGGCGCAACGAGGTCCGGTCGATCATGGGCGCCGCGCTGGGGTGCAACCTCGCGTGGGGCCTCGTCGATGCGGTCATGTACCTCGTGCGCGCGCTGACCGCGCGTACGCGCAACCGGTCCCTGGCAAGACAGGTCACCGGTGCCGCGCCGGCGACGGCACATCGCCTGATAGGAGAGGCGCTGCCGCCGCACGTCGTCGCCATCACCGGGCCGGATGAACTCGAAGGCATGCGGCGCAGGCTGCTTGCCACCGCCATACCCGATCGTTCCGGTCTCCATGCAAGCGATTACCGGGAGGCGACCGGAATCTTCCTGCTCGTCGTCCTCGCGACGTTCCCGGTCGTCGTCCCGTTCATGCTGATAGACGATGTGGCGCTCGCGATGCGGGTCTCGCGCGGGGTGACGCTCGCGATGCTCTTCGTCGCCGGACATGCGCTTGGGCGTTACGCAGGGCATGCGCATCCCCTGCGGACCGGCCTGCTGATGCTGCTGCTCGGCGCCGCGCTGATCGGCGCCGTCAAGGCGCTGGGTGGGTGATGCGACGTGGCGGGAGCGACTGACTGTGGGTCAGATTCCGCCGCCCCATCGATACTGCCACGCGATGCCGAAGAGGTCGAAGTTGTTGCCGGTTCGTGCCGATACGCCGCTGCTGGCGTAGAGCTTGACCGAGTTGCGGACATCGATCGGGAAAGCCGCCGTGGCTCCGACGCGCCAGTTCTGCTGCAGGTCGCTGTTGCGCACGTCGTTGATGCTCGTGCGACCGCCGGCGAAGTAGGTCACGTCGAGCGAGGTCCAGATCCCCGAGCGCAAGTTGTAGATGGCGTGCCCCTGCATCGAGTAGACCGGATCCTGCGAGCGGCGATTGCCGCCGTAGAAGCTGTCGTTGTCGGTGTAGAACGTCGTTGCGGCCGCGAACTCCAGTGTCCAGGGGCCCGCGGTCCTGGAGATGCCCAGCTCAGGCTTGAACGACCAGCGATGGGTGCCGAGGTTCACCAGCCGGCTGCTGTCGTACTGTCCCACGGGGACCGACACCTGCAGGCTCGCGCCGACGATCAGGTCCTGGTGGTAGTCCCTGAACTCGGCCGCGCTGAGCGCCGGTGCGCCGTAGAAGTTGACCGACACCCGGAACTTGGGATCGTTGAATCCGTTGACCTCGCGGGTCAGGGGCGCTCCTTGGTAACTCGCCGACCCCGACAGCCAGCCGTAGGGCACGATCGCGTCGAACTTGCCGGACATGCCGAACACGTCGAGCGATCGCGCGTAGGCGAGAACCGCGGCCGGCGTCTTGAGGTGCGCATCGGTGATCGGCAGCGACGTATCGGAGGACAGGCCGCCTTGCGCGTAGCCATAGCCGGCGATGAGGAAGTTCACCCCGACCGGCGCGTTAGAGTAGCTGCGGGGCTCGATGTCCTGGCCGCGCGCGATTGGCGCGCAGATGACGAGCAGCAACAGGGTGAGGATCGGAACGGCCGACCTTGTGCATCGCGGCATCAGTTCAGCGGCACTCCGTGGTGGCCGAGGCCGGCCGCACACTGCCCGTTCTCCGGGGCGCGGGATCGTGTCGCGGATCGCGGCATTTCGGGTATGGTACCTGCAGGCGGCAAGCCCGCGAGTCCCGGCCAGCGCGGTTCCAGGATGCCAACGTCGCTGCATTGCGCGTACAGCACGGTCGGCCACGCGATCTCTGTCGAGGTCAACGACGCATGGCGCTAGGCGACCGCGGACCGGCCGTGCATGGCCCTGCGCCGGGTGCTTACGCGTGGTCGGTGTTCGCGATCGCATTCGCCCTGATGGTGATCAACCACGTCGACCGCCAGGTGGTCGTGTCGATGTTCCCGCATCTGAAAGCGCAGTGGAACCTGTCGGATGGTCGACTCGGCGGCCTGGTCTCGGTCGTCTCGATCGTCGTGGCCCTCGGAAGCGTGCCGCTGTCGCTGCTCGCCGACCGCTGGAGTCGCATCAAGAGCATCTTCCTGATGGCGCTGTTGTGGAGCGCGGCGACGATCGCCTGCGGATGGGCGGGCAGCTATGGGCAACTGCTCGCCGCGCGCGGGATCGTCGGCTTCGGCGAGGCCGCATTCGGTCCGGCCGGCGCTGCGCTGCTCGCCGGCCTGTTCCCGGCGCGCATGCGCAGCACCGTACTCGGCGCCTTCCTCGCGGCCGCCCTGGTCGGCTCGGTGCTCGGCGTCGTGCTGGGCGGCATCATCGCGCAACGCTGGGGCTGGCAGGCAGGGTTCGGCGTGGTCGGGATGCCGGGGATCGTCCTGGCGCTGCTGTTCCTGCTGATCGTGCGCGACCGCGGGGCCGACCCGCTGCCGGGGACGCCGGGCGACAGCCGCGGCGGGACGATGGCGGCGAGCGGAATCGTTGCGGCGCTCCTGAAGCCGCGGACGGCCATCGTGACCTGCGTGGGCGCCGGTTTGCAGCTCGTGACGGTGTCGACGACCTTCGCCTGGCTCCCGAGCTATTTTCACCGCTACTACGGACTCGCAGCCGACATGGCCGGGCTCGGAACGGGCATCGTCGTGCTGGTGAGCGGGGTCGGAGCCGTGCTCTGGAGCGCCTTGGCGGACCGCATGAGCTCGCGTTTTCCCCGGGCACGCCTCCAGGTCCCGGCCGTGGCCGCCGTGCTGACCGCGATTGTCATGTGCTACGCGTTCGGGCGCATGCCGCCGGGTGCCGCGCAGTTCGGCCTGCTCATCGCAGGCGCGCTGATGATGACCGCCAGCATCGGTCCGGTCGCCGCGGTGGTGATCGACGTCGTCCATCCCGCCGTTCGCGCGACGGCGGCCGCGATGCTTTCACTGACCCAGAACCTGTTCGGACTCGCTGCGGGCCCGCTCGTCGCCGGCGTCCTGTCGGATGCCTATGGATTGCCCTTCGCGCTGTCGGTGGTGCCGCTGTTCTGCCTTCCTGCGGCCGCCCTGTTCGTCGTCGCAGGCCGCAGCTATGTCTCCGACCTGGAGAACGCCGAGACCGAGGCGACTGCGCCCCGACGCCGCTTCGGGACCCGGGCCGCCTGAACGATGGCGGCGGGGGCTGCCGGCCCGTGGAGCGAGTCGCAGAAACTTTGCGCTGGATCATCCGCTGCGCGCAGCGCTGCCTTAGAGTGGCAGCATCCTGGCGTCGCGCAGGCGACGTCGGCAATCGACGTGAAACCGACAGCCACGAGAGGAGCCTGAGGCGATGGCGCGTGACGGCAAGGTGAAGAAGGGCAAGGCGTCCGGGGACAAGGCTGCAGCGAAGCCAGCGGTGAGCGACCGGACACCAAGGGCGGCGAAGGCGGCAACCAAGGCCGTGACGCGCGGTCGCGCACCGGATCGCGGCGGGAAGGCTCCCGTCGAAGGCGCCGTCGAGCCGCTGTCCAACAAGGAATACGAAAAGGCGCTGCGCGAACTGCATGTCGAGCTGGTCCGGCTGCAGCAGTGGGTCCAGCACGCCGGACTCAAGGTGTGCATCGTCTTCGAAGGCCGCGATGGTGCCGGCAAGGGCGGCACGATCAAGGCGATCACCGAGCGCGTGAGCCCGCGGGTGTTCCGCGTGGTGGCGCTGCCCACGCCGACCGAGCGCGAGAAATCGCAGATGTACCTGCAGCGCTACATTCCCCATCTGCCGGCTGCCGGCGAGATCGTCATCTTCGACCGCAGCTGGTACAACCGCGCCGGCGTGGAGCGGGTGATGGGATTCTGCACCGACGAGCAGGCGAGGCGCTTCCTGATGGGGGTGCCGCTGGTCGAGAAGGCGATCGTCGAGTCGGGCGTCATTCTGCTCAAATACTGGCTCGAGGTCGGGATGGACGAGCAGACGCGCCGGCTCGAGCAGCGCATCCACGACGGCCGCAAGATCTGGAAGCTCTCGCCGATGGACCTCAAGTCGTACAGCCGATGGTTCGACTATTCGCGGGCTCGCGACGAGATGTTCCAGGCCTCCGATTCCTCGTGGGCGCCCTGGTTCGTGGTCCCCTCGAACGACAAGAAGCGCGCGCGGCTCAACGTGATCAAGCACCTCCTGGGGCGCATTCCCTACGAAACGGCGCCGCGCGAGAAGATCAAGCTGCCCAAGCGGCAGAAGCAGGGCGACTACCGCGAGACGAACTACCCGTTCAAGTACATTCCCGAGCAGTACTGAGTCGCAGTCGCGCATCCGCCTGCCTCCCCGCCACGGGGCCGGCGGCGGGTGCAGCCTCAGGCACCGGCCGCGACGGCATCGTCGATCGAGGTCCGCCGGCTGACCTCGCCGACGCTCATGCCGAGCTCCTTGCGGATCAGATCGCGCACCGAGGCGCGGGCGTCGACCAGGCGCAGCGTCACAGCGCGCGCCGCGAACTCACGCTGCAGTTCCCCCAGCAGGCGAACGCCGGCAATGTCGACGTAGGGCGACGTGGACAGGTCCCAGACGACGAGGCGCAGCGCGTCTCCCGCCGCTGCGACGTGGCCGCGGACGCGATCGCGCACGTGGGCCACGTTGAAGTACAACAACCCCGCTTCCACGCGCACGATCAGCACACCGGGGACGGTCTCGTTGTCGGGATTGCGCTCCAGGTCCGAGTACCGCTGCGTGCCGGGAACCCGCCCCAGCGTCGCCACGTGGGGATTCGCTGCGCGGCGGATCAGCAGCAGCATCGAGATGATCGCCGCCAGCAGGACGCCCTTGAGGATGCCGAGCAGCAGCACGCCTGCGAGGGCGGCCATCGCCACCGCGAATTCCATCCGGCTCAGCGCCCAGACCCGGCGCAGCTCCTTGAGGTCGACCAGCCCTTTCACCGCGACCAGGACGATCGCCGCCAGCACGACGTCCGGGAGGTTGCGCAGCAGACCGGTGAGGTACAGCAGGCACAGCCCGATGGCGGCCGATGCGAAGACCAGCGCGAGAGGCGTCCTGGCGCCGGCCTTGTCGTTGACGGTCGATTGCGACAGGCCGCCGGCGACCGGGTAGCCCTGTCCGATTGCCGCGGCCAGATTCGCGGCTCCCAATGCAAAGAGCTCCTGGCGCGCGTCGATCTCGTAGCCGTTCTTCCGGGCGAGCGCTCGCGCCGCCGATACACCTTCGATGTAGGCGAGCAGGAAGCAGGCGAATGCAAGCGGGATGACGCCATCGACGTCGCGCGCACGCAGCGACGGAAGTTGCGGGTGGGGAAGTCCCGAGGGCAGCAGGCCGACCGTCTTGAATCCGAACTGGGCGAGCGGCGTCACCGTCAGGGCGACGATCGAGGCGATGACGACCAGCAGCGCGATGGGGCGCGAAGGCAGGAGCTTTTCCCCCGCGACGAGCAGCACGATGGCGGTCAGTCCGAAGGCGAGCACCGCCGGATTGGTGTCGGGGATCTGGCTGCCGAGCGTCCATACCCGCTCGAAGAACGATTCGCCGCCGCCGCGAACGCCGAAGAGCTTCGGCAACTGGGTCATCGCGATGGTGAGCGCCGCGCCGGCCTTGAAGCCGAGCAGGATCGTCTCGCTGATGAAGTTGACGATCGACGACAGCCGCAGCGCCCAAGCGACGACGCTCATCGCGGCGAAGAGCAGCGCGACGAGTGCGGCGATCTGGGTCCATCGCTCCGGATCGCCTGCGGCCATTCCCGCGACCGTCGTGCCCACGAGCAGCGAGATCGCCGACGTCGGCCCGATGGCGAGTTGGCGCGAGGTGCCGAACAACGCATAGGCGAGGCCGGCCACCAGATAGCAGTAGATGCCCTGCTGCGGCGGGAGGCCGGCGAGCGACGCGTAGGCGAGCGAGACGGGAATCGCATAGGCGGCCAGCGTGATGCCCGCGACGGCGTCGTGCCGCAACCAGGCGCCCCGGTAGCCGGGAAGCCACTGCGCCGGAGGGAAGAGGGCGCGCCAGCCCCGGACCGGTTCGCGGCTGGCCTGAAGCGCCGCCGCGTCGTCAGCCATCGCGCGGCGCCGGAGAGACGATGCGAATCACGCGTGCGAGGGTCGCGCGCGCGAGGGACGCGTCCGAGGCGCTCACGTTTTCCGGCAACCCGATGTCGCGGTGGTCGCGACCATGACCCTGGAATCCACGACCTCGACCTCGAAGGTATCGATGCACAGCGCGGGCACTCCGCTTACACAACCCGTCCTGATGTCATAGCGCCAATGGCAGCCGGAGCAGACCACGTCGTGATCGTGAACCGCACCCGAAGCGAGCGACGAGCCGCAGCGGACGCATGTGTCCTCGATCGCGAACATGTGGCCGTCGACGTTGAACAACGCGGCAGCACGATCGCCAACGGCGACCAGCGTCCCGGTTCCGGGTTGGACATGGTCCAAGTGCGCGACCTCGACGTAGGCTCCCATTGCAGGCAATCCCCGCTGCCCGCGCTCCGTCCTCGGTCGCGACGGCGAACAGCGTACGTTCCAATTGCACGGAAACGCGCGATCTCCCAGCCCGAACGATGGGCGAAAGCGACGGTCGCCGTCCTGCCACTTCTCGACAAAGACCCATCCAGCGGTGCGCGGTCGATGCCGACCAACGCCCTGTGCGGGGCCGGTTACCACGCCCTGGGGCCCGAACGTTGTCCAAGCCCACCGGTTCGCCTTTCTTGACATGGATCAATACGCCACCCGGCCATTGCGCGAGGCTTGCGCGAACGCCAAAGAAGAGGGTGGGGTCCTGATGCTGCGATCGACACGCGAGGTGCTCGAATTCGGGTCGCGGGCGCTTTCCGCCACCGAGCCGACCCAGCACGTGGGTGCGCTGTCGCAATTGCCGGCGCTGATCCGGCAGCTCGGGGCCGATCCAGTCAAACTGCTGGCGCAGGCGGGCCTTGCTCCAGACGCGCTGGATGAACCCGGACAGCGGATTTCCTATTCCGCGCTGGGACGATTCCTTCGTGAGTCGGCAGACAGCTGCAATTGCGGGCACCTCGGCCTCCTCGCCGGTCGGATGTGGCACCTTGCCGACCTCGGGGTCGCCGGCGAAATCGTGGCAAATTCCGCGACCGTAGGCGAGGCTCTGCAGTCGTTCGCCATGCACCAACATCTGAACAGCGATGGCGGTCTCGCGTACCTGATGCCACGCGGCGAGACCGTTGAGCTTGGCTATGCAATCTACGGGACTGCCGCCACGGGCCGGGAACTGATCTACGACACGGCCCTTGCGGTGGGATTCAACGTCCTGCGCGAGATCTGCGGTCCGGATTTCGTGCCCGCAGAGGTCCTCTTTCCGCATGCCGCACCGCCGGATATCTGGCCGTACCGCAACGTCTTCAGGGTTTCGCCGCGCTTCAATTCCGAGGTCTGCGCGCTGCGGTTCCCGGTGCACTGGATGAACCGACCCGTCGAGGGCGCCGATCCGCGGCGCCTGCGTGCAGCGCAGCAGCGCGCTGCGCAGGCAGGCTCGGGGCCGTTGCTTCAGCAGGTACATCGGGCGTTGCGCGTCATGCTCCTGTCCGGCAAGAGCTCCGGCGACGCCCTCGCGGGAATGCTCTCGATGCACCGGCGCACCCTCAACCGTCGGCTCAGGGCGGAAGGCGTGACGATCCAGCAGGTCCTCGACCAGACCCGATTCGCGGTTGCGCGCGAGCTCCTTGCAGGCTCGCGGGTCTCCCTCGACGACGTCGCAGCGACGCTCGGGTACAGCGGGGTCAGCGCCTTCATGCGCACGTTCAGGCGCTGGTCCGGGACCACACCGGGCCGGTGGCGGCGCGAGGCTGCGCGCCGATCGGACGCGGCGGCGCCTCGCCTCGTGCGCGGCGTCCCGCCCGAAATCACCGGGGAGCCCGTGTCCCGGACGCCCGCGAGCCACCCGCAGTCCGAAGGGGCGGCGGGGCCGGCGAGTCACTAGACGAAGGCCTGCAAGGCCCTCCGCTATCGTCAGCGCGCCGGCGATGCTGTCGCAATACAGACCGACGCCCGCTGCGCGGGAAGCTTCGATGGCGGATTGACGCACGTCAATGGGCCATGTCGGCCGCGGTGCAATGATCGGATCTGTCGAGAAATGCAAAGACGGCCTCGCCGCAGCTAATCACCATGGCGAGGCGCCGGACACTGCGCGCTATCGCCCTTGTGCGCCGCTCCACGAAACAGCGATTCGACATCGACCATGAAACTTCAATCCGAATTGTCGAGCCGCCCGCATCGACGGCGCCCGGTGTCGGTCGCTGCGCGGGCCGCGGTGCTCGCCTGTGGGCTCGGTGCTGCGGGTGCGGCGCTTGCCAGCGCGAAGATGGAGGACACCGTCGCGGACGTGCTTACCTGGATCGTGATCATCATGGTTCCGGTGGTCGGCATCGCCGTGTTCTGGCTGGTCCACGTGCTGCCGGAGCGGTTCGCCGAGAAGCGCCATCATCCACAGGCGCAGGCGATCCAGACGCTGTGCCTGCTGTCGCTGGTCTTCGGGGGGCTGCTCTGGCCGTTCGCCTGGCTCTGGGCTTTCACCAAGCCCGTCGGCTACAAGATGGCCTACGGCACCGACAAGCACGAGTCCTTCTTCAGGGAGATGGGCGAGCAGGCGAAGAGTGGGGGGCTGCTGCACGATGAGATCGAGCATCTGAAGAGCGAGCTCGACGCGATGGCGGACAGGGGCGCGCTGCCACCCGATCTGAAACGGCTGCGCGACGAGCTTGCGCAGCTCCGGGCGGCACCGGGGACCGCGGCCCCGGCGGCGCCCCAGGCAGCGGGAGGCAATCCGTAATGGAAATCCTCCTGCTCGGCATCTACTCGTTCTTCGTCTGGCTGATCTTCATCAAGTTCAAGTGGCTGCCCTGGAACATCTATTCCCAGGTCACCGTCGTCGTCATCCCGATCGTCGGGCTGACGATGCTGATCCTGACCCTCAACGTCGTCGCACCTTCGTCGGGTGACGTCCGGGTATTCCGCTACACCATCCCCATCGTGTCGCAGGTGCGCGGGCGAGTGATCGACGTCCCTGTCACCGAAGGCAACGTGCCGGTGAAGAAGGGCGACGTGCTGTTCAGGATCGACCCGACGCCGTACCAGTTGCAGGTCAACACGCTGCAGGCCCAGCTCGCGAACGCGATCGGCCAGGAGAAGCAGCTGCAGGAATCGCTCAAGGGCGCGCAGGCCAAGATCGCCGAGTCGAAGAGCGCAGTCGCGCAGGCGGGGTCGAAGATCGTCCAGGTCAATGCCAATCTCGATCTCGCGAAGAAGCGCGTCGCGCAGAATCGCGAGTTGGTGGCAAGCGGGGCCGGCTCGAAATTCGATCTCGAGCAGGCCGAGACCAACCTCGCCGATCTGACCGGGCAGCTCACGGCTGCGCGCGACGCCGAGGCCCAGGCGCGGGCAGGGGAAGCCCAGGCCGTCGCCGGCCGCGGCCAGGTCGAGCAACAGCTGGGCGCCAAGGTCGACGGCGAATACGCGCAGGTCGCGCAGATCCGGGCCCAGCTCGCGAGTGCCCAGTGGGACCTCGACCAGACGACCACCCGCTCGCCTTGCGACTGCTACGTGATCAACCTGCAGTTGCGGCCCGGGGGTTTCGTCGCCGCGCTGCCGATCGCTCCGGTGATGACGCTGGTCGAGACCACCGGCTCGGTCGTGGCGCTGTACGCCCAGAACGAGCTGTGGGCGGTCGTCCCGGGCGATGAGGTGGAGATCGCGCTGCTCACCTATCCGGGCAAGATCATCAAGGGCGCGGTCGACTCGATTGTCTGGGCGCAGGGAGCCGGTCAGCTGCAGGCGGGAGGCTCGATCCCGATGACTGGGGTGCTCGCTGCACCGCCGCAGCGCTTCGCCGTCAAGTTCGACCTCACCGACAAGGACAAGGAACTCTTTCTCGCTGCCGGCGCCGCCGGCAATGCGGCGATCTACACCGACCACGTCGAGGCCATCCAGATCATCCGGAAGGTGATCCTCCGCGTCGGTTCGTATATCAACTACCTGGTCCTGAAGCTGCACTGAAGCGATGACTGCGCGCGTGCGCCTTTCCTGCCTGTCGCTGCTCGCCGCGGTTGCGCTGGCGGGCTGCGCGCTCGAGTCTCCACCCAAGCCCGACGAGATCCGCGCCCAGTCGCTGCCCAACCTCAACGTCCCGGGAACGTGGACTGCACCAGGCGGAACGCCCGGTGCGGTCGGCGACCAGTGGCTCGCGATCTTCGGTGACGCGCAGCTCGACTTGCTGGTCAAGGAGGCGCTGGCCTACAACACCGACCTTCGCATCGCCGCCGCGCGCGTCGAGCAGGCGGCAGGCTACGCCAAGCTCGCCGGGAGCACGATTTATCCCGCCGTCAATCTGCTGGCGCACGGCGGGGGCAAGGGCGGCGGAGACGGATCGGAGGTGACCGGCGTCTGGTTGCTGGCCAACTGGGAACTCGACCTGTGGGGTCGGGTGCGCGCCCAGCGCGAAGCCGGCGCGCAGCACTACGAATCGGCGCTCGCCGACGCGGAATACGCGCGGCAGTCGATCGCGGCGATGGTCGCCAAGAGCTGGATGCTGGCGATCGAGGCGAGGCTGCAGCTCGCGATCGCCGGAGACATCGTCCGCGCGTCGGAGCACGCGCTGAGCCTCGCGCACGACCGGCAGCGTGTCGGTCCGGGCGACGAATACGACGTCGCGGTGGCGCAATCCAATCTCGAAACCTCGCGTGATGCCGCGCAAAGGCTCGTCTTCGCCCAGCAGCAGGCGCTGCGCGCGCTGGAAACGCTGGTCGGTCGGTATCCGGCCGCAGCCGTCGACGTGGCGACCGCACTGCCCCCGCTGCCGGGTCCGGTACCGGTCGGACTGCCTTCGGAGCTGCTCGAGCGGCGGCCCGACGTCATCGCGGCCGAGCGGCGCGTCGATGCGGCGTTTTACAACGTCGCCGAGGCGAAGGCCGCACGGCTCCCCAAGATCGCGCTGACCGCAGGGGTGTCGGCGATCTCGAGCAGCCTCTTCGTCCTCGAGAACCACGACAATCCGGTGTGGAGCCTCGGCGGGAACATCGTCGCGCCGATCTTCAATGGCTATTCCCTCCAGGCCCAGGTCGACATCCGCACTGCCGAGCAGAAGCTCGCGATCGCGGACTACGGACGCATCGCCCAGCGTGCCTTCGGTGAAGTCGAGGCCGCGCTGTCCGCCGCATCGGCCGCGGACGCGCGCGCAGCGATCCTGGCGCGTGCCGCCGCGAGCGATGCGCGCGCATTGCAGCTTGCAGAGGTCCGCTACAAGGTGGGGTCGGGTGATCTGCGTGCGGTGCTGCAGCAGAGCGTCGCACTCTACGGCGCGCGCACGGCGCTGCTCCAGGTACAGACGGACCGGTTGGTGCAGCGCGTGAACCTCTACCTGGCGCTCGGGGGCGGCTTTGAACCCGCGACGCCGACTGCGGCGACCGAACCTGAAAGCCCCGCGGCGGACGGCATCGCGAGCGCGGGCATTCCTGCATCAACCACATCAACCCGATGATCGAGCCCTGCACCGGGGGCGTGGATCGCAGGGATCGGGTTCCGATCAGGGCGCCGATGCCTGCATCGAATCGAAAGGAAGGAATGTTCATGAACAAGCGACTGCAGCGAATCGTGGCGCTCGCCATCAGCGGCGGACTCCTGGTGTCGAGCGCGCTGGCACAGCAATACGTCTACCCGGCAAAAGGCCAATCGGCCGACCAGCAGAAGAAGGACGAGGCGGAATGCCACCAGTGGGCGGTCAAGCAGAGCGGCGTCGATCCGGCGAAGCCGCCGGCCCAGTCCGCGCCGCCACCGCCGAAGACCACAGCCACCGGGGTCACGCCGGGGGCCGGAGCCCGCGGCGCGGCGCGCGGCGCCGTCGTCGGCGAGATCGTCGGCGGCGATGCCGGTGCGGGTGCCGCAGCTGGGGCTGCAGCGGCACGAGCCCAGAGCCGCCGGCAGAATGCGGCGCAGCAGCAGCAGGCGACGCAGCAACAGCAGCAGGCATCGTCGGCGCAGCAGGCAAGTTATTCCAAGGCACGTGCCGCCTGCCTCGAGGGCCGCGGATACACCGTCAAGTGACGGGCCGTGAAGTTACTGGCGCATCGGGCGCCGGGGAGACAGGAATGAAACTGCGGTCTACGTACTCGGCGGGTGCCCGCTTCGTCGCATCCGCAACGGTCGTCGTGTTCGGCTGGTCCGGAATCGTCGGGGCGCAGGCGCCGGCGCCGGCGCAGCCACCCTCGGCGCCCGCCTCCGCCGCCGGGCAGCCCGCGGAGGCGGGCACGTTCTCGCAGGAAGAGCTCGACCAGCTGGTCGCGCCGATCGCACTCTATCCGGACGACCTGCTCGCCCAGGTGCTGATGGCGTCGACCTACCCGCTGGACGTCGTCAGCGCCGAGCGCTGGGTGAAGGCCAATCCGAACCTCAAGGACAAGGCCCTGGAGGACGCGCTGCAGCAGCAGTCCTGGGACCCGTCGGTGAAGTCGCTGACGCCTTTCCCGCAGGTGCTGACGATGATGAGCGAAAAGCTCGAGTGGACGCAGAAGCTGGGCGACGCCTTCCTCGCCCAGCAGAAGGATGTCCTGGCGACCGCGCAGAGCCTGCGCGCGAAAGCGGCGGCCAGCGGCAACCTCAAGGATTCGCAGCAGCAGAAGGTGGTCACCGAGAAGGAAGGCACGACGACGATCATCAAGATCGAGCCGAGCGACCCGCAGGTCGTCTACGTACCGACGTACAACCCGACCGTCGTCTATGGCGCGTGGCCGTATCCGGCCTATCCGCCGTACTACTACTATCCGCCGGGGTACATCGCTGCGCCGGGCCTGGCATTTGCCACCGGGGTCGTCGTCGGGGCAGCGTTGTGGGGCAACTGCAACTGGGGTCGCGGGGACGTCAACGTCAACGTCAACCGGTACAACAACTTCAACAAGACCAACATCTCGAACGGCAACTGGCAGCACAACGCCGACCGTCGAGGAGCCGTTCCATACAAGAACCAGGCGGTTGCGCAGAAGTACAACCGAGGCGCTTCGCCGGGTGCGCAATCGCGCGACGCGTACCGCGGTCGTGCCGAAGCGGGCCAGAAGGCGGCGAGGGCAGGGGGCGGTGCTGCGGATCGGGGCGCGGGTCCGACGGCCGCCTCGCGCGAAAGCCGCGGAGCCGGCGGCCAGGCAGCGAGCCGCGACATGTCAGGCACGCGGAGCGCCTCGGCGTTCGACACCGGCAACCGTGCCCAGACCCAGGCCGCGAGCAGTCGCGGATCGTCGAGCATGAACAGCGCGCGCGCGAGCTCGAGCGCGTCGCGTCCGAGCGGTGGCGGCGGCCGCAGCGCCGGCGGGGGCGGTCGTGCCGGGGGCGGGGGCGGTCGCGGTGGCGGAGGACGGCGATGAACACGACCGGTACAGCCAAGGCCCCAACGCATCGCATGGAGCGTGAAGCAATGATTCATACCCTCGACTCGATACCGCGGATCCGCGCCCGCGGCTGGCGCGGCGCGGTGGTCGCGCTGCTCGCGATGTGCTTCGCGGCGCCCGTCGGCGCGGCAACCGCAGCGACCGCGCAACGCTCGTTCGATTCCGCCGAGGCTGCAGCGAGCGCCCTGGTGCTGGCCGTGAGGGCCCATGACCGGGCCGCGATGCTGGCGATCCTCGGCGCCGACGCCGGCAACTGGATATCGTCGGGCGACGCCAGCGCGGACCGCGCGGCGGCAGCGAAATTCGTCGCCGCGTACGACCAGAAGCACACGATCGCGACCGACGGCGAGACGCGCGCGACGCTCGAGATCGGGCCGGACGACTGGCCGTTCGCATTTCCGCTGGTCAAGGCCGGTGCGGGCTGGCACTTCGATACCCGGGCCGGCAAGACCGAGCTGCTCGCACGCAGGATCGGCGCCAACGAGCTCGCGGTCATCAACGTGATGCTGGCGATCGTCGATGCCGAGCACGACTACGCCTCGGCGGATCACAACCGCAATGGCGTGCCGGAGTATGCGGGCAAGTTCATCAGCAGCCCCGGCAAGCAGGACGGCCTGTACTGGCCGACCAAGGCGGGCGAACCCGAGAGTCCGCTCGGCCCGTTGGTGACCGGAGCGACGGCCGAGGGCTACACGAAGAGCAGCAAGGGCCCGACGCCCTATCACGGCTACTACTTCCGGATGCTCAAAGGCCAGGGGCCGCACGCCAAGGGCGGCGCATCCGACTACGTCGTTCGCGGCTGGAGGATCGGCGGATTCGCTGCGATCGCCTATCCCGCCAGGTACGAAAACTCGGGGGTGATGACCTTCATGGTCAATCACGACGGCGTCGTCTACCAGAAGGATCTCGGGCCGGAGACGGCGAAGATCGCGCGTCGCATCACGCGCTTCGACCCAGGTCCGGGCTGGACGCCGACCGCGCCGAAGTGACGCGAGACTTTTTTTCATTCAACGCATTCTTCAATCGGATCGGAGCACAAAATGCGCAAGTTGATCTTCGCTGCAATCCTCACACTCGGCGCCGCCCTCGCCCTGCCGGCAGGCGCCCAGACCCAGCAGGTGATCGCTGGCAAGGCGCCGGGCGTTGCCGGCGTCGCGCGGACGATCGACGTCGAAGCGACGATCACCCACGTCGACGCCAAGACGCGTGAGGTGACCCTCAAAGGCCCGCAAGGCAACGAGATCACCGTTGTCGCCGGCCCGGAGGTCAAGAACTTCGCCCAGCTCGAGGCCGGCCAGACGGTGACCCTGCAGTATCTCGAGTCGCTGGTGCTCGAGCTCAAGAAGGGCGGCGGTGCGCCGGTGGCCCGCAGCGAGCGCGGCGGTTCCGCGACGGCCAAGCCCGGCGAGACCCCGGGAGCGATCGGAGGCCGCCAGGTCACGGTCGTCGGCGACGTCGTCGGCCTCGACCCGGCCACTCAGACCGTCACGGTACGCGGACCGCGCCGCACCGTCGAACTCGACGTGCGCGACCCCGAGCAGTTCAAGCTGATCGCGATCGGCGACCAGATCGAAGCGACCTATACCGAGGCGGTGGCGGTCTCCGTGACGCCGACGCAGAAGAAATGAACCTCCGGATCGCCGGCGTGCTCGCGCTTGCGGCGCTCGCGACCGCGCCCGGCGCGGGCGCGATCGAAAAGTGGGGGCCGACCTGGAGCGAGGTGACTGGGGTCCAGTGGTCGAAGGCGAAGCTGAACTTGACCGGCGCGATCATCAAGCAGATCGACGGCAAGAGCGAGACGGACCGCGTCGTCAAGGTCGAGCCGGGCAAGCGCGCGATCGTCGTGCAGTCGCCGACGCGCAAGGGCTTTTCGGGCACCGACGCCACCGTCGAGGTCGATCTCGCGCCGTGCAAGCGCTACTACATCAACGCCCAGTTCAAGAGCGGTACGGGTCGCGACTGGGAACCGGTGCTGGCGATGGTCGAGACCGTCGCCGGATGCAAGGTTCCCGCCGGAAACTGATCCCGGCCTAGTGCAGGTTGTCGGTGCGGCGAATGAAGGCCGCGACGTTGTCGTGCAGCGCCTTCAGCGAAGGCAGGTGCGCGTACACCATGTGCCCCGACGGGTAGTAGTGATACTCGATGTTCCCGCCGAGCTTCGCCGGGATCGGCAGGTGGTGCATCTCGTACCAGCCCTCGTAGAAGGGTGTCGCGATGTCGTAGTAGCCGCCGTTGACCATGATCCTGAGATTCGGGTTGGCCTTCATCGCCGTCGCAAGGTCCGGCATGAGGTTCATGGCTCGCGGCAGCTTTCGCGGCGCCCCCGGCGGCTGATGCTGGAAGTCCCAGGTCTTCCATACCTCGATGAAAGGTTTGTAGGTCAGGTCCCGGCCATAGTCCAGGTCCCTCCGGACATAGTCGTTGAAGGCCGAGACGTAGGCCGAGGCGATCGCCGCCTCCAGCGGGTCGTATTCGGCGCGCTGGTTCAGGGGGTCCATGTCTGGCCCGGAGAAGCGCGAGTCGAGCCGGCCGGTGGTCGTGTCGGTGCTGTCCTGCAGCGTCTGCTCGAATTCGCCACCATCGATCCGCAGGTCGGCCTTCACGATGTAGGCGACCGGAAGCCCCGTGTATTGGTGCAGCGTCGCCGCGACCGCGTTGCGCGTCGTGTCGTCGAGTTCGGTGCCCTTGGACAGCGCCTGCGCATAGTCGGTCATCGCGAAGCGCTCGACCTCCTGCATGAAC
>DATIQL010000099.1:0-24866 GCA_035470905.1 Casimicrobiaceae bacterium
GCCTGGCGCTTGGTTCCGACGAAGAGGATCGTGCCGCGGTTGCCGGCGAGTTGACGGACGAACTTCATCGCGTCGTTGTACATCGCCAGCGTCTTCTCGAGGTTGACGATGTGGATCTTGTTGCGCTGGCCGAAAATGTATTCGGCCATCTTGGGATTCCAGTAGCGGGTCTGGTGCCCGAAATGGACACCGGCTTCCAGCATTTGACGCATCGTGACGGACATGCTGCACTCCTTCTGATCAGGGTTTGGGCCTCCATCGGCGCTTTGCGTTCCCGACGCGTCGCCCTGGGGTTGCCCCGAGGCGTCACGTCCGGCACCCTGAAACCGCCGATGTGCGTATTGCCGGATGTTGTCCGGATCCCGCGTCGCCTTCCCGCGGTCCCGGCACCCGGCCTCCGATCCTCGCGCCGGGGCTTGCGTGAAATCCCGGTCGGCGCCATCTTCGGAAGCGACGGCGACCCTCGCCAGGCGGGAAATCCCGCGCTGGCAAGCGCGAATAACTTGATATTCTAGCATTTTCCACCGTTGCCTCGCCAGGCCACGGCCGCTGCATTTCCCGATCCCCCACGGCTCATCGATGACCACCGCTCCCAGCACGCCGTCGCCCGCGACCCGCGACGGCGGATCCGCGCCCGTCGCCTGCCCGCAGACCGGCTTCGGGCTGATCGAGGTCCGCGGCAGCGACGCCGCCGGCTTCCTCCACGGCCAGCTCTCGAGCGACGTGCAGTCCCTCGAGCCGGGCCGGGCCCAGTACTCGAGCTACAACTCGCCCAAGGGGCGGATGCTCGCCAACCTGATCGTGCTGCGGCCCCCGGCAGCGCTCGGCGAGGATCGATTTCTCCTGTTCCTTTCCGGCGACCTCGTGGAGACGATCCGCCGGCGGCTGTCGATGTTCGTGCTGCGCGCCAGGGTCACCCTGCGCGATGCGACCGGCGATTACGCGATCTGTGGTCTCGCCGGGCCGGGACTCGCGGAGGCAGCGCGCGCCGCGTTCGGGGTCGTGCCCGGGGTGTTCGAAGCCCTTGCCCTCCCGAGCGGCGCGATGCTGGTCGCGGTTCCCGACGGACGCCTGCTCGCCGTTTGCCCGCAATCGGAAGCTGCGTCGCTGCAGGCCGGAATCCTCCGCCATGCCAGGCTTGCCGACACGCAGGCCTGGCGCCGCCACGACATCGACGCGGGTGTTCCGTGGATCGTCGCCGCGACGTCCGACCTGTTCGTTGCGCAGGCGGCGAACTGGGAGATCCTGGGTGGCGTCAATTTCCAGAAAGGCTGTTATCCGGGCCAGGAGATCGTGGCGCGCACCCAGTATCTCGGGCGGCTCAAGGAGCGGCTGTTCGCGTTCCACGCCGCCGCTCCCGACGCCGCACCCGGGTCGAAGCTCCATTCTTCCGCCTTCGGCGACCAGGCCTGCGGCGTCGTGGTGAGCGCCGCCCCCGACGCGCTGGGTGGCTGCGCGCTGCTCGCCGTCGTGCAGGTCGCGGCCGTCGACGCTGCCGACCTCCGGCTCGACGACGGTGCGCGGACGCCGCTGACGCTGCAGCCCCTGCCCTACACCGTCCCGGCGGCCAACACGCAGCGCAGCCGCACGACCACCGGCGCCTAGGCTCCCCGGCATGTGCCTCGCCGTCATTGCGCTGGCCGCGCACCCCCGATTCCACGCGGTGATCGCCGCCAACCGCGACGAATTCCACGTGCGGCCCGCGGCGGCCGCGCACTGGTGGGAGCAGCGGGGGGGAACGCGGGTCCTGGCCGGCCGCGATCTCGAGGCCGGCGGCACCTGGCTGGGCGTCACTGAGCGCGGTCGCTGGGCGTTCGTCACCAACGTCCGCGAGCCCGGACGCCACGACCCGCGTGCGCCTTCACGCGGCGCGCTCGTCCCCGCGGTTCTGGACGACAGCCGCGACCCCGCCGAAACACTCGCGACGACCGTGGCGGGCGCAGTCGCGTTCAACGGCTTCAACGTCGTCGCGGGCGACGGGCTCCGCGCCGCTTTCGGCTCGAACCGCGTTGCCGCGATCGAACCGCTGCGACCCGGGCTCCACGGTGTCTCCAATGCCCGGCTCGACACCCCCTGGCCCAAGCTTGCGCGGGTGAAGGCGGGCGTCGCCCGCTGGATCGCGTCGGGCGACACCGATCCCCGCGCGCTGTGGGAGGTCCTCGGCGACCGGACGATCGCCGCGGATCACGAGCTGCCTTCGACGGGGATTGCGCTCGAACGCGAACGACTGCTCTCGGCACCGTTCATCGTCAGCGACACCTACGGGACCCGATGCTCGACGCTGATCGCCCTCGGTCGCGATGGCCGGGCGCGCTTCGCCGAACGCAGCTTCGACCGGGAAGGCCGGATCACCGGCGAGGTGGAATACCGCTTCGATGTCGCGACGGTCGCCGGATACGCGGACCCCGAGCCCCAACGTCTCTGAGCGGCGCGGCGTTCAGCCGAGCCTGCGCGACATCTCGCAATGCGGGATCCCCGCTTCCTCGAACTCGCTTCCGCTCGGTTCGAATCCGTAGCGAGCATAGAAGGGCATCGCCTGCGTCTGCGCATTGAGGACGATGCGCAGGTGCCCGCGACGCTGCGCTTCCTCGACGAGTCGCTCGAGCAACGCGGCACCGACGCCGCGCCCCCGCCACCGACGCACGACCGCCAGCCGGCCGACATGCCCGTCGCTCAGCAGCCGCCCGCAGCCGATCGGCCCGCCCTCCCCGTCCTCGGCCAGCGCGTGCAGCGACGTCGCGTCCGCGTCGTCCCATTCGAGGTTCTCGGGTATCTGCTGCTCGACGATGAACACGTCGCGCCGAACGCGACGCAGCGCCGGCGCGTCCTGGGTCCAGTCGCAAAGGCGAATCGAAAACCCACGGTCCGCGCCCACCTCCCGACCCTGCCTGAACGCGCTCACGCCGCGTAGTCGAAGAATCGAAGCGATGCGACGCCATCGCGGCTGGCGAGGCTGCAGCGTCCTCCGACGGGAAGGGTGAGCTTCTCGCGCACGTGACCGAACGGGAGCCCGGTGAATACCGGCACCGCGGCATGTGCGCGGATCTGGCCGATCGCGCTCGTCAGGTCGTAGCCCCCGTCGTTGGCGTTGAGCTGGTATTCGGTGAACGCGCCCAGCAGGACCGCCCGCGAGCGCGCCAGCACGCCGGCGTGGAGCAGCTGGTAGAGCATGCGCTCGATGCAATACGGATGCTCGGCAACGTCCTCGAGGAACAGGATGCCGCCGGAAACATCCGGCAGGTACGGCGTGCCGACGAGATGCGACACCATCGCCAGGTTCCCACCCCACAGCACGCCGGTGCATTGGACCTGCGAGGGTCCGTCCAGTGCGCATTCGACGTTCCACTCGCGATTGCCCAGCACGCCGAAGCAGTTCTCGAACGTGAACACCGACGGCTGCTCGGCGCCGAAATCGTAGGCCGCCATCGGGCCTGCGAAGGTGACCATCCCTGCCCGGGCGAGCGCCGCGAGCTGGAACGCGGTGAAATCCGAGTGGCCGAGCCAGCGTTTGCGCGCGCGCCCGATCGCACCGAAGTCGATCCGGTCGAGCAGCCGCGTGAAGCCGTAGCCCCCGCGCAGCATCAGCGCGACGTCGGCGTCGGGGTCCGATGCCACGCGCTCGATCGCGGCGAGCCTCGTGTCGTCGGGGGCGGAAAATCGCTGCCAGCGGCTTTCGGCCGTCGGGTCGAGGCGAACCGCATGGCCAAGACCCGACAGGCGCGCGACCGCGCGCGTGACGGCAGCGGGGTCGGTCGCAAAGCCCGCGGGGGCAAGGATGTCGAAGCGCATGGCGATTCCGGGGATGCTCAGCGTCGCACTGCGAAGAAGTCGGTCAGCAGGGATGCGCAGGCTTCGCCGGCCACGCCCCCGACGACGCTCGTGTGATGATTGAGGCGCGGATTCGCGAACAGGTCGACGACCGACCCGCAGGCGCCTGTCTTGGAGTCGCGGGCGCCGAACACCAGGCGCGAAATCCGGGCGTGCATGATCGCCCCCGCACACATCGCGCAGGGTTCGAGCGTCACGTAGAGCTCGCAGCCCGGCAGCCGATAATTGCCCAGCGCTGCGCCCGCCTCGCGCAGCGCGGCAATCTCCGCGTGCGCGGTCGGATCGCTGGCCGCGATCGGCGCGTTGCCCCCGCGGCCGACGACGACGCCGTCGCGAACGACGATCGCGCCGACCGGCACCTCGCCGCGGGCCGCGGCGGCGCGCGCGAGCTCGAGCGCCTGCTCCATCATCCGCGCATCGGCCGCCGCGGCCGACCGATCACCGGCCGCTTTGCCTGCCGCTTCACCGGCCACTCGAATCCTCGATGTGGAACCGGTGCAACACGCGGTGCAGCACCGGCGCGAACATCAATCCGGTGGCGGCGAGCAGGATGACGCCGCAGAACAGCGCGTAGACGCCGTCGAAGATCTTTCCGGCCTCGGTCCTCACGACGACGACCGGGCCCATGCCCGACAGCAGCATCGCGGCCTGGTGGAACGCGTCGAGCCAGGTCAAACCTTCGAGCACGTGGTAGCCGATCATGCCGATGGCGAGCGTCGCGACGACCAGCGACAGCGCGTATTTCGCGGCGCGCCGGACGCGCGATATGAACTTCCTCCTGGGCGGCAGCGACGGCGCGAACCATGCACCGGCAGCGTGTCCGGATGTGGTGACGCCACTCCCGGTCTCCGCCGTCTTTTCCGGGGAAGGCTGGCGCGACGCCGCGCTCATTCCCACTCGATCGTCGCGGGCGGCTTGCTGGAGACGTCGTAGACGACGCGATTGACGCCGCGCACTTCGTTGGTGATCCGGTTGGAGACCCGGGCGATCAGGTCGTGCGGCAGCGGCGCCCAGTGCGCGGTCATGAAGTCGGTCGTCTGCACCGCGCGCAACGCGATCGCGTGCTCGTAACTGCGCCCGTCGCCCATGACGCCGACCGAACGGATCGGCAGGAACACCGCGAACGCCTGCGACACCTTGTCGTACCAGGGCTCGCCGCGCTCGTCGACGGCACTGCGCAGCTCGTCGATGAAGATCGCGTCGGCGCGCCGCAGCAGGTCGGCCGATTCCCGCTTCACCTCGCCGAGGATCCGCACGCCAAGGCCCGGGCCCGGGAACGGATGGCGGAACACCATGTGCCGCGGCAGGCCGACCTCGAGCCCCAGCGCCCGCACCTCGTCCTTGAAGAGCTCGCGCAAAGGCTCCAGCAGCTTGAGGTGCAGCGTCTCGGGCAGGCCGCCGACATTGTGGTGGGACTTGATCGTATGCGCCTTCTTGGTCTTCGCGCCGGCGGATTCGATGATGTCGGGGTAGATCGTCCCCTGCGCGAGCCACCGCACACCCTCGAGCTTCGCCGCTTCGCGCTGGAACACGTCGACGAACAGGCGGCCGATCACCTTGCGCTTCTGCTCCGGATCGTCCACGCCGGCGAGCGCGGCGAAGAATTCCGCGCCCGCGTCGACATGGATGACGCGCACGCCGAGATGGCTGGCGAACGTGTCCATCACCTCCTCGGCCTCGTTCTGGCGCAGCAGCCCGTGGTCGACGAACACGCAGGTGAGCCGGTCGCCGATCGCGCGGTGGATCAGCGCCGCCGCCACCGACGAGTCGACCCCGCCCGACAGGCCGAGCAGCACGCGGTCGTCACCGACCTGCGCGCGGATCGACGCGATCGCTTCCGGCGCGTAATCGTGCATGTTCCAGTCGTGCCCGCAGCCGCAGATGTCGTGGGCGAAGCGCGCGAGCATCGCCGCGCCCAGCCGGGTGTGCGTCACTTCCGGATGGAACTGGACGCCGTAATAGCGGCGCGATTCGTCGGCCATCGCGGCAATCGCGCACGCCGGCGACGATCCCGCGAGCGTGAAACCCGGCGGCAGGGCGACGACCTTGTCGCCGTGGCTCATCCAGACATCGAGCAGGCCGTGCCCTTCCGCGTTGCGCCGGTCCTCGAGGTCGCGCAGCAGCGCGGTGTGGCCGCGCGCGCGAACCTCGGCATGGCCGAACTCGCGGACGCTGCCTGCTTCGACGCGCCCGCCCAGCTGCGCGGCCATCGTCTGCATGCCGTAGCAGATGCCCAGCACCGGCACGCCCGACGACCACACGGCATCGGGGGCGCGCGGCGTGTCGCCCTCGGTGACGCTCATCGGGCCGCCGGAAAGGATGATCCCGCGGGCGCCGAAATCGCGGACGAACGCTTCGCCGACGTCGTACGGATGTATCTCGCAGTAGACGTCGGTCTCGCGCAGGCGGCGGGCGATCAGCTGCGTGTACTGCGCGCCGAAGTCGAGGATCAGGATCTTCGAGTGTGAAGCTGCTGCCATCGGCTATTCGACGCGGTAATTGGGCGCTTCCTTGACGATCTGCACGTCGTGGACGTGCGATTCGCGCACGCCCGCGAACGTGATCTCGACGAACTCCGCACGCGTCGACAGGTCGCGGATCGTCGGCGCGCCGCAGTACCCCATCGCGGCACGCAAGCCCCCCATCAACTGCAGGATCACCGGCGACAGCGCGCCCTTGTAGGGCACACGGCCCTCGATGCCTTCCGGCACCAGCTTCTCGGCCGCGCCCTCGCCCTCCGCGTCCTGGAAGTAGCGATCGGAGCTGCCCTGCTGCATCGCACCGATCGAACCCATGCCGCGGTAGCTCTTGTACGAGCGGCCCTGGTAGAGCTCGATGTCCCCCGGCGCCTCCTCGGTGCCGGCGAACAGGCTTCCCAGCATCACGGCCGAGGCGCCCGCGGCGATGGCCTTCGCGATGTCCCCCGACCAGCGGACGCCGCCGTCGGCGATCAGCGGGATGTCGAGCGACGCGACCCCCGAAAGCGCGTCCTGGATCGCCGTGATCTGCGGAACGCCGACACCGGCGACGATGCGCGTCGTGCAGATCGATCCCGGACCGATGCCCACCTTCACGGCATCGGCGCCGTGATCGGCCAGCGCCTTGGCACCCGCGGCGGTCGCGATGTTGCCGCCGATGACCTGGACCTGCGGATAGCGCTTCTTGATCCATTGCACGCGGTCGAGCACGCCCTGCGAGTGCCCGTGCGACGTGTCGACGACGACGACATCCACGCCGGCCGCGACCAGGGCCTCGACCCGCTCCTCGGTGTCGCCACCGGTGCCCACCGCGGCGCCGGCACGCAGCCTCCCGTGCTCGTCCTTGGATGCGCTCGGGTGCTCGGTCGCCTTCAGGATGTCCTTGACGGTGATCAGGCCCCGCAGCTCCTTCGCGGGGTTGATGACCAGCACACGCTCGAGCCGGTGCCGGTGCATCAGCGCCTTGGCCACCTCGAGCTCGGTCCCCTCGGGAACGGTGACCAGCCTGTCGGCGGGCGTCATGATGTTGGACACCGGCTGGTCGAGATTGGTCTCGAAGCGCAGATCGCGGTTGGTGACGATGCCGACGACCTGCTTGCCGGAGACGACGGGAAGCCCGGAGATCCGGTGCTGCTGCGTCAGGGCGAGCACCTGGCGCACCGACATCGACGGCGGAATGGTGATCGGGTCCTTGACGACGCCGCTTTCGAAGCGCTTGACCTTCGCGACTTCGGCGGCCTGCCGCGCGGGCGTCATGTTCTTGTGGATGATGCCGAGCCCGCCTTCCTGCGCGATCGCGATGGCGAGCCGCGCCTCGGTGACCGTATCCATCGCCGCCGACAGCAGCGGCACGTTGAGGGTGATCGTGCGGGTCAGGCGGGTCGCGAGCGAAACGTCGCGGGGAACGACCAGCGAATGTGCGGGAACGAGAAGAACGTCGTCGAACGTCAGCGCCTTGCGGACGACACGCATATTTTCTCCTGTGCGCAAAAGTCGATTATACCGGCGTCCACCCGGCCGCAGGACCGCTGCGTGCAACCGCCAAAGCGCAGGACGGCGCGGATCGTTGCCGGAATCGAGACAGCGTCGACCCCTTCCGCGCCCGTTCCGCGCCCGACCGATTGACGCGGACGGCACTTGGGCGGTAACTTGCCATTGTCATAAAAATGGCGGAGCCCCCCATGTACCGACACCCCGCATCCGCATTCCTGCTGCTCGCGCTGGCGCTGACCTGCGCAGGCAACGCAGCGGGCGCACTCTACAAATGGACCGACGCGCAGGGTCGCGTCGTCTATTCGGACCAGCCGCCGCCGCCCGAGGTCAAGGGCCAGCAGTTGCGCGCCGCGCCGCCGCCGGCCAACCCGAACGCGGCGAAGGAACTCGCGCAGCAGGAAGCGGATTTCCGCAAGCGGCATGCCGATCAGGCCCAGGCGCTCGCCAAGGCCGACAAGGCCCGCGCCGCCGACGAGCAGCACGACCAGGGTTGCGCGCAGGCGCGCTCCAACCTTCGCTCGCTCGGCGAGTCGCAGGTGACGATCTACCGCTACAACGCCAAGGGAGAGCGCGAGGCGATGGACAACGCGGCGCTGGAGCGCGAACGCGAGCGCCTCACCGCGTGGATGCGCGACAACAAGTGCGGGACCTGAGCACCGAACCGGCTGCGAATCCGAGTACGAAACCGGCGTCGAAACCGGGGAGCAAATCGGAGCGGGAACCGAGCACCCGCCGTCACTGCTCCTGCTTCTTTTCGAGCGCCGCCTGGTTGATCTTGACTTCGGTGGCAGCGCGCAGGCTGGCCAGATAGGCGCTCATCAGCTCGCGCCCGACCTCCGCTCCGACCGCAGACCCCGCGCTCGCGAGCTTCGCCGCATCCGGCGCAGGCGCATCGACGACCTTGTCGATCCTGTAGATCGAAAAGTCGCCGCTGGCATCCGCCACACCGACGTACGCCGGCAGCTTGCGCGTGTCGGCCTCGAAGATCGCCTTCAGCGCATCCGCGGGCAATTTGGACTGCTGGCTGCGACTGAGACTCATCGGCTTCCCGAACGCGAGGCCCGCGTCGCCGTCGGTCTTGCCCGTCACGAGCAGCGCCAGCTTCTCCTGACCTGCCTTCTGCGCCAGCGCGCTCGCGGCGCGGTGCGTCAGCAGCTTGCGGATCTCGTCGCGGACGTCGGCAAACGGACGCAGCGTCGCCGGCTTGTATTCGAGGATGCGGCCTGCCATCAGCGTGTTCGGTGCGACCTCGATCGCCTCCGTGTTGCGCTTGGCCTGCAGCGAATCGGGCGAGAACAGCGCCTGCACGAACTTAGGATTGCCCATCGCGAGCTGCTGGATCTGCGCCCGCGTCATCAGGGGCGTCGTCTCGACCTTGAGGTCGAGCGCCTTGGCAGCGCCTGCGAGCGAATCGGCCTGCTCGTAGACCAGATTCTGGAACTGCTCCGCGGAAGACGCGAATTTCTGGGTCGCTTTCTCGCGCCGCAGGTCGGCTTCGATGCGCCCCTTGACCTCGTCGAACGACTGCACGCGGGCGGGCGTGATGCCGGTCACCTTGATGATGTGATAGCCGAAATTGGTCTCGATCGGTCCGACGATGTCGCCGACCTTCGCCGCGAACACCGCGTCCTCGAAGGGTTTGACCATCGACCCGCGCGCGAACGACCCCAACTCGCCGCCCTGCTGGGCGGAGCCAGGATCCTGCGAGTTTTCCTTCGCCAGCGCCGCGAAATCGGCGGGGTTCGCGCGCACCTTGGCGAGGAGCGCCGTCGCCTTGGCCTTCGCCTCGGCCTTCTCGGCGGGCGTCGCGTCGGGCTTGACGGCGATCAGGATGTGCGAGGCCTGCCGCTCTTCCGCAGTCGAGTACTGCTTGGCGTTCGCCTCGTAGGCCTGCCTGACGGTGGCCGGATCGATCTTCATCTGCGCGGCAAGCGAATCCTGCGACAGCGTCAGGTACTCGATCTTCGCGACCTCGGGCGTCTGGAAGGCCGAGGGATTCTTGTCGTAGTACGCCTTGACCTCGGCGTCGGTGACGCTGGCCGATTTCTCCAGCGGCCCGGCGGCGACCGACGCGACCGCGACCTCCCGCGTCTGCTCGGCGAGGGCCAGGAAATGCCGCACCGATGCCTCGCTCGCGAAGCTGGCACCGACGATCGGATCCTGCAGCGGCGACAGCGCGAGCTCGCCACGCACACGCTGCTCGAACATCAGCGGCGTCATCCCCTGGGCCGCGAGCACCTCGTTGTACTTGGTGGCGGAGAACGTTCCATTCTCCTGGAAAGGGGGCAGCGCGGCGATGAACTGACGAAGCTGTCCGTCGCTGACGCGGAAGTGTTCGGCGCTCCCGAGGTTCTCGAGCAGGCGCTGGTTTATCAGCTGGTCGAGCAGCGCATAGCGCACCGCCGGCGTGTCGACGAGCGCCGGATCGTAGCTGCTGCCCAGCGCCTGGCGCATCCGCGCCTGCTGCTCACGCATCACGTTGTCGAACTCGGCCTGCTCGACCTTGCTGCCGCCGACCGTCGCCACCGCCTTGGACGCGTCACCGCCGCGGAAGTAGTAATCGACCCCGAAGAACGCGAACGGCAGCGTGACCAGCGCGAGCACGATCTGGGCGAAGTTCTTGTGCTTGTGGAGGAGGTCGAACATGGGTGCCCCGTTGGCGCAAACGCTCCGT
This sequence comes from Casimicrobiaceae bacterium, assembly GCA_035470905.1. Taxonomy (GTDB): domain Bacteria; phylum Pseudomonadota; class Gammaproteobacteria; order Burkholderiales; family Casimicrobiaceae; genus VBCG01. The sequence goes on from DATIQL010000099.1 coordinate 10,474, forward strand.
GCGCGGTCAATGGATCATGAAAAAGGGCGAACTCGCGTTCGCCCCTGGATACCCGAATCTTGGCGGAGTGGACGGGACTCGAACCCGCGACCCCCGGCGTGACAGGCCGGTATTCTAACCAACTGAACTACCACTCCATGAACTCCATCGCGCTGCAGCCGCTCCCGTTCCCGTCGTGCAACCCGTCGCGTGGTGGGTGCTGACGGGATCGAACCGCCGACATTCGCCTTGTAAGGGCGACGCTCTACCGCTGAGCTAAGCACCCGGAACCGGAAATCCTGCTCCGCGCGCTGCGAAGCTCGTCAGTTTAGCGCATCCTTGAGCGCTTTTCCAGCACGAAACTTGGGCACCTTCGCTGCCTTGATCTTGATCGCCGCGCCGGTGCGCGGATTGCGCCCTGCACGCGGGCTGCGCTTGCCGACATAGAACGAACCGAAACCGACGAGGGTCACGATGTCGCCCTTGCGCAACGAGGTCTGGATCGCACCGATCGTGGCGTCGAGCGCGCGCCCGGCGGCGGCCTTCGAGATGTCGGCGTGACGGGCGATCGCATCGATCATTTCGGCTTTGTTCACGGGAGAATCCTTTCTGGAGGCGGGGCGGCCGCGCCGGGGAAGGCAGGCGCGGCCCGAATCTCGAAAAACCGGGGCTTGCGAGTGGGCGCAGGGCACTCACACGGGCACTTATATCCCCCGCGTTTTCCGGGTGTCAAGACTCGCGCGACGTACGTGCGCGAATGATTGCCGGCCGCATGCAGGCGTTGGCGGGCGAGACCTCGCCCGTCAACGCACATGCGATGCGGGTCAGTGCTTGATGACCGCGGTCTTGTCGTCGCTGGCTGCGGTCGGCGGCACTGCCGCGGGTTCCGGCTTGTCGACCTCGGCCTCTGCCGGAGCCGGCTGGCGCTCCAGCGCCTGCTCCAGGACCTGCTCGATCCAGCGCACCGGATGGATGTCGAGGCGATTCTTGATCTCGTCCGGAATCTCGGCCAGGTCCTTCACGTTCTCCTCGGGGATCAGCACGGTCTTGATTCCTCCGCGTCCCGCGGCGAGCAGCTTCTCCTTCAGGCCGCCGATCGGCAGCACCTCGCCGCGCAGCGTGATCTCGCCGGTCATCGCGACGTCGCAACGCACCGGGATCCCGGTGAGGATCGACACCATCGCCGTCACGATCGCAGCACCCGCTGACGGCCCATCCTTCGGCGTCGCGCCTTCGGGCAGATGCACGTGCAGGTCGGTCTTGGTATAGAAATCGACCGGAATCCCGAGCTGCTTCGAACGGTGGCGGACGACCGACAGCGCGGCGGCGATCGACTCGTTCATCACCTCGCCGAGCTTGCCGGTCGATGTCGTCTTGCCCTTGCCGGGCAGGGCCACCGCCTCGATCGTCAGCAGGTCGCCGCCGACCTCGGTCCAGGCGAGGCCGGTCACCTGGCCGACCTGGTTCCGGCGCTCGGCGATGCCGTAGGTGTAGCGGCGCACGCCGAGGTACTTGTCGAGGTTCTTCGAATTGACGTCGACCGGCCCCCGCGCCTTGCGCGCCTTGCCTTCGCTTTCCTTCAGCAGCAGGCCCTTGACGACCTTGCGGCAGATCTTGCTGATTTCGCGCTCCAGGCTGCGCACCCCCGATTCGCGCGTGTAGTACCGCACGATGTCGCGCAGCGCGCTTTCGGCGACGTGCAGCTCCTCGGACTTGAGGCCGTTGCCCTTGATCTGCTTGGGCAGCAGATACTGCTTCGCGATGGCGATCTTCTCGTCCTCGGTGTAGCCCGAGAGCCGGATGACCTCCATCCGGTCGAGCAGCGGCGCCGGGATGTTCATCGTGTTCGCCGTGGCGACGAACATCACGTCGGAGAGGTCGTATTCGACCTCGACGTAGTGGTCGACGAACGTGTTGTTCTGCTCCGGATCGAGCACCTCCAGCAGCGCCGACGACGGGTCGCCGCGGAAGTCCTGCCCCATCTTGTCGACCTCGTCGAGGAGGAACAGCGGATTGCGCACGGCGACCTTGCTCATGTTCTGCAGGATCTTGCCGGGCATCGACCCGATATAAGTGCGGCGATGGCCGCGAATCTCGGCCTCGTCGCGCACGCCGCCCAGACTCATGCGGACGAACTTGCGCCCCGTCGCCTTGGCGATCGACTGGCCGAGCGAAGTCTTGCCCACACCGGGCGGCCCGACCAGGCACAGGATCGGCGCCTTCAGGCGGTCGACGCGCTGCTGGACCGCCAGGTACTCGACGATCCGCTCCTTGACCTTCTCGAGACCGTAATGGTCCGCGTCCAGCACCTTGACCGCGTTCGCGAGGTCCTTGCTGATCTTGCTCTTCTTCCGCCAGGGCAGCGCGAGCAGAGTGTCGATGTAGTTGCGCACGACCGTCGCCTCGGCCGACATCGGCGACATCATCTTGAGCTTCTTCAGCTCGGCCATCGCCTTGCTTTCGGCCTCGCGCGACATCTTGGCGCCCTTGACCTTCTTTTCCATCTCCTCGAGGTCGGCGTTCTCGTCACCCTCGCCCAGCTCCTTCTGGATCGCCTTCACCTGCTCGTTCAGGTAGTACTCGCGCTGGCTCTTCTCCATCTGCCGCTTGACGCGGCCGCGGATGCGCTTCTCGACCTGGAGGATGTCGACCTCGCCTTCGAGCAGGCCCAGCAGGTGCTCGAGCCGCTTGGCGACATCGCTCATCTCGAGGATCTGCTGCTTCTGCTCGAGCTTCAGCGGCAGGTGGGCGGCGATGGCGTCGGCCAGGCGACCACCGTCGTCGATGCCGGACATCGAGGTCAGGATCTCGGGCGGGATCTTCTTGTTGAGCTTGACGTACTGGTCGAACTGCGTGAGCAGCGCACGGCGCATCGCCTCGACCTCGTGCGCGGCACCTGGTTCGCCGGGAATCGGCTGCACCCGGGCAGCCAGATACTCGCCGAGCTCCTCGACGCCGAGGACGCGCGCGCGCTGCGTGCCTTCGACCAGCACCTTCACCGTGCCGTCGGGCAGCTTCAGCATCTGCAGCACCGTCGCGACGCTCCCGATGTCGTAGAGGTCCTCGGCGATCGGATCGTCCTTCGCGGCCTGCTTCTGCGCGACGAGCAGGATGTGCTTGCCGGCATCCATCGCGACGTCGAGCGCCTTGATCGACTTCGGGCGCCCGACGAACAGCGGGATCACCATGTGCGGGAAGACGACGACGTCGCGCAGGGGGAGCAGCGGCAGCGCGGTCAGGTCGGTCTGGGGAGCGAGGTCGTTGGACATGCGTGTCTCAGGTGGAGGGTTCGATTGCGAAAATGGGGCCGGCGACCGGCGGTGTCAAGCAAACGCCGGCTGGATTTCCGAAAACCCTTCCGCTGCAGAGGGTTATCGCCGGGACCTGTACCGGATTATGCCGGTTCGCCGGCGGGCGGCGCCGGCCGCTGCGAACTTGGGCAGCGGCGCCATCGCGGAAATTCCCCGGGGGCAGGAAGGCCGCGCACCGAGCAAGCCTGACCGAGAAATCCGCAAACGGCTCGAGGATAACCACGGGCCGGGCACTCCCGGCCGAGCAAAACCGCACACTGCTCGAGGAAAACCACGGACCGTGCACCCATGCCGGGGATCGCGCGAATTGAGCAGCGGCGAAAGCCGACGCTCCAATTCGCGCAGTTATCGCGTCGCGGCGACGCCTGCCGCAACGGGTTCCCGCCCGAACAGCGCCGCGACGGGATGACAGCTACTGGGCCGACGCGACCTTGGGCGTATCGGCGAACATCAGCAGCGGCTTGCCGTCGTTCGCGATCGTCGACTCGTCGACGACGACGCGCGCGAGATTCGACATCGACGGCAGGTCGTACATGACGTCGAGGAGCACCTGCTCGAGGATCGAGCGCAGGCCACGCGCGCCCGTCTTGCGCGCCAGCGCCTTGCGCGCGATCGCGCGCAGCGCGAGTTCGCGGATCTCGAGCTCGACGCCCTCCATCCGGAACATCTTCTGGTACTGCTTGAGCAGCGCGTTCTTCGGCTCGACCAGGATCTGGATCAGCGCCGTCTCGTCGAGTTCGTCGAGCGTCGCGACCACCGGCAGCCGACCCACGAACTCGGGAATCAGGCCGAACTTGATCAGATCCTCGGGCTCGGTCTCGCGCAGCAGCATCGTCGCGCTGCGGCGGTCGTCGGGCGAGGCCACCTCGGCGCCGAAGCCGATCCCCGTCTTCGCCGTGCGCTGGCGGATGATCTTCTCCAGGCCGTCGAACGCGCCTCCGCAGACGAACAGGATGTTGGTCGTGTCGACCTGGACGAACTCCTGGTTCGGATGCTTGCGACCGCCCTGCGGCGGGACGCTCGCGATCGTCCCTTCGATCAGCTTCAGCAGCGCCTGCTGGACGCCCTCACCGGATACGTCGCGGGTGATCGACGGGTTGTCGCTCTTGCGCGAGATCTTGTCGATCTCGTCGATGTAGACGATGCCGCGCTGCGCCTTCTCGATGTCGTAGTCGCACTTCTGCAGCAGCTTCTGGATGATGTTCTCGACGTCCTCGCCGACGTACCCCGCCTCGGTCAGCGTGGTCGCGTCGGCAATGACGAACGGCACGTCCAGCAGCCGCGCCAGCGTCTGCGCCAGCAGCGTCTTGCCCGAACCCGTGGGACCGATCAGCAGGATGTTCGATTTGGCGAGCTCGACCTCGTCGTCCTTGGCGCCCGATTCCAGCCGCTTGTAGTGGTTGTAGACGGCGACGGCGAGGATCTTCTTCGCCGGCTCCTGCCCGATCACGTACTGGTCGAGGATCTGGCGGATCTCGTGCGGAGTCGGCAGCTTGTTCTTGTCGCTGCGTGCGGCCTCGCCGCCCGACCCTTCCTCGCGGATGATGTCGTTGCAAAGCTCGATGCACTCGTCGCAGATGAAGACCGACGGGCCCGCGATGAGCTTGCGCACCTCGTGCTGGCTCTTGCCGCAGAAAGAGCAGTAGAGGAGCTTGTCGCCAGAGGAAGGTTTGTCCGCCATCAAGGTGTCCGCAAGTCGTACCTTCGGTCGACTTTACCCGGCAACCGCCCGTTTCTGCAAGACTTTGTCGATGATCCCGTACTCGCGGGCCTGCTCGGCAGTGAGGAAATTGTCACGTTCGGTGTCCCGGGCGATCTGCTCGACCGGCCTGCCGGTGTGCGCGGCCATCAGCTCGTTCAGCCGCTGGCGCAGGCTGAGGATGTACTTGGCATGAATCTCGACGTCCGAGGCCTGGCCCTGGAAGCCCCCCAGCGGCTGATGAATCATGACATCGGAATTGGGAAGTGCGAAGCGCTTGCCCTTTGCCCCGGCAGCCAGCAGGAATGCGCCCATCGACGCCGCCATGCCGACGCACAGCGTCGACACGTCGGGCTTGATGAACTGCATCGTGTCGTAGATCGCGAACCCGGCGGCGATCGAGCCCCCGGGGGAATTGATGTAGAAATGGATGTCCTTGTCCGGATTCTCGGACTCGAGGAACAGCATCTGCGCGACGACCAGGTTCGCCGTCGCGTCGTTGACCGGCCCGACCAGGAACACGACACGCTCTTTCAGCAGGCGCGAGTAGATGTCGTACGCGCGTTCGCCGCGCCCGCTCTGCTCGATCACCATCGGAATCAGGCCTAGGCCTCTGGGTTCTTCCATTGCAGTTCGTTCCTCGGTTCGGAATCGGATCGTCGATCGTGGGTTCCCGGGCGCTGCGCTCCGGAGCGTGAAGCCTGCGTGTCCGCTGCCTGCCGCACGGTCCACGGCATCAAGATGGGTCCTCGCGCCGCGGCCGTCAAGCGCCAGCCGGCGGATGGGCCGCCAGGGCGCGCCGACGGCCGGCGTGCCGCGTCCTCAGGCGCCGGGGCGCGGGCCCATCACCGCTTCGAAGGTCGTCGGCTCGTCGGTCACCTGCGCCCGCGCGAGCACCCAGTCGACGACATTCTGCTCGAGCGCGACGGCCTCGAAATCGGCAAGCCGCTCGGGCTTTTCGTAATGCCAGCGCACGACCGCTTCGGGCTGCTCGTAGGTCTGCGCCTGCTCGTGCACCAGCGCCTTGACCTGCTCGGGCTTGGCGTGCAGGTCCTCGCGCTTCACCAGTTCGGCGATCAGCAGGCCCAGCGCGACACGCTCCTCGGCCTGCGGGCGGAACACGTCGGCCCCGATCGCGAGGTCCTCGGGCCTCGCACCCGGCTGCTGCTTCAGGTTGGCGATCATGCGCTCGCGCAGGTTCCGCGCCTCCGCCTCGATCAACGACTTTGGCACGTCGAACCGGCCTTGCTCGCGCAAGCCCTTGAGCGCCTGCTCCTTCACCATCGAAGCGACCTTGTGCTTGAGCTCGAGCCTGAGATTGGACTCGACTTCGCGGCGCAGGTCGGCGATGTCGCCGCTCGCGATCCCGAATCCCTTCGCGAACTCGCCGTCGAGCTCGGGCACCTTCGGCTCGGCGACCTCGACCACCGTCAGCGCGAACTGCGCGGTCTTTCCGGCGACTTCGCGACCGTGGTAGTCGGCCGGGAATGCGAGGGGAAAGGTCTTGCTCTCGCCCGCCTTCATGCCCGTGACTGCCGCCTCGAACTCGGGAAGCATGCGCCCTTCGCCGAGCACGATCGGGAAATCCTTCGCCTGCCCGCCGGAGAACTCGACGCCGTCGATCGTCCCGGTGAAATCGACGCGGACGCGATCCGTGGCCGCCGCCTCGCGGGAAACCGCCGCGTACGTCGTCCGTTGCCGTCGCAGCACCTCGAGCGTGCGGTCGACGTCCTCCGCGGTCACCTCGACCTGCGGGCGCCGGATCGCGATCTTCGCTGCGTCACCGACCTCGACCTCGGGATAGACCTCGAACACGGCCGAGAACTCCAGTGCATCCGGAACCTGCGCCTGCCCTGCCTTCGGCTCGATTCGCGGCATGCCCGCGATGCGCAGCTTCTGCGCGCGCACGGCATCGTCGAAGCCCGACTGCACGGCTTCCGAGATGACGTCGGAACGAAGCTGCGCCCCGTATTGCTGCTCGAGCAGCTTCATCGGAACCTTGCCCGGACGGAAACCGGCGAGCTTCGCGGTCCGCGCGAGGCGCGTCAACCGCTTCCGGACCTCGCCTTCGATGTCGACGAGCGGGACCGCGACATTCAGGCGTCGCTCCAGTCCGCCCAACGTTTCGAGTGTGTTCTGCATGCGACAGAAATCCTTGCTGGATGGAATCGATGGTGCGAAAGGGGGGACTCGAACCCCCACGGGCTGCCCCGCCAGCTCCTAAGGCTGGTGCGTCTACCAGTTTCGCCACTTTCGCAGCCGAGGCGCGGCCAGGTACCCGCGGCGTTCGACGCCGGGCGCCCGGCGCCGGGACACGGATCGCATCGGCAGCCCGGATCCGGCAGCCGCGTTGACCGTCAGCGTCCCCGCGGCCTGCCGCGATGGCCGACCGAAGCGGTTTCGCCGAATCGGCTAGTATAGCCGACGGGCGCAGACCCTGCCAAACCGGACGACTTGACGCGTACGCGGCATCGGCGCGTAGCTTGCGCCGCGATCCGCGATACCCCACGGAGACACTGGCTTGTCGGTCGGTCACTACGAAAACTTTCCCGTCGCCTCGGCGCTGCTGCCTCGGCGTCTGCGCCGCGCGGTGGTCGCGATCTATCGCTTCGCCCGTGCCGCCGACGACATCGCCGACGAGGGCGACGCGACGGCCGGGGCGAGGCTCGCAGCGCTCGCGCGCTACGCGCAGGAGCTCGACGCGATCGAGCGAGGCGACACGCCGGAGGGCCCCATGTTCGTCGCGCTCGCCGCGGCGGTGCGCGAGCACCGGCTTCCGCTTTCCCCCTTCCGCGATCTGCTGTCGGCGTTTGCGCAGGACGTCAGCGTGACCCGCTATGCCGGTTTCGATTCCCTGGCCGATTATTGCCGCCGCTCCGCGAACCCGGTCGGGCGGCTGATGCTCGCGCTCTACGGGTGCGACGACGAGGCGAATCGCAGGGCCAGCGACGCGATCTGCACCGGCCTGCAGCTCGCGAACTTCTGGCAGGACGTCGCCGTCGACTGGCGCAAGGGCCGGATCTACATTCCCCTCGAGGATCTCGAGCGCTTCGGCGTAACCGAGTCGCAGATCGCGAGCGGCATCGGCGACGGGCGCTGGTCGCGCCTGATGCGCTTCCAGACGCTGCGCACCCGGGCGATGCTCGACACCGGCCGGCCACTTGTCGGCAGGCTGCCGTGGCGGGCCGGGATCGAGCTCGCGGCCGTCATCGCCGGCGGTACGCGCATTCTCGAGCGCATCGATGCCGTCGGCGGCGACGTCTTCAGGCATCGTCCGACGCTGGGCCTGCGGGACTGGCTCGTCGTCGCGGGCCGGACACTCGTGCCGCGCCGCAACGGCATGGCGCCTTCGTCATGACCCCGGACGAGTACTGCGCGCGCAAGGCCGCCCAGAGCGGCTCGAGCTTCCACTACAGCTTCCGACTGCTCCCGCCGGACCGGCGGCGCGCGATCACCGCCCTCTATTCGTTCTGTCGTGAATTCGACGACGTCGTCGACGAGGTTTCCGATCCCGATGTCGCGCGGGCGAAGCTTGCCTGGTGGCGCACCGAGATCGCCGCCGTCTACGAGGGCACGCCCTCCCATCCGGTCACGCAGGCACTGGCGGCGAGCAACCGGCGCTACCCGCTGCCGCAGGCGCTGCTGCAGACGGTGATCGACGGCATGCAAATGGACCTCGACCAGGTCCGCTATCCCGACTTCTCGGCTCTCGAGACCTACTGCCACCGCGTCGCCGGCGTCGTCGGGCTGATGTCGGCAGAGATCTTCGGCTACCAGGATCCGGCCACGCGCGACTATGCGCGGGACCTGGGCGTCGCGTTCCAGCTTACCAACATCATTCGCGATGTCGGCGAAGACGCACGTCGCGGGCGCATCTACCTGCCGCTGGACGAACTCGCGCGCTTCGGAGTCGCACCCTCGGACGTGCTGCGCTGCCGCGCATCGCCGCAGTTCGCCGCGCTGATGCAGATGCAGGTCGGACGCGCGCGCAGCTGGTACGACCGCGCGCTTTCCAGCCTGCCGGCCGGCGATCGCCGCGCGCAGCGCGCCGGCCTTGCGATGGCGGCCATCTACAGGACATTGCTCGACGAGATCGAGCGCGACGGTTACCGCGTGCTCGACCGTCGAATCGCGCTCACGCCGTTGCGCAAGCTCTGGATCGCCACGAGGACCGCGTGGACGACCCGGTCGCGGTGATCGGCGGCGGCTGGGCCGGATGCGCCGCCGCCATCGAACTTGCGCGCCGCGGCCATCGCGTTGCCCTCTACGAGTCGGCGCCGGCGCTGGGCGGACGCGCGCGGCGGGTGCAGCGCAACGGCCTGCCGCTGGACAACGGCCAGCACCTGCTCCTCGGCGCCTACACCGAAACGCTGGCGATCGCCGATGCGCTGCGCACCGATGCCGACGGGCCGGCGTGGTCGACGTCGGCGCTGTCGATGGGCCCGCTGGCCGACGGCCAGTGCAACGCGCTGTCGCTCACCGCGCGCCGGCTGCCCGCGCCTTTCGGCCTGGCGCTGGGATTGGTCACTGCATCGGGTCTGTCGCTGACCGAGCGCCTCGCGACGCTGCGCTGGTTCGCGCGCCTGCGCAGCGCCGGTTTCCGCGTCGCGCCGGATGCCACGGTGTCGGCGCTGCTCGCAGGCCTTCCGCTGCGCGCACGCGCGAACCTGTGGGAACCCCTGTGCCTCGCCGCCCTCAACACGCCGCCGCTGCGCGCATCGGCGCAGGTATTCGCGAACGTGCTCCAGGCGGCGTTCGATGCCGACGCGGCGGCCACGCGCGTCATCGCGCCGCGCATCGACCTGGCCGACGCGCTTCCGGAACCCGCGGGGCGCTGGCTGCGTGCGCGCGGGCACACCGTCCATGCGGCGACGACCGCGCGCATCGCCGGGATCGGGGCCGAGGGTGTCGACATCGACGCACGCGGCATACCCGCGCGGGTGCGCGCCGCGATCGTCGCCGTGGGCCCGCATCAGCTGCACGGAGCCTTCGGGCGGACGCTGGCGGAAGGAAACCCCGCAGTCGCCGCGGCCCTGCACGACACGCGTCGGCTGGCCTACGAGCCGATCACCACGATCTACCTGGGTTACGCAGCGGCGCATGAGCTCCCCCGGGGCCTCGTACGCCTCGACGACTCGCCCGGCCAGTGGGTCTTCGACCGCTCGGACATCCTCGTCCGCGCCGGAACCGCGGGCGGCGCCGACTCGCCGGGCAGGCTGCGCACGCTCTATGCGGTGGTCATCAGCGCCAGCGGACCGCACGGCGATCTCGCCCATCCCGCCCTCGTGCAGGCGGTCGACGCCCAGTTGCGGCGGTCGCGGCCTGGCCTCCCCGCGCTGCGCTGGTCGCAGGTGATCGAGGAAAGGCGCGCGACCTATGCGTGCGTACCCGGCGATGCGCGTCCGCGCTGCGGCCGCCTCGCCGGGCGCGTGTACATCGCGGGCGACTACACCTACCACGAACTCCCGGCGACCCTCGAAGCGGCGGTGCGCAGCGGCGTGACGGCCGCGCGCGCGCTTGCGGACGACCTCAGCCGCGGCTGCGCATGAGCCTCTGCTGCTCGCGGTTCCACTCGCGCTCCTTGATCGTCGCGCGCTTGTCGTGCTGCTTCTTGCCCTTGGCAAGCCCGAGCGAGAGCTTGACGCGGCCGTTCTTGTAGTGAAGGTCGATCGGCGTCAGCGTGTAGCCGGCGCGCTAGACCTTGCCGATCAGCCGATTGATCTCCTCGCGGTGCATCAGCAGGCGTCGTGTGCGCGTGGGATCGGGGTGGACGTGGGTCGACGCGGTGGCAAGCGGCGATATGTGTGCGCCGATCAGCATCAGCTCGCCGTTCTTGACGACGACGTAGGCCTCCTTCAGGTTGGCCCTTCCCCCGCGGATCGCCTTCACTTCCCAGCCTTCGAGCGCGATTCCGGCTTCGAACCGTTCCTCGATAAAATAGTCGTGAAATGCCTTGCGATTCTCGACGATGCTCATGACGCGCCCGATGATGCCCGCAATTGTCCGCTCGCGGTCGTCCGCGCATTCTACGCGCGGCGCGTCTGCGCCCCGGGGTGCGTTCGCGCCCCGCGCCCTGTCCGACACCGCGCCCCGCCAGCGATGCAGCGCGTGAGCAAGAGTGTGCTGGTGCCCTATGCCGCGGCGCACATGTTCGACCTCGTCGACGGCGTCGAGCTCTACCCGCAGTTCCTGCCTTGGTGCGCCGGCGTGCAGGTCCTGGATCGCGAAGGCGACCGCAAGACCGCAAGGATCGACATCGACTACCACGGCGTGCGCGCGCACTTCACGACGGACAACCTGAATACGCCTCCCCAGTCGATCGTCGTCACGCTGAAGGATGGCCCGTTCCGCCACCTGCACGGCGAATGGCGCTTTCGCGCACTGTCGGAGCACGGCTGCAAGGTCGAATTCGAGCTGGCCTACGAGTTCACGACCCATCTGCTCGAGCGCGTCGTCGGCCCGGTGTTCAGCCACATCGCGAACACGTTCATCGACGCCTTCGTCAAGCGCGCCGACGCGCTCCACCTCGGCGCCCCGGCAGCTCCGCGATGAGGATCCAGGTGGCGTACATCGGTCCAGGATGCGAGGTCCTGGTCGAGGTTCTGCTCGAGGATGGCGCCCGCGTCGCCGACGCAGTCGCGCGCTCGAGGCTGCTCGAGCGGATGGCGGAGCCGGCCGGAAACATCGCCTATGCGATCTTCGGCAAGCGGGTCGATGCGCAATCGCCGCTCGCGGACGGCGACCGCGTCGAGCTCACCCGGCCTCTCGTCTGCGATCCCAAGCTCGCCCGGCGGCGCGCGGTCGAACGCCGGCGCGGTTTGCGCTAGCGTCGGAATCCTGGACAATCGCGCCGTGCATCCGCCCCGCCAGGCCAGTCGCCCGATCCCGAACGCTACGCGCATGCGGTTCGCATTGCGCCCGCTCGCCGTCGCGGCACTCGCCGTGCTCGCCACGCACGGCACCGCGACCCTCGCCGCAGGCCATGCTGCAAAGCCGTCGCTCGGGGAGACAGCCCAGGCGTCACTGGGTGCAGCCGCCACACGGGCGCTCGAAGCCGCGCAGGATGTCGCGATCTACGCGCTGTCGCTGGTCGGCGTCGACTACCGCTACGGCGGCGCCACCCCGGACCGCGGCCTCGATTGCAGCGGCCTCATCCGCTACGTATTCCAGCAGACCACCGGGGTGACCCTGCCTCGCACCGCGCACGAGCTCGCGCGGATCGGTGCCAGCGTGTCCCGGTCCGAGCTCGTCCCCGGCGACCTCGTGTTCTTCAACACGCGGCGCTCGGCGTTCTCCCACGTCGGAATCTATCTCGGGGACGGGCAGTTCATCCACGCGCCTTCGAAGGGCCGCGAAGTCGGCGTGGCGCAGCTGTCGTCTTCGTACTGGAAGAAACGCTATGACGGCGCGCGCAGGCTGGTCGGCGTCCTTCCATCGCTGATGCCTTCGATCGTCTCGCCGGCGATCGCCGGCACCGCAGATGCGGACCCGGCACCCGGCGAGTCCGCAGACCGGTCGCCGGATTCCGGGTCGGCTGCCCGGCCCGACGCTGCCGCCACCACCCCGGCCCCCATCGGGTCGCTGCCCTAGGCCGCGCCGCGAAGCTGCGTCAGTCCCGCGCGCCCGCGCGGCGGAGATCCTGCTCGATTTCCCTTTCGTTGCCGCGCTGCGCCCAGGCAAGCGCGGTGGCGCCATCGTCGTTGCGATGATTGACGTCGGCGCCCTCGCTGATCAGCAGGCGAGCCGTCTCCGGGTGGTGCTGGCGGATCGCCATCATCAGCGCCGTCGTGCCGTTGGGAGACGTGGCGTCGATGTTGGCAGCGTGCGCGATCAGGAACGACACGATCCGGTCGTGGCCGCCTGTCGCGGCATAGATCAGGGGCGTCCAGCCGTTGCGATTGACCGCCGCGCCGCGGGCATGGAGCGCCTGCACCGTTTCGAGGCTGCCCGACAGCGAGGCGAGCATCAGCGGCGTATCGCCCTGGGCGTTCGGCAGGTCGACCTTGGCATGCGCGGCAAGCAGCGCATTCACCGTCGCGACGTAGCCATGGCGAGCGGCGATGCACAGCATCGGCTCGCCCCGGCGATCGACCGAATCGGGGTCCATGCCGCGCGCGAGCAATGCCTGGACTTCGCCGACACGGTCGTTGCTCACGGCGGCGATCAGGTTGTCGAGCAGGGCCGCGCCTGCGGCGGACAGCGAGCAGGCAAGAAGCGCCAGGCCGAGGATCGCGCCCCGGACGCGGGGGTCAATGCGCACGATCCGGAATCCTGAACAGGCGGAAGAAATTGTCGGTCGTCGCCGCCGCGATCGCCGCCAGCGGCACGCCGCGCAGCCGCGCGATCTCCTCGGCGACGTGGCGCACCCATGCCGGCTGGTTGCGCTTGCCGCGATGCGGCACCGGCGCGAGGTAGGGACTGTCGGTCTCGATCAGCATGCGGTCGAGCGGAACACGCAACGCGACATCCTTGAGCGCCACGGCATTCCTGAAGGTCACGATGCCGGAGAACGAGATGTGGAAGCCGAGATCCAGCGCCGCCTGCGCGACCTCCCAGGTCTCGGTGAAGCAGTGCATGACGCCGCCGACCTCCTCGGCACGCTCCTCGCGCATGATCGCCAGCGTGTCCGCGGCGGCGGCGCGCGTATGGATCACCAGCGGCCGGCCGGACTCGCGCGCCGCCCGGATATGCACACGGAAGCGCTGGCGCTGCCATTCGAGATCGCCGGTGAGACGGTAGTAGTCGAGCCCGGTTTCACCGATAGCCACGATCCTGGGGTCACGCGCCCGCTCGCAAAGCAGCGCCGGCGTCGGCTCCTCGGTGTCCTGGTAGTCGGGATGGACGCCGACGCTGGCATACAGGTTCGGGTGCTCGCGCGCCAGCGCGTGCACGGCCGGCCAGGCCCCCATCTCGACTGCGATGCACAGCGCGTGCGTGACGTCGGCCTCGTGCATTGCCGCGAGGAGCTGCGGCAGTTCCTCGCGGAGCTCCGGAAAATCGAGATGACAGTGCGAGTCGACGAACAACCGTTACATCGTGTGCGTCGAGCGCGTCGACGCGAGGTGCTCGCCGAGGATCCGTTCGATCGTCGACTTGGCGGCCGCACCGGTCTCGTCCAGCGTGAACTGCACGCCGATCCCCTGCGTGCGGTTGCCCTGGCCCCCGTCGGGGGTGATCCACACGACCTTGCCCTGGACGGCGATGCGGTTCGGGTCGTCCATCAGCGACAGCAGCATGAAGACTTCCTAGCCCAGCGCGTACGGACGCGACGTCGGGATGAAGATGCCGCCTCCCCTGATGAACGGCATGTAGGCCGCGTACAGCGCGGCCTTTTCGCGGATGTTGAGCGACAGCACGCCCGGGCGGGCGACGGCGGGGCCGCCGGTGGTTCCAGGTGTCTTGTC
>DATIQL010000100.1:0-14819 GCA_035470905.1 Casimicrobiaceae bacterium
GCGCAAACCGGGCCGCCCGACGAGCTGATCGAGCGCCTCCTCGCAGGCGTTCACGGCGACCGCACGACCAGCCTCGAGAATCCTTTTTCCGACGAGGAGATCGCGGGCCTCGCCGCCTACTTCGTGTCGGGCGGAAAGGACGGCGCGCCCGCGGCAAAGGGCAGGCGCTGAGCGGCGGGTCCGGCCGACTCGCCGGTGCCCGCGTCGCCGGACCGGCTCGCGGCGCAGCCGGATTCGAAGATCGCATCGGCCATCTGGCGCCAGTCGAACGCGTCCATGCCGCTGAATCCGATCGACCCGCCCTGGGCAAGGTCGGCGATCCAGTCCTCGGCCTGAGAAGTTGCCAGGGTGATGCGGGGCTCGATGCCGGCTTCATGCAGCGTGGCCGCCACCTCGCGCATCTCCGCGGCGCGGCGGCGCCCATGGACGACGATGCGGCTGATCAGGTAATCGGCCCGGGCGCCCCATTTCATTTCGGGAAACGTCTCCTCGAGCGAGGCCAGCACCCGGTCCTCGACACCGTAGCTGCGCGAGGCGAGCAGGCATTCGAGGACCAGCGCCTCCAGTCCCTTCACCATGACGCTGCGGCACATCTTGATCGCCGACGCCTCGCCGACGTGGTCGGCGACGACATCGAGCTTCATGCCGGCGGGTGCGAGCAGCGCGGCGAGATCCCCGGCAGACCCACCGCCCAGCAGGATCGGCACTGCGATCCCATACGGGGGGACGGGGGCCATCACCGCGGCATCGATGTAGCGTGCGCCGGCCGCTTCGACGATCCCGGCGCTGCGCTTCTTGGTCCCCGGGGACACCGAGTTGACGTCGACGAAATACGTGCCGGGCGCGAGCGCAGGCACAGCCGCCCGTGCAACGTCGATCGATGAAGATGCCGTCACCGCGGAAATGACGATGCGCGCGCCCTGGATCGCTTCGGCCGGCGATGCGGCGACGGCGACGCCGCGCTCCTGCGCTGCGGCGCGCAGCGCATCGCGGATGTGGGCATCGGGCGCGTCGAGCAGCAGGTCGTAGGTGACGACGTCGAAGCGCTTCGACGCCGCAATCCCCGCGCCAAATATCCTGCCCGCTTCGCCGAAGCCGATCAGCGCGAGGCGGCGTTCATCGAACGGCATGACGGACCTTCCCGGAGAGTGTCGCGGAGCTTGACCGGGACCAACGCAGGGCCGCCTTCGCGCTCATTTCGATGGGGCATCGGTTTTGCGGTCCCACCCGAGGTCCTTGGCGTCGCGGCCGGCGACCGAGTAGAGCGCGCCCGGCGCATTGCGTGTCTTCTGGAAGGCTTCCAGCGTCTCGCCCCGCATCGCCGCGTAGATGTGGAGGTTGGACACGCCGACGACCGCGCCCAGCTTCTCCAGCATGAAGAAGATGACCCCGTAATGGATCATGCCGCGCCAGTCGCGCCGGCGCACGAGGTCGCGCTCCTCGGCGGTCAGCTTCGCGTCCTCGAATGCGCCTTCGGGGTCGTCGAGGAACCGGCGCCGGTGCTCGGGGCGGATCATCGCGTGCAGGAACTTGTTCAGGCGATACCCCTTGCGGCTTCGCGCCTGCGTGAACGGGTAGGTCCCCGCAAGATCCTCCGCACCGCGCAACTGGTGCCCGATGCGTTCGCGCTGCCTTGCCGCGATCCCGGCGGCCTCTTCCACCGGCAGTGCTTCCGCCTGGTTCTCGTAGATCGCGGTCGCGATCCCGGCCATCGACGGCAGGTAATAGGTCTGGTGGATCTTGCGCACATTGGCGGACAGCGCACCGCGCATGATCAGCCACATGATCACCTCGGCGCCCTCGAGCCCGCCCAGCCGCGCGTAATCGGAATGCGTCAGCTCGGTCAGCGCGACCGGATCCTTCTCGATGAGATCGAGAAAGCGGTGATCCCATTCCGTGTTGTTGAAGCCGGCGCGCTCCCCGTGCACCTGATGCGACAGCCCGCCGGTCGCGACGACGACCACGCCGAGGTCCTCCGGATAGCTCTCGATCGCCCGGCGCAGCGCCTGTCCGAGCCGGTAGCAGCGTGCGGCCGAGGGAATCGGGAATTGCAGGACGCCCACTTCGAGCGGAATGATCGCCGCAGGCCAGTCGGGCTGGTGCGGCCAGAGCATCGACAGCGGCGAGAAGCAGCCGTGGTCGAGCGGCCGATCCTGGAAGAACGACAGGTCGAACTCGTCGGTGACGAGCGACGCGCCGATGTGCTGCGACAGCGCCGAATGCCCTCGCACGGGCGGCAGCGCGCGCGCACCACCGCCCTCGTCGGCGACCTCGTAGCGGTCGTCGATGCCCAGCGCGAACATCGGGTAGTGGTCGAAGAAGAACGACGTGACGTGGTCGTTGTAGATGAGGAGCAGCACGTCGGGCTTGCGCTCGGCGAGCCAGGTCTGGATCGGCCGGAATGCTTCGAAGATCGGCGCCCACACCGGGTCGTCCTGCTTGTTCCGGTCGAGGGCGAAGCCGATGGTCGGTGTGTGGGAGGATGCGATGCCGCCTAGGATTCTTGCCATGGATCTTTCGCCGGGATGGGTGAGGGTTCCGGGTGGGGCACTGCGCCCCGGCAGCCGACCGATGATGCCCGTTCGGCACCCTGCGCGCGGCAGGCGTGCCTATTATCGGTGCCGGTGGGCGAGGCAGTCCATCCAATGCCGGCGGACCCGCATCGATTCGGCTTATCGCGCGCAAAGCGCCGGCCCATTGCACTGCAACAAGATGGATCGGCCCACGCGATAACCAGATTCGATGTCAGTTCGAAAGGTTAGAATGCCCGCGCCCGGGCGATTGTTGCTAACCTCGGCCGCAGGCGACGTGAACCACCACTGGAGGAAAGATGCGTATTGGCTCGATGGCCGGCTTTCGATCGATGTTCGGCATCGCGATGCTCGTCGCGGCAACGAGTGCGCTCGCCCAGAACTATCCGTCGCGGCCGATCAAGCTGGTCGTGGGCTTCGGCCCCGGAGGCGTTGCCGACGTCACCGCGCGCGTGGTCGGGCAGAAGCTCGGCGCGATCCTCGGCCAGACCGTCGTCGTCGAGAACAAGCCGACCGCGGGGGGCATCGTCGCGGCCGAGAGCGTTGCGAAGGCGCCGCCCGACGGTTACACGCTGCTGCTGATGACCAACGGCAATGCGGTCAGCGCATCGCTGTTCAAGTCGCTGCCCTACGACATCCGGAAGGATTTCGCACCGGTGTCGACGCTCGGGTTCTTCGACGTGGCCATCGTCGCGGGCCGCGATTCGAAGATCGGCTCGGTGGCCGACGTGCTGGCCTATGCGAAGGCCCACCCGGGCAACCTCAACATCGGCACGATCAACGTCGGCAGCACGCAGAACCTCTCGGCGGAGCTGTTCAAGTCGATGACCGGCGTGAGCGCGACGGTGGTCCCGTTCAAGGGCAGCCCGGCGGTGATCGAGGCGCTCGCCCGCAACGACGTCAAGGTCGGCTTCGAGATGCTGGCGCCGATCATCCCGCAGGCGAAGGCGGGCAACGTGAAGATCCTCGCGGTCGCGGCCGACCAGCGCTATCCGGGACTGCCCGAAGTGCCGACCGTGGCGCAGGCCGGCGTGCCGGGATACTCGGCAACGTCGTGGAATGCGATCGCCGCGCCGGCGAACACGCCGCCTGCCATCATCGAGCGCCTGAACCGGGCGATCAACCAGGCGCTTGCCGCGCCCGAGGTCATGGAGAAGCTCGGCGTCCAGGGCGTCGTCGCCCGCGGCAGCACGCCGGCGGAGATGGGCAAGCTCCTCGACGGCGACATCGAGAAGTGGCGCAAGGTGATCAACGACGCGAAGATTCCGCGCCAGTAGCGTCAACGATCGAGATCCGAGGCGATGGCCCGGATCTCGTCCATCAGCAGCGTCGCGCCCGGCGACGGAACGCTGCCGCTGCGCAGCGTGAGGCCGATCCGGCGCGAGGTCTCGGGCAGCGCGATCGGCAGGGCCTTCAGCAGCCCGGCGCGGAATTCGTGATCGAGCTGGCGGGCGGAGATCGCCGTCACGAGATCGCTTTCGAGCAGCACGCCCCGCAGCACGGCGAGGTCGCTGGTCTCGACCCGGACGTCGGGCGTGCTGATGCGACGTCTCCCGAACAGCGCCTCGACCAGGTCGCGGGTCGGGGTCCCCGGCCGCGGCAGCACCCAAGCCCCGCGGGCCACGGCCTGGAGCGTCGTGCGGGGCTTGCGGAACAGCGGGTGGTCGGCGCGCGCCACGATCGCGAGCTCCTCGGAGAGCAGCGGCTCGCCGACGAGATCGGTCGCGTACCCCGGCGGCCGAAGGGCGCCGAGGATGAAGTCGACGTCCCCAGAGCGCAGCGCAGCGACCAGGGTCGCGAAAGGTCCTTCGACCGTTGCGATGAGAAGTCCGGGATGGCGGGACACGACCCGCGCGATGGCCCGCGGCAGTATCAGCGTACGGCCGAGCGGCAGGGCGCCGACGGTGATGGTTCCCTGGGTATTTCCGCGCAGCGACGCGATCTCGTCCCGCGCGTGGCGCAGTTCGGCCAGCGATCGCTTGACGTGCAGCGCCAGGACCTCGCCGTGAACGCTGGGCAGCATCCCCTTGGGCGTGCGCTCGAACAGCGGCAGCCCGAGGCTCGCTTCCAGTTCGCGCACGGCGGCGCTGACCGCGGGCTGGGTGATCCCGAACTGGTCGGCCACCGTGGGCATGTGGTGCAGCTCGGTCAGCGCGACGAAAGCTCGCAACCGCTGTTCGCTGACCTGCATCGAGAACACCGGGGCACCGCGGATCCTCGCCGCCGAACCCGGCAGTCGCGCCATCTCGCGCCGGGCCTGGTCGAGCTCGTCGCTCGCGCGCTTCGCGCGGCGCAGCAGCGCTTCACCGTAGCGCGTCGTCAGCATGCCCTGGCTGCGGCGCTCGAACAGGGGAACCCCGAGCTCGTTCTCGAGCGCGTGGATCGAGCGGGTGATGGCCGATTGCGCGCGGAACAGCGAAGCGGAGGCCCGGGTCGCGCTGCCTTGCTCGACGACGGCCAGAAACACGCGCAGGTGGCGCAATCCGATGGTCATGGCTCGTCGCCGCGCGCGGTATTCGACGCCGGGATCACTGGCGCGGATGCCGATCGGGCGCAGTGCCCATAAGCAAATTCGATGTACGTGGAACCCGAATGCAGTGGCGATCGACGCGTCCGCCGGCCAGAATCGAGCAGCGCAGGCCGCCGCGACGCGGACGGCGGCACCGCAGATCAGACCGATCAGCCCTGGGAGGGGGCGTTCCAATGAATCGACGCGAATACATGCAAGGCATGGCCGGCCTCGTCGGGGCTGCTGCACTGACCCGGTACGCCGAGGCGGCGGAGGGATCGCAGCCGCCAATGATCGCAGGTCCGGACCCGAACACCAAGACGCCGACATACAAGGCGCCCAAGGGTGCCGTCGACAGTCACTGCCACATCTTCGGGCCGCAGTCGCTCTACCCCTACGTCGCGAAGCGCAGCTATACGCCGCCCGAGGCTCCGCTCTCCAAGTTCCGCGAGCTGCACCAGAAGATCGGCATCGAGCGCGCGGTGATCGTCAACCCGACGGTGCACGGCTTCGACAACCGGCCGGTGACCGATGCGATCGCGCAGAGCAACGGCAACTACCGGGGCCTCGCCAACGTCAGCGACAAGACGACCGATCGCGAGCTCGAGGACCTCGCCCGCGCCGGGATCAAGGGATGCCGCTTCATCTTCATCCAGCGGCTCAAGGCGACGCCCGACATGACGGTCTTCGACAGGACGGTGCAGCGGATCGGGCACCTTGGGTGGCACGTCGACCTGTACCTGCAGGCGACGGCACTGGAGGCCTGGGAGCCCAGGCTGCGCGCGTTGCCGGTCGACTACGTTCTCGATCACATGGCGCTGGTGAACGCGGCCGAAGGGCTCGAGCAGCCGGGCTTCAAGAAGCTGCTGGCGCTGCTGGCGAGCGATTCCAAGTGCCACGTCAAGATCACCGGGCCCGAGCGGATCTCCAGGACGGGTCCCCCGTTCCACGACGCAATCCCGTTCGCCAGGAAGATCATCGAGACCGCCCCCGATCGCGTCATCTGGGGCAGCGACTGGCCGCATCCGAACGTCAAGTACATGCCCAACGACGGCGACCTCGTCGACCTGATTCCGCAGTATGCGCCGGACGCGGCACTGCGGCAGAAGCTGCTGGTCGAGAATCCGGAGCGGCTGTTCGGGTTCGCCAAGGTATGAGTCTCGCAACCGGAAAGGAATCCATGCGCATCACCCGATTCACACGTTGCCTCGCGGCCGTCGCCGCGGTCCTGACGCTGCTGCCGCTGTCGGCCCGGGCCGACGGCTATCCGGACAAGCCGATCCACATGGTCGTCCCCTTCGCTGCCGGCGGCGCAGTCGACGTCGTCGCCCGCATCGTCGGCCAGGCGCTTTCCGATCGCGTGAAGCAGCCGGTGATCGTCGAGAACAAGCCGGGTGCGAGCTCCAACATCGGCATGGGCTTCGTCGCCAAGGCGGCGCCTGACGGCTACACGCTGCTGATGGCCTCCAACGGCATCGCGACGAACAACGCGCTGTTCCCCGACCTGGCATTCGACGGCCGCAAGGACTTCGCGCCGGTCGCCCGCGTCGGCTACGCGCCGCTGGTCTTCGTCGTTCCCGAGCAGTCTGCCGACAAGACCCTCGCCGCGCTGATCGCCGACGCCAAGGCCCACCCGGGCAAGCTCGCCTTCGGCTCGGCCGGAAACGGTACTTCCGGGCATCTCGCCGGCGAGCTGTTCAAGACCGCGGCCGGGATCGACGTGCTGCACGTTCCGTACAAGGGCGGATCCCCGGCGATCACCGACCTGCTCGGGCAGCGCCTGTCGTTCATGCCGATCAATCCGATCGAAGTGCTGGGCCACATCAAGGCGGGGCGCCTGCGGGCACTGGCGGTTGCAAGCGACAAGCGCCTGCCGTACCTGCCCGACGTGCCGACCGCGGCGCAGGCCGGCCTGCCGGGATTCCAGGCGACCGTGTGGTGGGGCGTCGTTGCGCCCGCCAGGACGCCCGCCGCGGTCGTGGCGCAGCTGAACGCCGAGATCAACCAGGCGCTCGCCGATCCCGCGGTCGCGAAGCGCCTCCAGGATGCCGGTGTGGTCATCACGCCGCAGACCCCGGCCCAGTTCGGCCAGTTCATCGGAACCGAAACCGAGCTGTGGTCCCGCGTCATCAAGGCGGCGGGCATCAAGGCGAACTGACGGTCAGGCCGGCGCGCCCCGCTCGGGGGCGCGCCGATTCGCGGTGACCTGCCCGCGCGCTGCGCCAGGCGGTGTGCTGCCACGAGAGCCGCCAGAGCTTGAAACGGGCGGCAATGAACCAGGGGGACAAGGCAATGAACCGTGCTCGTCGCTCGATCGTTTCGATCATTGCGATCGCCACGCTTGCGCTTGCCGGCTGTGCGAGCAATTCCGTCACGCACGATGTGGCGGTCCGCCAGGCGCTGGCGCCTTCCGGAACGCTGCGCATCGGAGTCTACGTTGGCAGTCCCACTTCGATGGTCAAGGATCCCGCCTCGGGCGAGGCCCGGGGCATCACGCTCGACCTCGGCAAGGAGCTTGCGAGGCGCCTCGGGATTCCCTCCGAGCCGGTGGTCTACCCGAAGCTCGCGGACGTCCTCGTTGCGCTGAGGGAGGGGAAGGTCGACTTCACCGTCACCCACGCCACGGAGGTGCGCGCGAAGTTCGTCGATTTCACCCCGCCGGTCCTGTCGCTGGAACTCGGCTACCTCGTGCCGGCCGGCTCGCCGATCGCGAGCGTCGCCGACATCGATCGCCCCGGGGTTCGGGTGGGCGTGAGCCAGGGCAGCACTTCGCAGGTCGCGCTGTCGCGTGAACTCAAGCAGGCCAAGGTGATCACCGCACCGACCCTCAAGGACGCCGTCCGAATGCTGTCGCAGCACCAGCTCGAAACGTATTCAACCAACAAGGCGATCCTGTTCAGGATGTCGGATCAACTGCCCGGCTCGCGGGTGCTCGATGGCCGACTGGGTCTCGAGCAGATGGCGATCGCCATACCCAAGGGACGCGAGCAGGGAAGGGCCTATCTCGACAGATTCGCCGCGGACGCCGTCGCCGAAGGCCTGGTGGACCGGGCAGGCGAACGGGCCGGACTTCGCGGCGCTGCCAAGACCGGGTCACGCTGACGTCTGCCGGGCCCGGCCCACGGTCGGACCGGACAGGACGCAGGGGAGCGCGCGGAGGCCCACGGAGGGCGACGCCGGGACCGTGCGAGCCTAAGTCCGTGGACGCCCCGTGGAATCACCATGGAAGCAGCGGTCCTTCGAAGATTTCGCGACTGATGCGAGAATTCGCGGGAACGCGACCACGGAGACCTCATGGACCTGCCCGTAAATCACTTCAAGCGCGCGCTCGCCGCCGGCCGATCGCAGATCGGCCTGTGGTGCAGCCTGTCGCATCACTACGCCGTCGAGGCGGTCGCCGGCGCAGGCTTCGACTGGCTGCTCCTCGACATGGAGCACTCGCCCAACGATCTCGAATCGATGGTGGCGCAGCTCCAGGCGGCGGCTGCCTATTCCGGCGCGGCGGTGGTCCGCGTGCCGTGGAACGACAAGGTGACGATCAAGCGCGTGCTCGACATCGGCGCGCAGAGCCTGCTGATTCCCTACGTGCAGAGCGCCGACGAGGCGCGGGACGCCGTCGCGGCGACGCGCTACCCGCCGGCGGGCATCCGCGGCGTCGGTGGCATGACGCGGGCGACGCGATTCGGCCGCGTCAGGGATTACGCGCAGCGCGCGCAGGACGAGCTCTGCGTGCTGGTCCAGGTCGAGACCGAGGAAGCGCTCGGCCATATCGAGGCGATCGCGGCCGTCGACGGCGTCGACGGCATCTTCATCGGACCCGCCGACCTGCACGCATCGATGGGCTACACCGGGGAAGTCGCCAATCCGAAGGTCTTCCCGCTGATCGAGGATACGCTGCGCCGGATCCGCAGGACCGGCAAGGCGCCGGGGATCCTGACCACCGATGAGCAGCTGATCCGGCGCTGCCTCGATGCGGGTTCGCTGTTCACCGCCGTCGGCGTCGACCTCGCGATGCTCGCCCGGGGCGTCGACCAGCTCGCCGCGAAATACAAGTGACGAGCGTCGTCGACCGGCTGCGGCCGCCGGCGGGGCTGCGGGTGCTGATCCCTGCCGGGGCCGCAGGCATCGGCGCCGCCATCGCGCGCGCTTTCCATGCGACGGGCGCCCGCATCTGCGTCTGCGACATCGACGGGGCCGCGGTCGGAAGGATCGCCGCCGAGCTTCCGGGGATCGAGGCGAGCGTGGCCGACGTCGCCGATCGCGCGCAGGTGGACCGGGTGGTCGCCGACGCCGCCCGCTCGCTCGGCGGACTCGACGTTCTGGTCAACAACGCGGGCATTGCCGGCCCAACCGGCGGCATCGACGAGCTCGATCCCGACGACTGGGAGCGGACGATCGACGTCGATCTCAACGGCCAGTACTACTTCGCGCGAAAGGCGGTGCCGCTGCTCAAGGCGTCGACGAACAATCCCTGCGTGATCGCGATGTCGTCGGTCGCGGGCCGCCTGGGCTACGCCTGGCGCACGCCCTATGCCGCGGCGAAGTGGGCGATCGTCGGCATGGTCAAGTCGCTGGCGATCGAGCTGGGCCCCGCCGGCATTCGCGCGAACGCGATTCTCCCCGGCATCGTCGAGGGAGATCGCATCGATCGCGTGATCGATGCCCGCGCCAGGACGCTCGGGGTGAGCGTCGAGGCGATGCGCGACGAGTATCTGCGCAAGGTCTCGTTGCGCCGGATGGTCACTGCCGACGACGTCGCGGCGATGGCGTTGTTCCTCGCTTCGCCGGCCGCCCGAAACGTCACCGGCCAGGCGATCAGCGTCGACGGGAACGTCGAGTACCTCTGACACCTGCAGGCCTCGAGGAATCCGACATGGCTGCACACCCACGCAAGGTCATCATCACCTGCGCGGTCACCGGCGCGATCCACACGCCGTCGATGTCGCCGCACCTGCCGGTGACCCCCGACGAGATCGCCGACGCGGCACTCGGCGCGGCGGAGGCGGGCGCTGCCATACTGCACCTGCATGCGCGCGACCCCGGCAACGGTCGTCCGACGCAGGATCCCGACGTGTTCGCGCGCTTCCTTCCGCGCATCAAGGCGGGGTGCGACGCCGTCGTCAACATCACGACCGGGGGCAGCCCGCACATGACCGTCGCCGAGCGCCTGCAGCCGGCGCTCCGGTTCCGGCCCGAGGTCGCGTCGCTCAACATGGGATCGATGAATTTCGGCCTCTACCCGATGCTCGACCGCTTTCGCGAGTTTCGGCATGACTGGGAGCGCGAGCACCTCGAGAAGAGCCGCGACCTGGTCTTCAAGAACACCTACAGCGACATCGAGTACGTGCTGCGCAACTGCGGCGAGCACGGAACGCGCTTCGAGTTCGAGTGCTACGACATCTCGCATCTGTACAACCTCGCGCATTTCGTCGATCGCGGCCTGGTGCCGAAGCCTTTCCTCGTGCAGAGCGTGTTCGGGCTTCTGGGCAGCATCGGTCCGCATCCCGAGGACCTGATGCACATGCGGCGCACGGCCGACCGCCTGTTCGGCGGCGACTACCAGTGGTCGATCCTGGGCGCAGGGCGCCACCAGATTCCGCTGGCGACGATCGGCGCTGCGATGGGATCGCACGTGCGCGTGGGCCTCGAGGATTCGCTGTGGGACGGTCCCGGGCGCATCGCGGAAAGCAACGCCGCGCAGGTGCGCCGCGTCCGCCAGGTCATCGAGGCGCTGTCGCTCGAGGTCGCGACGCCCGCCGAGGCCCGCGACATCCTGCACCTCAAGGGGCGCGACGACGTCGCGTTCTGAAGCGGCGCGCGTGCGGCGCAGGCCGGCGCCGCGCGCGCGGATTCAGGCGCCCGGCGGGGAGGCGAGCCTTTGAACCAGCGATGCGAACTGGTCCATGTAGGCCTTGCAGAATGTGCGCCGGCTCTCGTCCAGGAAATTGCCCTCGGTGTCGACCGGCTCGGGCTTGAACGTGACGTAGGCCTCGCCCCCCATCACCAGCGTACCGACGTCGCCGAGGATCGCCCGCAGGTGCTGCTGGGCCACCGCGGTTCCGATTCCGCCATTGGCGGTCCCGGTGATCGCCGCGACCTTGCCGCGCCAGACGTTCTTGTCGGTGGGCTTGGACCCCCAGTCGATCGCGTTCTTGAGCACGGCGGGTAGCGAACGGTTGTGCTCGGGCGTGACGAACAGCAGCGCAGGCAGCGCCGTGACCTCGGCCGTGAAGCGCCGGACCGTCGCGGGACGGTCGCCTTCGAGGTCCTGGTTGTACATCGGCAGGTCGTCGATGCGCACCCAGGCGATCTCGAAGCGGTCGGCGAGGAGCTTGGCGAGCGCAAGGGCGAAGCGCCGATTGATCGACTCGCGGCGGTTGCTGCCGACGATGATGCCGACTCTGTTCCTGGTCATGCGTGGATCCTCGTGTCTTGTTGGCTCTCGAGGCGGCCGCCGCCAGGCGGAGGCCGCAACCGCTCAATGCTCCTGCACGATACCGAGGTAGGCGCGGCGCAGGTCGGGATGATTGAACACGACGTCCGGGTCGCCTTCGGCGACGATCCGGCCCTCCTCGATGAGGTAGGCGAAGTCGGCGATCTCGAGGGCGTTGGCCACGTTCTGCTCGACCAGCAGGATCGCCGTGCCGGCGGCGTTTACCTCGCGGATCGCGCGGAACATCGCCTGCACGATCAGCGGCGAAAGGCCCAGCGAAGGCTCGTCGAGCAGCAATAGACGCGGCCGGGCCATCAACGCCCGGCCGATCGCCACCATCTGCTGCTGGCCGCCGGATAGCGATCCGGCGACGGCATCCAGCTTGTCGCGCACTGCGGGAAACAGCGTGCAGACGTAGTCGAGGGAGCTCGCGCGATCCTTGCGCGCAGCGGGTACGTAGCTGCCGATCTCGAGGTTCTCGCGCACGCTCATCCGCGTGAACAGCCGCCGGCCCTCGGGAACGATCGCGATCCCCGCGCCGCAGTAGCGGTGGGATGGACGCGACGTCATGTCGGTTCCGTCCATGACGATTCGTCCTGATCCCGCCTTGTGCAGGCCTGCGATCGCGTTGATCAGCGTGGTCTTCCCCGCGCCATTGGGGCCGACGACGCACACCAGTTTTCGCTCCGGGATGGTGAGGGACACGCCCCACAATGCAGGCGCCGCGCCGTACTCGACACGCAGGTCGCGCACCTCAAGCATGCGCGACTCCCAGATACGCGACGGCGACATCGCGCCGCGCCATCACTTCGGAGGCGTCGCCTTGCGCGAGCACGCGCCCCTGATCGAGCACGACGATGCGGTCGGACAGCGCGGTGACGGCGCGCATCACGTGCTCGACGAACATGATCGTCGTGCCCTGGTCGCGGATGCGGCGGATCAGCTCGACGGCCCCGTCGATCTCGGCAGGCGTGAGTCCCGACAGCACCTCGTCGAGCATCAGCAGCCGCGGTCTGGCTGCGAGGGCGCGTGCGAGCTCCAGGAACTTGGTTTGGTGCAGCGTGAGCTCGCCCGGCCGGAGCTCGCCCAGTCCGCCGAGCCCGGTGAATTCGAGACAGCGGTCGGCCGCGACGCCGGCAGCGGCGCGATCGGGCGTGGCGGCGCCGAACATCGCGGTGAGCGTCGCGTTGTCCCGCACCGAGAGTTGCGCGAAGGGCCGCGGAATCTGGTAGGTGCGGGCGATGCCGGCACGGGCGATGCGGTGTGCCGGCAGGCCGGCGAGCTCGGCGCCGGCGAAGCGCAGGCTGCCCGCATCGGCGCGGTAATGGCCGCTGACGACGTTGATCAGCGTCGATTTGCCTGAGCCGTTGGGGCCGAGGACGCCCAGGATCTCGCCTGCGCGCAGGTCGAGGTCGACGCCGTCGAGGGCGCGGACGCCCTTGAACGACTTGTGGAGGCCCCGGACCGACAGCAGGATTTCGCCGCCGCCCCTGGCCGATTCAGGGCGATCGGCCGCCGGTGCCACATCGGGCGGCACGGCGACGGGGAGCGGTGCCGGGGACGCAGAGGGTTTCCTGCGCCTGCGGACGGCGAGGATGCCGTTGGGCATGAACAGCACGGCTGCGACCAGAATCGCGCCGGTCACCGCCTTGCCCGTCACTGCCTGGTCGGCGACCGTCGACGCGTAGAGCAGCAAGGTGATCGCCGCCGCACCCAGCGCCGGCCCGGCCCAGTGGCGCGTCCCGCCGAGGACGCTCATCAGCACGACCGTCAGCGGGACGGTGATGTTGAACGTGCTGCCTGCCGTGACATAGGACACGAACAGCGACTGGATGCCGCCTGCGACGCCGGCCAGCGCGCAGGAGATCGCGAAGGCGACGATCTTGTAGCGATAGGTCGGGACGACCATCACCTCGGCGGCGTCCTCGTCGTCGTGGATGGCGTAGAGGCCGAGTCCTAGGCGTGACTTCGGGATCGCGTACGCGACGGCCAGCGTGACGACGGCGAGCGCGAGCGCCATTATGTAGAAACTGCCGGATTCCGAAGGCGCCAGCACCGGCACGGTGACCGCCGACAGATAGACCCCGGGTCCGCCGTCGATCGGGGTGTTGAGGACGATCGTCGCGAGGACGAACGTGACCGCGAGCGTCAGCAGCGCGAACAGCTCGCCCCGGACATTGCGCACGCGGAACACGATCGCCCCGAGCCCGGCGCCCAGTGCCGCCGCGACGATGCCGGCGATCGGCAGCGTCCACAGGAACGGCATGCCGTAGCTGCCGGCGAGCACGGCAGTCGTGTAGACGCCCGCGCCGAAGAAGGCGCCATGGCCGAACGAGAAATATCCCGAGTAGCCGGACAGGATGTTCCACGACGTGGCGAGCACGATCCATTGGAACACCAGGTATAGCAGGGACTCGTAGAACGCGGGAAGCCGGAGGAAGGGGATCGTCGCGAGTGCGCCTCCGGCAGCGAGGATCGCGACGAGCGTGCGGTCGGCTTTCAGGATCGCCCCGGCTTGAGCAGCAACAGCCCGATCAGCAGCGAAAACGAGACGATCGGCGCCCACGACGGAGACACGAAAGCCATGGTCACGGCCTCGCTGACGCCGATCACGATGCCGCCGGCGAGGGGGCCGAGCGCGGAGCCGAGTCCGCCCAGCATCACGGCTGCGAAGACGACGCCGACCCACGCGTAGATCTGCGATGGGGTCAGCGTATAGGTCAGCGCCAGGCACACCCCGGCGATGCCGGCGAGCGCTCCGCAGACAGCGGCAAGGACCAGCGCATGCGCGCGGCGGTTGATGCCGAAAGCCGCGGCCATCGGCGCATCCTCGGCCAGCGCACGCAACGCCCGACCCAGGCGCGTGTAGCGCATTGCGGCCCAGATGCCGAACGCCAGCAGCAGCGACAACAGCAGCGTCAGCAGTTCGGGCAGCGGGACGAACAGCGCGCCGACCTTGAACGTCCGGCCGGCATAGGCCGATTCGAGCTTGCGGAAGTCGGCCGTCCACTCCCACTGGATTCCAGCCTCGATGATCGCGGTGATGCCGAAGGTCGCGAGCAGCGAATTGAGGGGCGAAACCTCGAAGCGCTCGAGCAGCCATTGCAGGGCCGCGCCGAGTGCTGCGAACAGCGGGACGATCAGCGCCAGCGTCAGCAGCGGATCCATGCCGCCGACGCTGGCGAGCTGATAGCAGAGGTAGGCCGCGAGGAACGCGAACGCGAAATGCGCGAGGTTGATGACGTGGAGCAGGCCCCAGGCGAGCCCCACGCCCAACCCCAGCAGCCCGTAGAGGCTGCCGATGAATACGCCCGACAGCGCGGACTGCGCGAGCAGCGTCCCGCTG
>DATIQL010000101.1:0-23228 GCA_035470905.1 Casimicrobiaceae bacterium
CTCGTTACTGCCGTCCTGACCATCTCAGCTGGTGGACCAATGTTTTCCGATGAGCTTGGATATATTGCTGCCGGGATGAATGGGTTCAAAGACCCTTCCATATCGCCGCCAGCGTGTTGACGCCATTGCGGGTGCCGATGACGTTGCGGATGTACCTCAGGTGATCGGGATGGTTCCCGAGCGTCCCGCACAGCATCGCGTCGACGTCGCCATGGCGCAGCAGCATCGCGGCGATCAGCGTCGGCCTGCTGCGCATTTCCTCCATCGCCGGCCCCCGCGTCACGCCTTTGCGGCGCATCAGCCGGTAGTAGTCGAGCGCGTATTCGCGATGTCGCGGATCGTCGAAGATGTTGACAACCTCGCAGTCGCGCCCGGGCGAAAGACGCAGCCCGAGCTTGCCGATGCGCGAGGCGATGATGTCGTGGCGCCCGATCAGCACCGGATGCACGATCCCCTCGTCGATGCACGCCTGCGCCGCGCGCAGCACCCGCTCGTCCTCGCCCTCGGCATAGGCGACGCGCCTGGGCGAGCGCTTCGCCGCGGCGAACACCGGCGCCATCGGAGTGCCCGAGTGATAGACGAACTGCATCAGGCGCTGGCGATAGGCGTCGAAATCGGCGATCGGCCGGCTGGCGACGCCGCTTTCCATCGCGGCCTTCGCCACGGCGGGCGCGATGTCGACGATCAGCCGGGGATCGAACGCCCGCGGGATCAGGTAATCCGGGCCGAACGCAGGTGTCGGCTCGCCATAGGCGATGGCGACGATCTCCGAGGGCTCGGCCTGCGCGAGCTCGGCGAGCGCGCGCGTCGCGGCGAGCTTCATCGGCTCGTTGATCGTGCTCGCCCCGCAATCGAGCGCGCCGCGGAAGATGAACGGAAAGCACAGCGAGTTGTTGACCTGGTTCGGGTAGTCCGAGCGCCCGGTGCCGATCAGGCAGTCGGGTCGTGCCGCTTTCGCGATCTCGGGGCGGATCTCGGGCTCGGGATTTGCCATCGCCAGGATGATCGGCTGCGCGGCCATCCGCTTGACCATGTCGGCGGTCAGCACGCCGCCGGTCGACAGTCCCAGGAAGAGGTCGGCACCCTCGATCGCGTCGGCGAGCGTGCGCGCCGCCGTGTCGCGTGCGTAGCGGGCCTTGTCGGCGTCCAGCGTCCCGCTGCGCCCCTTGTACACGACGCCCTTGCTGTCGATGATCGTGACGTTCTCGCGCCTCATGCCGAGGCTCACCTGCAGGTCGAGGCAGGCGATCGCAGCCGCACCCGCACCCGAGCACACCAGCCTGACACTGCCGATGTCCTTGCCGACGATCTTCAGGGCGTTCAGCACGGCGGCGGCCGTGACGATCGCGGTGCCGTGCTGGTCGTCGTGGAACACCGGGATCTTCATCCGCTCGCGCAGCTTGCGCTCGATGTAGAAGCACTCGGGCGCCTTGATGTCCTCGAGGTTGATGCCGCCGAACGTGGGCTCCAGGGCCGCGACGACTTCGACGACCCTGTCGGGATCGGTCGCGCCGACCTCGATGTCGAAGACGTCGATGCCGGCGAACTTCTTGAACAGGCAGGCCTTGCCCTCCATCACCGGCTTGCCGGCGAGCGCGCCGATGTTGCCCAGACCCAGGACGGCGGTGCCGTTGGTGACGACCGCGACCAGGTTCGCGCGCGCCGTGTAGCGCGCCGCCAGGCTCGGATCGTCATGAATCGCCGTGCAGGCGTACGCGACCCCGGGCGAATACGCGAGCGACAGGTCCCGCTGGTTGGCGAGCGCCTTGGTCGGCGCGATCGAGATCTTTCCCGGCGTCGGCGACTCGTGGTACTCGAGTGCCGCCGACCGCAGTTGCTCTTCAGCCATGTTGCCTCCTGCCCATCGGTTGTGGCGCCGCCTCCCCGGGCCCGGATGCCCGGTGTGGCGCGACCGCCACGGTCGGACCCCGTCCGCAGCTTGCGCTATTTCTTCTTCTGCGGCGGCAGATCGGTGCACACGCCTTCGAACGCCTCGGCCGCCATGCCGATCGATTCGCCCAGCGTCGGATGCGGATGGATCGTCCGGCCGATGTCCGCGGGATCGCAACCCATCTCGATCGCCAGCGCGATTTCGCCGATCAGTTCACCCGCATGGGTGCCGACGATGCCGCCGCCGATGATCCGGTGCGTCGCCGCGTCGAACAGCAGCTTGGTGAAACCCTCGTCGCGGCCGTTGGCGATCGCGCGACCCGACGCCGCCCATGGAAACTGCGCCTTGCCGTATTCGACCCCCTGCGCCTTGCATTCGTCCTCGGTCATTCCCGCCCAGGCGACTTCGGGGTCGGTATATGCCACCGACGGGATCTGCCTTGCGTCGAAGAACGCCTTCTGCCCGGCCGCCGCCTCGGCGGCGACGTGACCCTCGTGCACGGCCTTGTGGGCGAGCATCGGCTGGCCCACGATGTCGCCGATGGCGAAGATGTGTGCGACGTTGGTCCGCATCTGGCGATCGACCTCGATGTAGCCGCGCTCGGACGCCGCGACACCGGCCTTGTCGGCATCGATCGCACGGCCATTGGGGCTGCGGCCGACGGCAACCAGCACCAGGTCATAGACCTGCGGCTCGGCAGGAGCCTTGGCGCCTTCGAAGGCGACGCGGATGCCCGCAGGCGTCGCCTGCGCCGAGACCGTCTTCGTGCCGAGCATCATGTGGTCGAAACGGCCCGCGTTCTTCTTCTCCCACACCCGGACCAGATCGCGGTCGGCGCCCGTCATCACGCCCTCGAGCATTTCGACGACGTCGATGCGCGCACCCAGGGTCGAATAGACGTTGGCCATCTCCAGTCCGATGATGCCGCCGCCGACGACCAGCATCCGTTTCGGAATCGACTTCAGTTCCAGCGCGCCCGTCGAATCGACGACGCGGGGATCGTCGGGCATGAACGGAAGCTTCACCGCCTGGCTGCCCGCAGCGATGATCGCCTTGTCGAAGCGGATGACCCTGGTGGCGCCCGACGTCGCCTTTCCGGGGCCCGAGGTGGCGGCGACCTGAAGGTGATGCGGGTCGAGGAAGCGGCCGATGCCCTGCACCACCTCGACCTTGCGCATCTTGGCCATCGAGGCCAGGCCGCCCGTCAGCTTCCTGACGACCCCGTCCTTGAAGGCGCGCAGCTTGTCGAGATCGATGGTCGGGGCGCCGAAGCTCACGCCGTGCGCGGCCATCGCCTTCGCTTCGTCGATGACCGCCGCCGTGTGCAGCAGCGCCTTCGACGGAATGCAGCCGACATTGAGGCAGACGCCGCCCAGAGTCGCGTAGCGCTCGACGATCACCGTCTTCATCCCGAGGTCGGCGGCGCGGAAGGCCGCCGAGTAGCCACCGGGGCCGGCGCCCAGCACCAGCATCTCGCATTCGATGTCGGGGCGCCCGGTGTAGCCGGCCGCAACCGGCGCCGGCGCAGCTCCACGCCCGGTCGCGGGCGCGCTCGCCGGCGACGCCGGGGTTTGCGGCACGGGCGTGCGCCCAGTCGCTGGCGCCGGGGATGACTGGGGCGGCGTCGAAGCCGAAGCTGCCGCGGCCTCCAGCACCAGCAGCACGCCGCCTTCCGACACCTTGTCCCCCACCCTGACCGCAATCGACTTCACGACGCCGGCAGCCGGGGACGGGATGTCCATCGTCGCCTTGTCGGACTCGACGGTGACCAGCGGATCCTCGGTCTTGACCGCGTCCCCGGGCTTGACCAGAACCTCGATGACCGGAACGTCCTTGAAGTCGCCGATGTCGGGGACCTTGACTTCGATGATTGCCATGCAGATTCCTCTTGTGCCGGATCGACGGCCGTCACGCATCGCTGCCCGACCGCCCGTCGACGACCCTATTTGTTGTTCGTGCCGCCGGCGCAGCGGCGCCCGCGGGCAATTTCGAGTGTACGCGAAACGCTCGGAGAGACTTGTGCCGGACTGCGACGAAGTATATTGATCGCGTCCTGCGGCGATCCGTCCGCGTCCGCCACCCAAGGAGCCTCCGATGATCTTCGATTCCCTCGCCCGCGCCACGGCCATGGCCGGGCGCCTTGCCCTCGTCGATGGCGCCAATGCGCAATTCAGGTTGACGAGTCCGGACTTCGCCGCCGGCGGCGCGATCGCCGACGAGCAGGCTTACGACAGCTTCGGCTGCACCGGAGGAAACGTTTCGCCGGCGCTCGCGTGGTCGGGCGCACCGCAGGGCACGCAAAGCTTCGCGCTGCTGGTGCACGATCCCGACGCGCCGACGGGAGGCGCCGGCTGGTGGCACTGGCTGGTCGTGAACATCCCCGCGGGAACGACCGGATTGCCCAAGGGTGCCGGCAACGCCGATGGCAGCCGCCTCCCCGCCGGGGCTGCCAGCATCGCCACCGATTACGGCGTCCCGGGTTACGGCGGCCCTTGCCCGCCGATCGGCGACCAGCCCCACCGCTACAACTTCACCCTCTATGCGCTGAAGGTCGCGAAGCTCGACCTTCCGCAAGGTGCGAACGCGGCGCTGACCGGCTACATGGTGAATGCGAACGCGATCGGCAAGGCGACGCTCACCGGAACCTACGGCCGCGCGAAGTAGCGCGCAGCGCCATGGGGGCATGGCGCGCCGGCAACGCCGCAGCTGGCTTTTCCTTTGCCGTCAGTGAGTTGCCATTCGCCTGTGAGGCGACCGGCGAATCACTGTAAAGCTGACCGACAGCCGCGCTCGGATGCCGCACTGACACCCGGCTGGCCGGCGCGGTATATTTCCCCGATGACCAAGCTCGACTCGCGCCAGGCCGGGCGTGCGGGCGTCGAGGCCCGCGAAGTGTCGGGGGCGCTGCGCCGTGCCCTCGACACAATGGGCACGCGCACGGACATCCCGTTCCTGGTGCTGTTCGCCGACGGCACCCAATATCGCAATCGCGATGAGGCGCCGGAGTTCACGCTCCGGTTTTCGACCACGCGCGTCGAGCGCCGGGTCGCCGCTTTCGGGCACGTCGGCCTGCTCGAGGCGTATTTCGACGGCGACCTCGAAGTCGAAGGCAACTTCGCGCTTTCCTTCCGCGCCGCGTTCGACGGGGGTTTCGACCAGCGGACGAGCCCGCTGGTCGCGCTTCGCAACCGCTGGCACGAAGCCCGCTACTCGAATCGGTCGATCGCGCAGGCCAAGGCCAATGCCCGCTTTCACTACGGCCTGGGACAGGCGTTCTATCGCCCGTGGCTCGACCGGGTCGGCATGCTCTACACCTGTGCGTACTGGCGCGAGGGAACCAGGACCCTCGAGGAGGCGCAGGTCAACAAGATGGACCACGTCTGCCGCAAGGCGCAGCTCGCCCCCGGCGAGACCTTCGTCGACATCGGATGCGGCTGGGGCGGATTGCTGTTCCATGCGTACGAGCGCTATGGCGCACTGGGGACGGGCATCAACACGACGACCGAGCAGGTCGACGAGCTGCGCGCCGAAGTCGCCCGGCGCGGCCTCGAGGACCGGATCGCGGTCGTCGAATGCGATTTCCGCGAGATTCCCGGCCAGTACGACAAGCTGCTGTCGGTCGGCACGCTCGAGCACGCGGGGCGCGACCAGGTGCACGAGGTCATTCGCGCCCACGCGAACGCGCTGAAGCCCGGGGGGCTGGGTGTCATCCACTTCATCGGCCACGTCGGCATCCGCGACACCGAGTTCTACATCCGCAAGCACATCTTTCCCGGCGGGTGGATCCCGAGCCTCGCCGAAGCGATCACCGCGATGGAGGACTGCGGGCTGGAGGTGCTCGACGTCGAAAACCTGCGGCGCCACTACGCGCTGACGCTCGACGCCTGGGCCGAACGCTTCGACGCCGGGTGGGACGCGATACAGGCGCTCGATCCTCGCCGTTTCAACGAGCGTTTCCGCCGCGTCTGGCGGACCTACCTGTGGTCGTGCGCGGAGATGTTCCGCTCGCCCCACGGCGCCACGTTCCTGTTCCAGGTCACCGTCAGCAAAGGCAACGTCGGGTCCGACCATCCGATGAGCCGCGGGCACCTCTATCGGCCCGAGGGATGACGGCCTACGCCGAGAAGAAGGCGCAGCTTGAATCCCTGCTCGCCTCCGCACGTGGCGCCGCCGGCGTCACGGTCAGGAAGGCTACGTCGAACCTGTTCCGTGACCGCGATGAAGGCGGCAGGCAACGCATTGACCTGTCTCATTTCAACCGTGTCGTGCGCGTCGACGCCGCGACGGGGATCGTCGAGGCGGAGGGCATGACGACGTACGAGGCGCTCGCCGACGCGACACTTGCCCACGGCAGCGTTCCCGCGGTCGTGCCGCAGCTGAAGTCGATCACGCTGGGCGGCGCGGTCGCCGGGGTCGGCATCGAGGCCTCGTCGTTCCTGCACGGCCTCGTGCACGATACGATCACCTCGATCGACGTGCTGACCGGCGAAGGACGCATCGTCACCTGCACGCCGGACAACGAGCACCGCGACCTGTTCCACGGCTTTCCGAATTCCTACGGCACGCTTGGCTATGCACTGAAGCTCTCGGCGCGGACGGTGCCGGCAAAGCGCTACGTCGAGCTGCGCCACGAGCGGCACCGCGACCCTGCGGCCTATTTCGCCCGCATCGAGCGCCTGTGCGCCGATGGCGGCCTCGACTTCCTCGACGGGGTGGTCTTCTCGCGCGACGAGATGTACCTGACGCTGGGCCGCTTCGTCGACGATGCGCCGCAGGTCAGCGATTACGGCTTCGACCGGATCTATTACCGCTCGATCCGCGAGCGGTCGCACGATGCACTGACCGCGCGCGACTATCTCTGGCGCTGGGACACCGACTGGTTCTGGTGCTCGAAGAACGTCGGGGCGCAGCATCCGCTGGTCCGGCGCCTGCTCGGCCGCAAGCGCCTCAACTCGATCACCTACCAGAAGATCATGCGCTGGAACGCCCGCCACGGCCTAACGCGCGCATGGAACCGCATCCGCGGCATCCATGCGGAGTCGGTGATCCAGGATGTCGACATCCCGATCGCACGTGCGGCGGAATTCCTCGCGTTCCTGCACGCGGAGGTCGGCATCCTGCCGATCTGGATCTGCCCGATCCGGGCGCCGGACCCGGCACGGCGCGCGACCCTCTACCCGCTGCCTCCGGACACGCCTTCGGTCAATTTCGGCTTCTGGGACGTCGTCGCTTCACGCGAGCCGCGGCCGGCGGGACACGTCAACCGCGAGGTCGAGCGCAAGGTCACCGAGCTCGGGGGCGTCAAGTCGCTGTACTCGGACTCGTATTTCACCGAGGACGAGTTCTGGTCGATCTACGACCGCGACGCCTATGCGGCGCTGAAGCGGAAATACGACCCCGACGCGATGCTGGGCGACCTCTACGCCAAGTGCGTCCACCACGCGCAGTCCGGTCGCGCTAGTGCGACATCAGCACCGGCACCGTCATCGACTCGAACATCGTCCGGGTGACGCCCCCGAGAATCAGCTCGCGGGAGCGCGAATGGGCATAGCCCCCCATGACGATCAGGTCGGACCCGAGATCGGCGGCCTGCGACAGCAGGCGCTCCCCGCCCTGGATCGGGTCGCCGTCGAAGCGCTTGAACGTCGCATCGATGCCGTGCGCATGCAGGTAGGCGGCGAGCCGGGGCTGCGCCAGCGCGATCGCGTCGGCGTCGGCAGGCTCCCGCGCCAGCGACACCACGACGACGTCGCGGGCGGTTTCGAGGATCGGCAGCGCGTCGCGGACCGCCCGCGATGCCTCGCGCCCGCCGTCCCAGGCGACGAGGACCCTGGTGCCCACGTCGGCGCCCGTGCCGGTGTAGGGCACGAATACCGCCGGACATGCAGCCCCGAGCAGCACGTGCTCGGCGAGCCGGCGCGCGAAACTGCTCTCGCCGTCGTCCGGATCGGGCTGTCCGATGATCGCGAGGTCGGCACAGCGCGCATGCGCGACCGCTGCATCGATCGCATAGCCGGCAGGCGCCCGCCATTCGGCGTGCGCGACGCGGCCCGCGGCCGCAACCTGCCGGAACAGCGCCTCCGCGTCGCGCTGGGCGTCGCCGCTGTCGGCAAGCCTGCGCCTGACCGTCTCTGCCGGCAGCAGCGCGGCGACCGAGGGTGTCAGTTCGCCGGTCGGAACGAGATAGACACCGATCAGGCTCCCGCCGAAACGCGACGCCAACCGGACGGCGAGGTCCAGGCGCTCCGCGCTGCGTTCGCCGTCGTCCAGGTGAACCATCAGGGACTTGAAAGCCATCGTTACCTCCGCATCGAAGCGCTCGCACGCCGCCTCCCATCTTCGCATGAGGCCGGGGCCGAGGTCATGCCTGGCCCTTGCGCCAGATCAAGCCCGAGTGCTGCGCCCCCCGGAACCCGACCGCGCGATCCGCGGGCCGCCTGCCGGTTCGCGGGCCAGTTGATCCCGATCAACATGCGTGGTTCGGTCCGATCTAGGATGCAATGACCGGAAGCCCGGCGGTGTCGGCATCGAGGCCGCCCGGCTGCCACAATGTGCAGCGCCCGCCCGGAAAGGATTGCAATGACCATCGGAGATTTCTGCGTTCGCAACGTCGTCTGCGCCACCCGCGATGCGACCGTCAACGAAGCTGCAGGGCTGATGCGCCAGCACCACGTCGGCAACGTGCTCGTCGTCGACGAGGGGCCGGAAGGCAGGATTCCCGTCGGGATCCTGACCGACCGCGACGTCGTCATCGAGGTCGTCGCCCCCGGGCTCGACGCGCGCTCGATCACCGTCGGCGAGCTCACGCAGCGGCCGGTGGCGACCGTGCGCGAGGATACCGGCTATGCCGAAGCCGTCCGGCTGATGTCGGCGAACGGCGTCCGCCGGATGCCTGTCGTCGATGCCAAGGGTTTCCTCGTGGGGATCATCGCGGCCGACGACATCCTGCACCAGCTGGTCGCGCCGCTGGTCGCACTGTCGGACCTCGCTGTCCGCGGGCGCCATTTCGAGATGCAGACGCGGCGCTAGCGGCATCGCGAGAGCGAGCCAGAGGGAGCCGAACGGCGATGCCGGCCAAGATCCTCCGATTCCACCGCGATGCCCGCGAGCGCGTGTGCGCAGGGCTCAACATCCTCGCGAACGCGGTCAAGGTCACGCTCGGCCCCAAGGGGCGGCTGGTGATGCTCGAGCGGGCGTACGGTCCACCGACGATCATCAATTCCGGCGTCATCGTCGCGAAGGAGATCGAGCTCACCGACCACTTCGAGAACCTCGGCGCCCAGATGGCGCGCGAGGTCGCGGCGCGCACGTCGGAGACCGCAGGCGACGGCACGACGACCGCGACGGTGCTCGCGCAGGCGATCGTCAACGAGGGCCTCAAATACGTCGCCGCGGGCGTCGACCCGATGGAGCTGAAGCGCGGCATCGACGCCGCGGTCGAGGCCGTCGTCGCCGAGCTCGGGAAGAACTCGCGGCCCTGCAGCACCAGCCAGGCGATCGCCCAGGTCGGAACCATCTCCGCCAACGGCGACGCGTCGATCGGCGACATGATCGCGAAGGCGATGGAGAAGGTCGGCGACAACGGCGTCATCAAGACCGAGGACAGCCGCGGCATGGAGAACGAGCTCGAGGTCGTCGAAGGCATGCAGTTCGAGCGCGGGTTCCTGTCGCCCTACTTCATCAACGAAGCGGAGAAGCAGCGCTGCGTGCTGGACAACGCCAGCGTGCTCGTGCACGACAGGCCGGTGTCGACCATCCGCGACCTGCTGCCGGTTCTCGAACAGGTCTCGCGCGAAAGCCGGCCGCTGCTGCTGATCGCCGAGGACGTCACCGGCGAAGCGCTGGCCACGCTGGTCGTCAACTCGATGCGCGGGATCCTGAAGAGCTGTGCGGTCAAGGCTCCCGGATTCGGCGACCGCCGCAAGGCCATGCTCGAGGACATCGCGACGCTGACCGGCGCCACGGTGATCTCCGAGGAGACGGGCTTCAAGCTCGAGCACGCGACGCTCGCCGAGCTTGGCCATGTGCAGCGCGTCGAGGTCGACAAGGACAGCACCACACTGATCGGCAGTGGCGGCGACCCCGAGAAGCTGCGGGCGCGGATCGCGCAGATCCGCAGGACCCTGGACGAAACCACCAGCGACTACGACCGCAAGCAGCTCGAGGAGCGCATTGCGCGACTCTCGGGCGGCGTCGCGCTGATCAAGGTTGGCGCATCGACCGAAACCGAGCTCAAGGAGAAGAAGTCGCGCGTCGAGGACGCCGTCCACGCGACGCGCGCCGCGGTCGCCGAGGGCATCGGTCCCGGCGGCGGGGTCGCGCTGCTGCGCGCCCGCCAGGCACTCGACGCCCGGCACGGCGCGACGCTCGGACAGAACGCCGGCATCAAGATCGTGCGCCGCGCGCTCGAAGAACCGCTGCGGCAGATCGTCACCAACGCGGGGGTCGAGCCCTCGGTCGTCGTGCAGCGCGTGCTTGCCGAAAGCGGCAGCTTCGGATACAACGCGGCGACCGACCGCTACGGCGACATGGTCGAGATGGGAATCATCGACCCGACCAAGGTCACCCGGCTGGGCCTGCAGAACGCCGCGTCCATCGCCAGCCTGATCCTGACCACCGACTGCGTGATCGCCGAGCCACAGAAGCCCGAAGCTGCCCCTGCCGAGAACGCGGTGACCTGAACCCGCAGGAACCGCGCGCATGTCCGATCCCGGGCGTCCCGCCCTCCCGGTCTTCGTCGCACGCGACCTGTGCAAGATCTACCGGATGGGCGACGTCGACGTGCACGCATTGCGGGACGTCAGCCTCGAGATCCACGAGGGCGAGTTCGTCGTGCTGCTGGGCCCCTCGGGCAGCGGCAAGTCGACGCTGCTCAACATCCTGGGCGGGCTCGACGTTCCATCGAGCGGCCAGGCGTTCTGGCGCGACCATGACCTCGCCCATGCCGACGAGCCGATGCTGACACGCTACCGCCGCGATCACGTCGGATTCGTGTTCCAGTTCTACAACCTGATCCCCAGCCTGACGGTGCGCGAGAACGTCGCGCTGGTCACGGACATCGCGCCGCATCCGATGCCGATCGACGATGCCGTCGACATCGTCGGACTGTGCTCGCGCGCCAACCATTTCCCGTCGCAGCTGTCGGGAGGCGAGCAGCAGCGGGTCGCGATTGCGCGCGCGATCGCCAAGCGTCCCGACGTGCTGCTCTGCGACGAGCCTACCGGCGCCCTCGACTACGCGACAGGCAAGGTGGTGCTCGAAGTCATCGCCAGCGTCAACCGCGAGCTGGGAACCACGGCGGTGGTCATCACGCACAACGCCCCCATTGCGGGAATGGCCGACCGCGTGCTGCATCTTGCCGACGGCCGCATCGCCCGCGTCGAGGTCAACCAGCGCAAGCTCGACGCCTCGGAGCTCTCGTGGTGACGGTGGTCGGCGGCGAGCCCGCCCGGCGGACGGACGCGCGGTGAAGGCGATCGATCGCAAGCTGCTGCGGGACCTGTGGCAGCTGAAGAGCCAGATCGTGACCGTGGCGCTGGTCGTCGCCAGCGCGTTCTCGGGCTTCGCCGGCTCCCTCGCCACCTACGCGTCGCTGGTCGCCGCACGCGACGATTTCTATGCGTCGGCCCGCTTCGGCGACGTGTTCGGCGACCTCAAGCGTGCGCCGCGACCGCTCGAGCGCAGGATGCGCGCGATCCAGGGGGTCGACGACCTGCGGACGACGGTCGTGTTCGACGTCACGCTCGACGTCCCGGGCGTCGCCGAGCCCGTCGTGGGACGGCTGATCGGACTTCCCGAGCCGGGCGAATCCTCGATCGACCGGGTGGTGATCCGCCAGGGGCGCCTGCCGCGGGACAGCGAGCCCACGTCGGTCGTCCTGTCGGAAGGTTTCGCGCTCGCCCGCCATCTCGGTCCGGGGCGGAGCTTCACCGCGATCATCAACGGCACGCAGGAGACGCTGCACGTCGTCGGAATCGGCCTCGCGCCCGACTACATCTTTGCGACGCGCGGCGGCGCATTTCCCGACGACCGCAACTTCGGGGTGGTCTGGATGCCGCGCAGGCCGCTGGCCGCGGCCTTCGCGATGGAAGGCGCGTTCAATCACGTGTCGCTGCGCCTTTCGCGCGATGCCAATCCCCGCGCGGTCGTCGACGCCCTGGACCGGCTGCTCGAGCCCTACGGAGGCACGAACGCCTATGGTCGCGACGAGCAGCTGTCGCACCGGATCCTGGCGCAGGAAATCGACCAGTGGAAGGTGATCGGCACGCTGATTCCCTCGATCTTCCTCGCCGTCACCGCATTCCTGCTCAATGTCGTGCTGAGTCGCCAGATCACCACCCAGCGCGAGCAGATCGCCGCACTCAAGGCGATGGGCTACGACAACGCGACGCTGGTCGCCCATTACCTGCGGCAGGTGGGGGTCATCGTTGCGCTCGGCATCGCGCTCGGCATCGGCATCGGCTGGTGGTTCGGAAGCGCGGTGACGGCGCTGTATGCGGAATTCTTCCACTTCCCGGCCTATCGCTTCCGGATGCCGGCCTGGGTCCTCGCGACAGCCGCGGCGATCATCGCGATCGGGGCCGTCGGTGGCGCCATCGGCGCCGTTCTCAAGACGGTCCGCCTCGCCCCCGCCGAAGCGATGCGCCCGCCGTTCCCTGGCCGCTACCGCCCGACGCTCGCCGAGCGCCTTGCGCTCGGGCGCTTCCTGACCCCGGCGATGCGCATGACGTTTCGCACCATGGAGCGCAGGCCGTGGCGCGCGGTGCTGACGACCACGGGAATCGCGGCGGCGATGGCGATCGTCGTGTCGGGGCTGTTCTGGCGCGACGCGCTCGACTACATGATGGACGTCCAGTTCGCGATCGCACAGCGCGCCGATGCCGAGGTCGCGCTGACCGAGCCGATGTCAGCCCGCTCGCTGCGGGAGATCGGAAGGATGCCCGGCGTCCTTCGCGCCGAAGGCGCCCGCGAGATCGCGGTGCGGCTGGTCGCCGGCCACCACACCTACCGGACCGTCGTCTCCGGCCTCCCGGCCGACGGCGAGTTGCGCCGCCTGCTCGACCAGGATGCGCGGCCCGTCCCGATGCCGCCCGAAGGCATCCTGCTGACCGATCGCCTCGCGCAGCGTCTGGGCGTGCGGCCCGGCGACCGCATCGAGCTCGACTTCCTGACCGGCGAGCGCAGGCGCGTCGAGGTCGGGGTCGCCGGCACGTCGGCGGATCTGATCGGGCTCACCGCCTACATGCGGCTGGGCGCGCTGACGCGACTCGCCGGCGAGCCGGACACCCTGTCGTCGTTCTCGGTGCTCGTCGACCACGCGCACGAGGACGCGCTGTTCCGCGCGCTGAAATCGTATCCGCGAATCGCGACCGTCGCGAGCAAGCTCGCAATGCTGCAGAATTTCCACGACACCTCGGCGCGCAACGTGCTGTTCTTCACCTC
Organism: Casimicrobiaceae bacterium; assembly: GCA_035470905.1. Taxonomy (GTDB): domain Bacteria; phylum Pseudomonadota; class Gammaproteobacteria; order Burkholderiales; family Casimicrobiaceae; genus VBCG01. The sequence goes on from DATIQL010000101.1 coordinate 13,334, forward strand.
GGTGCTCACCGCCTTCGCGGCGGTGATCGCCGTGGGCGTCGTGTATAACAATGCGCGGATCGCGCTGCAGGAGCGCGCCTGGGAGCTGGCGAGCCTGCGGGTGCTCGGATTCACGCGCGGCGAAGTCTCGATGTTCCTGCTCGGCGAGCTGGCGTTCGAGCTGACGCTGGCACTGCCTCTGGGCTGCGTCCTCGGATACGCGCTGGCATGGACGATGGTGCGGATGACGCACAGTGACCTGATCGCGATCCCGCTGGTCGTCGCGCCGCGCACCTATGCGCTCGCAGCGCTGGCAGTCGTCGCCGCCGGCATCGCGAGCGCGATGATCGTCCGCCGGCGCGACGACCGCCTCGATCTGGTCGGCGTCCTGAAGACGCGGGAATAGGCATCGGGAAAGGGTACGGGGCAAGGGCAATGGGCAAGGTCTGGGTTCGCAGAGGCCTGTGGGCGCTCGCGGCTGTGCTCGCCGCCGCCGCGCTCGCCTGGGTGCTGTACCCGAAGCCCCTGCGCGTCGACGTCGCCGCGGTCACGCGCGGAACCTTCGTCAAGACCGTCGACGAGGACGGCAAGACGCGGGTGCGCGAGCGCTATCTGGTGTCGGCGCCCCTCGCCGGTCGCCTGCTGCGCATCGAGCTCGACCCGGGGGATGCCGTCGAGCCCGGCTCGCTGCTGGCGACGCTGGTCCCGGGGCACCCCACCCTGCTCGACGCCCGGACCGAGGGCGAGCTCGCGGCGCGGATCGGTGCCGCCGATGCGCGCCGGCTCGCGAGCGCGTCGGCAGTCGCGCGGGCCTCGGTCGCGCTGCAGCTCGCGCAGTCCGACCTCGGGCGTGCAAGGGACCTGGGCAGCCAGGGCTTCGTCTCGCGCCAGGCGGTCGAACGCGCCGAGCGCGAGGTCGAGCTGCGGACCAACGACCTCGCCGTGGCGCGGTTCGACGGCCAGGCGGCCGAGCACGAGCTCGCGCTGGCCCGCGCGGCGCTGATGCGCGCGCGGGAGGCGGGTACGGCGGAGGACCGCCAGCGATGGGAGATCCGCTCGCCCGTCGCCGGCCGGGTGCTGCGGGTCATCCAGCAGAGCGAGGCAATCGTGCCAGTCGGTGCGCCCCTGGTCGAGATCGGCGACCCCCGGGGCCTGGAGGCCGTCGTCGACGTCCTCACGACCGACGCGGAGTCGATCGGCGCCGGCACGCCGGTGACCTTCGACCCCGGCCCCGCAGGCGAAGCCCTCGCCGGGCTGGTCAGGGTCGTCGAGCCCTCGGCATTCACCAAGGTGTCGGCGCTGGGAATCGAGGAGCAGCGAGTCAATGTCGTCATCGACCTCACGGCGACCCCGCAGGCGCTGCAGCGCCTTGGCGACGGATACCGCGTCGACGCCCATATCCTGGTCGCGAGGCGTGAAAGCGTGCTGCAGGTTCCGGTGGCTGCCCTGTTCCGTCACGGCGAAGCCTGGGCGGTGTTCGTGATCACCGACGGGCGGGCGCGGAGGACGGACGTCCGGATCGGCCCGCAGAACGGCATGCAGGCGGTTGTCGAGGCCGGCCTCGACGAACGGGCGCGAGTGATCATCTATCCGGCGGATGCCGTCCGCGACGGCGTGCGGGTGACGACCCGGTGATCGCCGGCCCCCGCAGCGGAGGGCCGGCCATGCTGCACGGTCCCGGGCTCAGCCGGTCAGCACCAGCTGATGCAGGGCATCGCGGTCGACGAGCCTGATGATGCGCCCGTGCACCTCGATCAGGCCATCCTGGTGGAAGCGCGAGAACAGCCTGCTCACCGTCTCGAGCTTGAGCCCGAGGTGGCTGCCGATCTCTTCGCGGGTCATCCGCAGCAGGAATTCGCTGGACGAATATCCGCGCGCCTGGTAGCGCTGCGACAGGTCGAGCAGGAAGGAGGCAAGCCGCTGCTCGGCGCGCATCGTCCCGAGCATCAGCATGACGTTGCGCTCGCGGACGATCTCCTCGGCGAGCATCCGGTGCAGGCTGCGTTGGAAGGCCACATCCTCGCGCGCCAGCGCCTCGACGCGGTCGAATGGCAGTGCGCAGACCTCGGCGTCCTCGAGCGCGATCGCCTGCGACTCGTGCATATCCAGGCCGATGCCGTCGGTACCGATGATCTCGCCGGGCATGTGGTAGCCCGAAACCTGCTCGTGCCCGTCATCGGTCACCATCACCGTCTTGCAGGATCCGAGGCGGATCGCATAGAGCGCGGTGAACCGGTCGCCCGCGCGGAACAGCGTATCGCCCTTGCGCAGGCGGATGCGCGTCGCGGGTATGCGGCCCAGCATCGGGATGCCGTCCGCGCCCAGCGAAACCCGCTCGCACACCGGGTGCGAATGGCAGTTCGAGCAAGCCAGAGGCGGCCTGCTCACGTCGCGCAGCACCGGCCGCGCGGCCCTGACCTGATCACGTCGGGGCGACGTGGCAGTTGAGGCAATGATTGCGGCTTCCATCGCGGTTTCCTCCGGTCGTTGCTTGGGTGGGTGTGACCTAGTGAAGCGTGGCGTCGATCTCGGCGATCGCGGACTTGATCCTGCCGAACTCGGTGCTCTTGTCGAAGAAGAATCGCGCGCCGGCGTCGATGCAGGCGTGGCGATGCTGCTCGGTTGCATGATTGGTCAGAACGATGAACACCGTCCGTGGCGACTGCGAACGCACCGCGCGCAGGACTTCGACGCCGGTCCCGCCGATCAGCTGGTAGTCGAGGAGCACGCAATCCGGGTGCGTCCGGAGGATCCCCGCGATCGCGTCGGCCGGCGTCCCGGCGTCGCCGACGACCTTGACACCGTCGATGTCCTGGACCAGCTCGCGGAGGCGATCTCGCATCGACGGGATGTCGTCGACGATGAAGATTCCCAGATGTGCTGCCGCCGTCATGGGAAGCGATTCTCGGCCGGCAGGGCGTCGCCGCCCATCGGAAGAGACTGACAGCGGGGGTCGGGGTTGCCCGATTCGGGGGGTGGGGCGCCGCCGATCGCGTGTAGGGATCGACCTACCCCGGCACGACCATCAGCCGGACGCGTTCGGATCGTCCGACAGTCGATGCCTGGCGGCGTAGTGGAACAGCTCGGCGTTGTTGGCGACCTGGAGCTTCTCCATCAGCCGCGCCTTGTGCGTGCTGACGGTCTTGGCCGACAGATGCAGACGCTCCGCGATCTCGGAGACGCTGCTTCCGGCGACCAGCATCCGGAACACCTCGTACTCCCGGTCGGAAAGGCTCTCGTGCAGCGGGCCCTCGCTGTGCGGCATGGCGTCGAGCGCCAGATGTTCCGCGACCTCGGCGCTGATGAAAGCGCCTCCGCCTGCGACCTTGCGGATCGCCGCCACCAGCTGAAAGGCGGCGCTTTCCTTGGTCAGGTAGCCCGAGGCGCCCGCTCGGATCGCCCGCACCGCGTACTGATGCTCCTCGTGCATGCTGAGCACCAGGATGCGCAGCCGGGGCCGCTCGGCCTTCACCTGCTTGATCAGCTCCACGCCGCTCTTGCCCGGCATCGACATGTCGAGCAGCAGGACGTCGAAATCGGTCGAGCGAACGTGCTGCAGCACGGCAAACCCGTCGCCCGCCTCCCCGACCACCTCGATGTCGCCCGCGGACTCGAGCAGCTGCTTGAGCCCCTCCCGCAGGATCTGGTGGTCGTCGGCGATGACGACGCGGATCATGCCACCCCGGCGACGGCACCCAGAGGCAGCCGCAGCTCGACCGTCGTCCCTTCGCCGGGCATGCTGGTGATCGATGCTTCGCCCGACAGCAGCGAGGCTCGCTCGCGCAGGCCGAGCAGCCCCAGGGAATTCGGCTTGCGCGGCGCCTCGGTCGCGAAGCCGACGCCGTCGTCGTGGATGCGCACCGTCAACGCGCCGCGGTCGCAGCGAAGCTGCACCCTGGCTTTCGACGCCTGCGCGTGCTTGGCGATGTTGGTCAGCGATTCCTGGACGACGCGGAACACCGCAGTCGAATGCGTGCCGGGCAGTTCCAGGTGGGCATCGTCGATCACGAGATCGCAGGGGATCCCCGTCCGCTGCGTGAAATTCTGGACCAGCCATTCGAGCGCCGGAACGAGTCCGAGGTCGTCGAGGACCAGCGGCCGCAGGTAGGACGCGATGCGCCGCGTCGCCGCGATGGTGCTCTTGAGCAGCTTTTCCATCCGGTCGAGCTTGCCGGCGACGGGCGAGGCGCCGCCCGGGGACTTGTCCTTGAGCCAGGCGACGTCCATCTGCAGCATCGTGAGCGCCTGACCGAGCTCGTCGTGGAGCTCGCGCGCGATCCGGCTCTGCTCCTGTTCGCGGGTCCTGTGCGCCGCCGCGCCGAGCTCCCTGAGCTCGTTGCGCGACCGGCGCAGGTCTTCCTCGGCCTGGACGCGCGCCGCAATGTCGCGCAGGATCACCGTGTAGTACCGGGCTCCGGACTCGGTGATCTGGGAGATCGAGGCGTCGATCGGGAACTCCTCCCCGTCGCGGCGCAGGCCGGTCACGATCCGCAGCTCGCCGCCCATGCGCCGCGACGCCGTCGCGGACTCGCCGAACCCCTGCACGTGCCGCGCATGCCCGGCGCGATGGCGCTCGGGAATGAACCAGGCGATCGGCGCCCCGATCGCCTCGTCGCGCGGACAGCCGAACATCGCTTCGGCAGCCTTGTTGAAGAGCATGATGTGCTGTCGTTCGTCGATCGTGATGATGGCGTCCATCGCCGAGTCGACGATGCCGCGCAGCCTTGCCTCGCCGCGCGCAAGCGCCTGCTCGGCGCGCATGCGCTCGCTGATGTCGCGCAGGATCACCGTATAGCGCCTTCCGCCATGGTCCTCGTGCTGCGAGATCGATCCCTCGATCGGAAACTCCTGGCCGTCCGCCCGCAATCCGGTCAGGATCGTGTTGACGCCCATGCGCCGCGCAACGCCGCCGGCCTGGCCGAAGCGCTCGATGAACTCCCGATGTGCTTCCCGGGAGGCGTTGGGGATCAGGACGTCCAGCGGCTGGCCGAAAACCGCCTCGCGGGGCCAGCGGAAAGTGTGCTCCGCCGCGGCGTTGAAGCCGATGACCCGCTGGTCCGCGTCGATGGTGATGATCGCGTCCATTGCCGATTCGACGATGTTGCTGACCTGGACCTCGACGTCGTGGAGCTCGCGACTGGCGTCGAGCCGGCCGCGGGACTGGCGGTAGAGCTGGTACAAGCCGAGCAACCCGGCGATCGCGCCGCAGATGTCCGAAACCAGCAGCAGCCAGGCGCGATAGGGGGGTTCCAGGATCCAGCCGGCAACAGCGGAAAAGGCGGCAAGCCCGAGCAGCAGGATGATCGGGGCGAACACGCGCCAAAGGCCGTCCGCCTTCGGGCGCAGCCAGCGGATCCGGGGACGGCCGGGAACCGCGGGTGCGCGGGGCTGTCCGGTGTTGTTCGGTATGGGCATCCGGGGGTGCTGGCGTAGGTGCCTTGATCGGCGTCAAGCGCGCGATGTCGTCAGGGCGGGAGAATTATAGACACATGGACATATCGACCGTTGCCGCAGATGGCGCGAATGGGGACCTGAATCGATGATCGAGCACCCGACCCGCGGAAAGCGGGGAACGCGGCGGCCGCAAGCAGGCCGCGACGACCGCAGGCCCCGGCCGGCGACCCGGCCGCAGGCACCGCCGGCGATCGCCGTGGCGCAGCCTGCTGCAGTGCGGCCGGCGCCCGCAGCCGCGGCATGCCCGGCGGACCCGAGTCCATCGGCACAGGACGAGTCGTTCCTGCGCGACTCCTACGCTGCCACCGCCTTCGCCGACATCGCGGACCGCTCGCTTCACGCGGGGGTGTCGCACTTCACCGCCGGCCTGTCGCCGATCGCGCTGACCGACGCCTACCTCGACTGGGCCTTCCACCTCGCCTCGCTCCCGGGCAAGCGGCTCCAGCTGGTCGAGAAGGCCGTCAAGAAATGCCTTCGACTCGCGGCCTACGCCGGACGCCATCTGTCGCAACAGGATACAGCACCGTGCATCGTTCCGCTGCCCCAGGACCACCGGTTCGACGCCCCCGGCTGGCAGCAGCCGCCTTTCGATCTGATCTACCAGTCGTTCCTGCTGACCCAGCAGTGGTGGCACAACGCGATGACCGGGGTGCGCGGCGTCACCCGGCAGCACGAGAACATGGTTGCATTCACGACACGGCAATGGCTGGACGTCATGTCGCCCTCCAACCTCGTGGCGACCAACCCCGAGGTTCTCGCGCGAACGCGGCAGGAGTCCGGCCTCAACCTCGTGCGGGGCGCCCAGAATTTCCTCGAGGATTGGGAACGCGCTGCCGGGGGCAGGAAGCCGGTCGGCGCGGAAGCCTTCGAGGTGGGGCGCAACGTCGCCGTGACCCGCGGCAAGGTCGTCTTCCGCAACCGCCTGATCGAATTGATCCAGTACGCACCCTCGACCGCCCGGGTTCGCCCCGAGCCGGTGCTGATCGTGCCGGCGTGGATCATGAAGTACTACATCCTCGACCTTTCGCCGCAGAACTCCCTGGTCAAGTACCTGGTCGACCAGGGGTTCACCGTGTACATGATCTCCTGGCGCAATCAGGGCCCCGAGGACCGGGACCTGAGATTCGACGACTACCGGAGGCTGGGCGTGGCTGCGGCGATGGATGCGATCGGAGCGATCGCGCCCCGGCGCAAGGTGCACGGCGTCGGCTACTGCCTCGGGGGCACGCTGCTGGCGATCGCGGCCGCGGCGATGGCGCGTGACGGCGATGCGCGCCTGGCGACGTCGAGCTTCTTCGCCGCGCAGGTGGATTTCACCGAGGCCGGGGAACTGACGCTGTTCATCAACGAAAGCCAGCTGGCGTTCCTCGAGGACACGATGTGGGAGCAGGGCTTCCTCGATTCGCGCCAGATGGCCGGTGCGTTCCAGCTCCTGCGGTCCAACGACCTGATCTGGTCGCGCGTCATCCGCGAATACCTGATGGGCGAGCGCCCGGCGATGACCGACCTGATGGCATGGAACGCCGATGCGACGCGGATGCCCTACCGGATGCATGCCGAGTACCTGCGCCAGCTGTTCCTGGACAACGACCTCGCCGAAGGCCGCCACGTCGCAGGCGACCGGCCAGTGGCGATCTCCGACCTGCGCCGCCCCATGTTCATCGTCGGCACCGAAGCCGACCACGTCGCCCCGTGGCGGTCGGTGTACAAGTTCCACCTGCTGACCGAGGCCGAGATCACGTTCGTGCTGACCAGCGGGGGGCACAACGCCGGCATCGTGTCGGAGCCCGGCCACCCTCACCGGCACTATCGGATCGCGACCCAGGCCGCCAACGGGCGCTACGTCGACCCCGACCTCTGGGTCGAGGATGCGGCGATGAAGGAGGGCTCGTGGTGGCCCGAATTTGCCGCCTGGCTGTCGGCGCGATCGGGGGCGCCGGAAGCGCCGCCGCCGATCGGCACACGAGGCGCCGGCTACGCTGCGATCTGCGACGCGCCCGGAACCTACGTCCGGATCAGGTGACGGTTCGCGCAGCCACGGTCGATTGCCTCAGAATAGCGCATTGCCGACGCGAACCCCGTCCCCGGAGAGTCCATGACCGAGATTCGGCGCTCGAACGAGCGCGGCCATGCCAACCATGGTTGGCTCGATTCCTACCACAGCTTTTCCTTCGCCGATTATTACGATCCGCGGCACATGGGCTGGAGCGCGTTGCGCGTGATCAACGAGGATCGCGTGCAGCCGGGCCAGGGTTTCGGGACGCACGGTCACCGCGACATGGAGATCATCAGCTACGTCCTGGAAGGCGCGCTGGGCCACCGGGACTCGATGGGCAACGGCTCGACGATCCGCCCGGGCGACGTGCAGCGGCTCTCGGCGGGCACCGGCATCACGCACAGCGAATTCAACCACGAGAAGGCCGGCGCCACCCACTTCCTGCAGATCTGGATCGAACCGGCAACCATCGGCATCGCGCCGTCCTACGAGCAGAAGACATTCACGGCGGAGGAAAAGCGCGGACGGCTGCGCCTGATCGCCTCCCCGGACGGGCGCGAAGGATCGGTGTCGATCCACCAGGATGCGCAGGTGTACGCGGGGCTCTTCGACGGCGCCGAGCGTGCGCGCCACGGCCTGGGCGCCGATCGCAAGGGCTACGTCCACGTCGTGCGCGGAAAGGCAGCCGTCAACGGCAACGTGCTCGGCGCGGGCGACGCCCTGCAGTCCGACGGCGGCGACCTCGCGATCGACCACGGCGAAGACGCGGAGGTCCTGGTGTTCGACCTCCCGGGCCGCTGGCCGGCGCGCTGACTCCGCGCAGCCTCCGCGCCGTACGCACATCGCCTCCCAGCCCGCGACGATTCTCCGCAAGGAAAGCGCCATGCCGAGCCACCGCACCCAGGTCGCCATCATCGGCGCCGGCCCCTCGGGACTGCTCCTCGGTCAGCTGCTGCACAGGGCCGGAGTCGACAACGTGATCGTCGAGCGCCAGAGCGGCGACTACGTGCTGGGCCGCATCCGCGCGGGGGTCCTCGAGCAGACCACCGTCGACCTGCTGGACGAAGCAGGTGTCGGGCAGCGGATGCATCGCGAAGGACTGGTGCATGGCGGCTTCGAGCTGTCGTTCGGCGCTGCGCGCCACCGCATCGACATGGTGGGCCTGACCGGCGGCAAGAAGGTGATGGTCTACGGCCAGACCGAGGTCACACGCGACCTGATGGAAGCGCGCGGGGCCCTGGGGCTTTCCACCGTCTACGAGGCCAAATCGGTCGCGCTGCACGACTTCGACAGCCGGCACCCGACGCTCACCTGGCGCAAGGACGGCGCCGAGCACGAGCTGCAGTGCGACTTCATCGCGGGCTGCGACGGCTACCATGGCGTCAGCCGCGCGAGCGTCCCCGAGGGCGGCGTCGCCCATTACGAAAAGGTCTATCCGTTCGGCTGGCTCGGCGTCCTCGTCGACCAGCCGCCCGTGTCCCACGAGCTCATCTACTCGAACCACGAGCGCGGCTTCGCCCTGTGCTCGATGCGCTCGCCGACGCGCAGCCGGCATTATGTCCAGGTCCCGCTCGAGGACAAGGCCGAGGACTGGAGCGACGAAGCATTCTGGGACGAATTGCGGCGCCGCCTCGATCCCGAGGCAGCCGGGCGCCTGCAGACCGGCCCGTCGATCGAGAAGAGCATCGCACCGCTGCGAAGCTTCGTCGCCGAGCCGATGCGATTCGGTCGCCTGTTCCTCGCCGGCGACGCCGCGCACATCGTCCCGCCGACCGGGGCGAAAGGCCTGAATCTCGCGGCCTCCGACGTGCGCTACCTGGCGCGCGCGCTGACCGAGTTCTACGCGGAACGCAGCAGCGCGGGCATCGACGCCTACTCCGACCGTTGCCTGAGCCGCGTGTGGAAAGCCGAGCGTTTCTCGTGGTGGTTCACGTCGCTGACCCACAAGTTCCCCGAGACGGGAGCGATCGGCCGCAAGCTGCAGCAGGCGGAGCTCGACTACCTGGTGAATTCGCGCGCCGCATCGACGTCGATGGCCGAGAACTACGTCGGCCTGCCTTTCGACGATCGGTGACCCGGGTCGGCCTGATGCACTCGAAGATCGAGACCCAGACGTTTCTCTCGCGATTGCCGCTGTTCAGCCACCTCGCACCCGCCGAGCTCGAGCGCATCGCCGCCGGGACGACCGAGCTGCGCGTTCCCCGCGGCGAGATCATCGTCAACCGCGACGACCCATGCGTCGGCTTCCATCTGGTCGTCTACGGACAGGTCAAGCTGTCGCTGGTGACGCCGCATGGCGACGAGAAGATCCTCGAGATCATCGGTGCCGGCCACTCGTTCGGCGAATCCGTGATGTTCCTCGAGCGCCCCTATCTGCTGATGGCGCAGGCGCTCGCCGACTCGCTGCTGCTCCACGTTTCGCGCCAGGCCGTGTTCGAGGGGATCGAGCACGATTCCGGGTTCGCG
>DATIQL010000102.1:0-9331 GCA_035470905.1 Casimicrobiaceae bacterium
CGCAGCGCCGCGCGCCGCGGATTCCGACGCATGAGCAGGCGATGACCGAGCCGGCAGACGATAGCCCCGAGCACCTCGCATCGATCGTCGCGGGGACGCTCGCGGATTACGAGACGCGAGCGCAGCTGTTCTGGGAAGGCACCCGCGACCACGACGTCAGCCAGAACCTCGACGCGCTGCTCGGTGCGATCGAGGCTGCGGCCCCGTACACGATCCTGGACCTGGGCTGCGGTCCCGGGCGCGACCTGCGCGCATTGCGGGAACGCGGGCACCACCCGATCGGTCTAGACGGGACCGCGAAGTTCGTGGCGATGGCGCGCGAATTCAGCGGCTGCGAGGTCTGGCAGCAGGACTTCCTGTCACTGGCCCTTCCCGACGCCCGCTTCGACGGGATCTTCGCCAATGCGACGCTGCAGCACGTGCCGTCGGCGGCGCTGCAGCGCGTCCTGGGCGAGTTGCGCGCTGCACTGAGGCCCCGCGGTGTGCTGTTCGCGTCGATCCCGCACGGCCACGGCGAGGAGGGCTGGAACCGCGGCCGCTACGGCGTCTATCACGATCCTGCAGCATGGTTCCGCTACCTGGAGGCGGCGGGTCTGGTGCTGGTCGATCACTACTACCGCCCTGCGGGATTGCCGCGCGAGTCGCAACCCTGGCTCGCGACGGTGTCGCGCAAGATCTCGTGAAGGCGGCTGCGGGGCGCGCAGCGGGTGGTCGCCCGCCGCGCGCCGCGCGGATCAGAGCCCGGGCTCGCTGGGCGCACCCGGGGACTCTTCCGACCCGGGCGTCTCGGTCGACGGCGCGGCGGCGCGATCGAGTTTGCGCTGCTTCTTTTCTTCCTTCTTGCGCTTCTTTTCCAACTCCTTCTGGCGCTTCTGAAACTCGAAATTGGGCTTGGCCAAGTGGGCGTCCTCTCTGTTGCCGCATCCGAAGGTAAGCGGCGAATGGATGTGAATAGCCTTTTACCGCAAAATGGCGATCGGCACCATCGGCAGGGTCCGCCATCGGCGGTTCCGAGCCCCATAACGACCATTCGGGAAAGAACATGCGCACCCCCACCAAACGCTTCGGCCCTCTTCTCGCCTCCCTGCTGTTCCTGATGTCCGCCGCCGTCGCACAGGCCCAGACCCTGCGCATCGGCCTCGCCGAGGATCCGGACGTCCTCGATCCGACGCTGGCGCGGACCTTCGTCGGACGCATCGTGTTCTCGGCGATGTGCGACAAGCTGTTCGACATCGACGACAAGCTCGACATCGTGCCGCAGCTCGCCACCGGCTACCAATGGTCGGCGGATGGCAAGGCGCTGACGATCAAGCTGCGCAGCGGCGTCAAGTTCCAGGACGGCGAAACGATGGACGCGGCCGCGGTCAAGTACAGCATCGAGCGTCACAAGACGATGCCCGGCTCCAACCGCCGCGGCGAGCTCGCTCCGGTTTCGAGCGTCGACGTCGTCGATCCGTCGACGGTGCGCCTCAACCTTTCCGCACCGTTCGCGCCGCTGCTCGCCCAGCTCGCCGATCGCGCCGGCATGATCGTGGCCCCCAAGGCCGCCCAGGCCGAAGGCGACAAGTTCGGCAGCAAGCCGGTCTGCGCCGGCCCGTACAAGTTCGTCGAGCGCGTGGCGCAGGACCGCATCGTCCTCGAGCGCTTCCCGGATTACTGGAACAAGTCGGCGATCCACTTCGACAAGATCGTCTATCTGCCGATTCCCGACTCGACGGTCCGGCTCGCCAACCTGCGTTCGGGCCAGCTCGATTTCATCGAGCGTGTCGCCGCCTCCGACCTGCCCCAGATCAAGGGCGATTCGCGCCTGCACGTCTCCAAGATCACCGAGATCGGCTACCAGGGCATCACGATCAATATCGGCAAGAGCGACCAGGCGCAGAAGAACCCGCTGGGCCGCGATCCCCGCGTGCGTGAGGCTTTCGAGCTCTCGCTCGACCGCGGTGGCATCGTGCAGGTCGCGATGGACGGCGAGGCCGATCCAGGCAACCAGTGGGTCGCCCCGAACAACCCGTTCTACGCGAAGAACGTCCCGATTCCCGCGCGCAACATCGCCCGTGCGAAGGAGCTGCTGAAGGAAGCCGGCGTCCCGAATCCCAGCTTCACGCTGATGACGCCGACCACGGCCGATGCGCAACGCGTCGCGCAGGTCGTGCAGGCGATGGCCAAGGAAGCCGGCTTCGACGTGAAGATCCAGTCGACCGAGTTCGCGACCTCGCTCGACCTCGCCGACAAGGGCCAGTTCGACGCCTACGTGCTCGCATGGAGCGGCCGCGCGGACCCGGACGGCAACATCTACAGCTTCGACGCCTGCAAGCAGCCGCTGAACTATGCCGGCTACTGCAAGCCGGAGGTGGACGACCTGCTGAAGCGCTCGCGCACGACCGGCAACCTGGCCGAACGCAAGAAGGTCTTCGACGAGATCGCCGCGATCGTGCTGAAGGACCGGCCCATCATCTACCTGTACCACCGGCACTGGCTGTGGGCCTACACCAACAAGCTGACGGGGTTCCACCCGAACCCGGACGGGCTGGTCCGCGTGCAGGACTTGCGCTTCAACTGAGGCCGAGGGGGCCACTTCGACCGGTACGGGGCGGCGCGCGGGCGATGCGCGCCGCCGCTCCCGCCGCCTGATTCCCGATGCTGACGTTCCTCGTCCGCCGCATCGCCACGATCGTCCCGACACTCGCATTCGTCTCGATGCTGATCTTCGGGCTGCAGCAGCTCCTGCCCGGAGATCCCGCGATGATCCTGGCCGGCGAGGAGCGTGATCCGTCGGTCATCGCCCATCTGCGCGAAACCCTGCACCTCGACAAGCCGCTGCCCGTGCGCTACCTGTACTGGGTCCGCGGCGTCCTGCACGGAGACCTCGGCGAATCGCTGCGCACCCAGCAACCGGTGCTGGAGCTGATCCTCGAAAAGCTCCCGGTCACCATCGAGCTCGGCGCCTTCGCAATCGTCATCGCGCTCGCGATCGGCATACCCGCCGGTGTCATCTCGGCCGTCAAGCGCGGCACCGCCTGGGACTACGGCGCGAACGTCGTGGCGTTGTGGGGGTTGTCGACGCCGAACTTCTGGCTGGGCATCATGCTGATCCTGCTGTTCTCGGTGACGCTGGGCTGGTTGCCGGCCTCGGGCTACGTGAGCCCCTTCGAGAGCTGGCGGGAGAACATCGCGTCGATGATCATGCCGGCCTTCGTGCTCGGGAATGCGATCGCCGCCGTGCTGATGCGCCACACGCGCAGCGCGATGCTGCAGGTCCTCTCCTCCGACTACGTCCGCACCGCGCGCGCCAAGGGGGTCCCCGAGCGCACGGTGGTCATGAAACATGCGCTGCGCAACGGCCTGATCCCGATCATCACGCTCGGCGCGCTCGAGCTCGGCACGCTGCTCTCGGGGGCGGTGCTGACCGAGCAGGTCTTCACCATCCCCGGCTTCGGCAAGCTTATCGTCGATGCGGTCTTCAATCGCGATTACGCGGTCGTCCAGGGTGTCGTGATGTTCACGGCCACCGCGTACATCGTGCTGAACCTGATCGCGGACATCGCCTACGCGGTGGTCAATCCGCGGATCCGGTACCAGTGAACGCGCAAGCCGCCGGCGCCGTCGCAACCGGGGAAGCCGACCTTCCCTCGGGCGTCGCGACCACGGCACGTCCACACCCGCTGCGGCGCCTGCTTCGCCGGCCCTCGGCGGCGATCGCGCTGGCCGTCATCGCCGCGTTCATCGGCATCGCGATCTTCGCGCCGTGGATCTCGCCCTACGATCCGGTCGCGACCGATTTCGCGGCCGTGCGCAAGGCGCCCTCCGCTGCGCACTGGCTAGGAACCGACGAGATCGGCCGCGACGTGCTGTCGCGTGTCATTTTCGGCTCGCGTGCGTCACTGCTCGCGGGCGTCGTCTCGGTGCTGATATCGCTCGCGATCGGCGTCCCGACCGGACTCCTCGCCGGGTATGCGGGCGGGGTCACCGACATGCTGATATCGCGGATGACCGATGCGCTGCTCGCCTGCCCGTTCCTGATCCTCGCGATCGCCCTCGCCGCCTTTCTGGGGCCCAGCCTCGAGAATGCGATGATCGCCATCGGCATCTCGGCCACGCCCGCGTTCATCCGCCTCGCGCGGGGAACGACGCTGGCCGTCAAGGCCGAGGAATACATCCTCGCTGCGCGCGCGATCGGCAATCCGCCCTGGCGGGTCGCGCTGCGCCACGTGCTGCCGAACATCGTGCCGCCACTGCTCGTCCAGGCGACGCTGGCGATCGCCGCGGCCGTCATCGCCGAGGCGAGCCTGTCGTTCCTCGGACTCGGCCAGCAGCCACCCGAGCCGAGCTGGGGCAGCATGCTCAACACCGCGAAGAACTACATCGACAATGCCCCGTGGATGGCGCTGTGGCCCGGCCTGTCCATCTTCCTCCTCGTGCTGTCGTTCAACCTCGTGGGCGACGGATTGCGCGACGCCCTCGACCCACGGCACGCCTGAATCCCGGGGATCCCGGGAACCCCGCGCCCGAAAGGGCCGATCCGTATCATTCCCGACGAAGCCCGTCTGCCAAATCGCGCCTGTGGTCGGGATTCGGTTGCGGGGACGATGACACCGGCATACGATGGGCCGTTGCGCCACGACGGGCTGGCGCGATCGATGGAGACCCGATATGCCTCAGCTTCACGCATGGCGCTGGCTCGCCGCCGCGAGTCTGCTGCTCGCCGCCGCACCCGCCTCGGCAAGCAACTGCTACATGGTCGTCGACCGCGCAGATCACGTCGTCTACCAGAACCTCGTCTCGCCGGTCGATCTGAGCGACAAGGGCGCCGCAGCCCGCCAGGCGATGCGCGCGCGCGGCGACCAGCTGATCGCGATGGACACCGAAAGCTGCCCGTCGATCGACACTAGGCATCTCGCAAGCGGCGACAAGCCGGCGACCGTCGAGGAAATCGTCGCGGGAATGCGGCCTGCGCTGCTCTACGGCGGTCGCGGCAGGCTCGCCCCCGATTCCGCCAGCCGGAATATCGGACTGCCCGCGATCAGCGTTCCGCGCGATACGGATGGTCCCATCTCGACTTCGGGCCTGCCTTCCGGAGTGTCGCTGCGCTGACGACGGCAGTCCCCGTGCGGACGGCGCGCGGCGTTCTACCGATTGTCGGCGACCGCTCCTGACGGGCATTGGGGCACGCGTCCCCAATATCCGTCGCAATACCTGAAGCGTGCGTGCTGTCCGCAGATGACGCGCTCGACGAAATTGCCGCCGCAGCCTGCCAGCGCGTCGTCCAGCGCCTGCCAGCGATCTGCCGGCGGGGCGGCGGCGGCCTGGAGCGATGGGGAGGTGTCCGCCGCGATGGTGGCGGCGGTGGCGAGGCGTTGGTCGCCGCTGCGGGCGGTTTCGGCGGCCACGGCCGGACTCGCGCGAGCGTTGGCAGGTTGACGGCTCCCGGCGGTCTTGTGCGACACCGTGTCGCGACGCGAGCCGGTCAATTGGCGGTCCCTCGGAGATGCCGTGGGCGTGGGCTCGGCAGACCCCGTGGCCGTTCCCGCTTCGGCAGCCTGAGGGACGTCGGATGGGTCGGCCTCGGCGGTCGCCGGAAATCCAGCGCTCGCGACCACCAGCCTCGGGGCGGGCGCGGCGGCTGCCGTCGATGGGCGCGGCTGGACGCCGCTCCCGAGCCAGGCATATGCAAGCGCCGCAGCGACGACCGAGGCGGTCATGACGGCTGCGGGCCAGCGTCGCAGCTTCGGTGCGACGGTCGCGTCAGGCCGCGAGGGTGAACCGGCGGTCGCCGGTTCGGCTCGGACCTCCGCTGTGCGGGCCGTCTCCTCGCTGGCCACGGTTGCCCCGTCGCCGCCATGACGCGCCCGATTGAGCGCCGCCCGGCAAGGGCCGCACAGCCTTGCGCCGGGCAGCGTCGCGTTCTTGCAGATCCTGCATTTCATCGCTGCGGCCGATGCGCGCGCGTTCGCACGCCATGACATTGTCATTGCGATTGTAGCAACCTGCCTGCGCGGGCGCGACCCGCGGCACCCCCGTCCGTCGGAACGACCACGCCCGTGTTGCGCGCAGCCGACGCAGCTTCAGGGGCGCTCCTTGTCCTTGCTGTCCTTGCTCTCCTTGGGGTCCTCCACATTGGGCTTTTTCCGTTCGGGCTCGGGTCCCGTGTGGGCGCTCGGCCCGGCCGGGACGTTGCCTTGCGGCCTCGCTGCAGCAGGCCGCTCGGGAGCCCGTTTTTGCACCTGCGGCTGGGGCTGCGCCTTTGGCTCGGTCCGTGGCTGCACCTGCGGCTCGGTCCGCGGCTGCACCTGCGGCGCGGTCCGCGGCTGCACCTGCGGCTGCACCTGCGGCTGGGTGCGCTGCTGCACCTGCGGCTGGGTCCGCTCCTGTGCCTGCGGCGGGGCCGTGCGCAACGGAGCGCCTGGCGCCGACGGCGTCGGCGGGACGGCGCTGCGGCGCGCGGGAGGGGAGGCCGTCGGTGCGGGCTTTGCGCTCTGGCCGACCATCCTCACCGCGGGCGCCGTCACCGGCGCCTCCGCGCGCAATGTCCTTACCTCCGCGCGATTGATCGGCTGCCCCGGGTTCTTTTCGAGCAGCGGAAGCTGGCGCGCGATCGGCACCGGCGGCGGCGGCGGCGCCACGCGCGCGACGACCCGGCGCTGCTCGACCGCGGCGGGCGGCTTCGCCCGGGCAAGCGGCGCCGCCCCCGCGAACGCACTCCTCGCCGGCGCGATCCGCGCAACCTGCTGCACCTGCGCGCTGGCGAGCGCCGCCGGCGCCAGCGGCATCGCAACGCGGTGCACCCGCTCGGAGCTCGCGAATGCCGTGGTCGGGACGGCGGTGACTGCGTTCGGCACCCGCATGTTGGCATAGCTGCCCTGCGTCGCGTTCGGGTTGTTGTAGATGTTCGTGATGTAGGTGTTGTTGATGGTGGTGTTGCTTACATTCACCTGCTGGAAATAATTGCGGCTCACGTGGTAGGGCGGGCGATAGACCTCACGCGGTCCGAGCGGGAACCATCCGATCGCCGGTCCCGCGGAGATCGAGACGCTGAACCCGGAACCGCCGACGAACGCGACCAGTGCCGGGGCATAGTAGGGGCGCACGTGGACCGGACCCGGCACCCAACCCCAGCCGCGATCGGCGTGCACCCAGCGACCGTAGTGGAATGGCGCAAACCCCCACGGCGCATCGTCGATCCAGGTCCAGCCCCAGGGATCGATCCACGCCCAATGACCGTAACTGTACGGCGCCCATCCGGCAGCGAGGCCGCGCGGAAACCAGACGTTGCCGTAGCTCCCGACGACGCTCCAGCTGCCGTAGCTGTCGAGATCAGCATAGCCGACGACTTCCGGCGAGACGTAGCGCGCGGAGATCGCATTGGCGTAGCGGCGTTCACGCTCTGCGCTCCAGCGGTCGAACGAATCGTACGGAGGCAGCGCGAGGAACTCGTTGTCCGCGAGGTCGGTTCCGTAGAAACGGTAGGCCTGCCCGGTCGTCACGACGTACGAGGTCTCGTCGCCGTACACGGTGCCCATGCCGCTGCGCACGATCACCACGGTCGCACCGCCCTCCGGATCGACGTCGACGCGGTAGCGCCCGGGCCGCGTCAGGGAGAACGCGACATTCGGGGTGTCGATCTCCACGATGCTGCCCGCCGGCAGGCGCCGCAGCCTGATGTCGAGGACACCCTGCTGCAACTGCAGCTGCGTCGTGCGATCGTCGAGGTTCGACACCGTCACGCTGGTCCGTGGGCCGAGAAACCACGACCCGTTGTCGGTCGACAGCTCCGCGCGCCCGTCCTCGTCCGACCACAGCCGGTCGCCGGTGACGATCGGCCTATTGAGCGACGCGAGCACCCATTGCTCGTCCCCGGCGGGCGAGTAGCTGACGGCACCGTCGTAAGACGCGAGCCGACCGACGCGCAATGGCGGGTCGCCATTCTCCGACGGAGCCGGCACCTGCGCGAATGCGCCAAAACATACGAGCGATGCGACCGCGAGCAGCAGCCGGGGGATCCACGCGTCCATGTTCGTCCTGGTCATCGTTGCCGTCCTCGTCGAATCGAATGTTGCAAATGTTGCAAATGTTGCAATCCGTTTCAAAATCCGTCCGCAGTTCACGACGGTGCGCGACACCGTTGCAGTCGCAGCGGAGCCGTTGGCCCGGCACCCACCTATCGCAAGTTGGGGCGCCTCGCCGAAATTCACGCAGCATGGCAATCCATGCGCTGCCCGCTTCTGATCGCACCAACGTCCGTCGGCATCGCCAGGATGACACGACACGCGGAGGCCGGCAGAGGTGTCGGGCTGCGGCAACAGTCTTCATCCTGCGTCGATGCGCCGCGGCCGTCGAATCGCGCCAGACCTGCGTGCGACCGTTGCCGTTTCCCCTGCGCTCGACGCAGAGCGGACCTGCGCAGGTTGCATCGCAGCTCCTGATCGCCCTCTGCAATGAGCGACAATAGCCGGTTATGCGGCCATCGATCCTCCCGGCATTCCTGCCGGCATTTGCACTTGCACTGAGCCTACTCCTCGCACCGGGCTGCGCCATTGCGTTCGGCTTCAACGACGTTGCGCAGCGCGCTGCGCAGCTTGCCGAGAAGTCGTACAGGAAGCCCGATGCGACTCTCCCGAAGGCGTTGCAGGATCTGACCTACGACCAGTACCGCGAAATCCGCTTCAAGCCCGAGCGGGCATGGTGGCGCGCGGCGAAGCTGCCCTTCGAGCTGATGTTCTTCCACGAGGGCCTCTACTACAACGAAGCCGTGCGCATCCACGAGATCGATCCTCGGGGCGTGCGTGAAATCCGCTTCGATCCGTCGATGTTCGATTACGGCGCGAACCACATCGACCCCAGGACATTGCGCGGTGTCGGCTTCGCCGGCTTCCGCATCCATTACGCGATCAACTCCCCCAGGTACAGGGACGAAGTGATGGTGTTCCTCGGCGCGAGCTATTTCCGCGCGCTGGGCAAGGACCAGCACTACGGCATTTCGGCGCGAGGCCTCGCGATCGACACCGGACTGATGTCGGGCGAGGAATTTCCCCGCTTCACCGAGTTCTGGGTCGAACGGCCGCTGCCTTCCGCGCGCGAACTGGTCGTCTACGCCCTGCTCGATTCGCCGCGCGCCACCGGCGCGTACCGATTCGTGCTCAAGCCCGGCGTCGACACGGCCGTCGACGTCAGATCGCGGGTCTTCCTGCGCCAGAACGTCGCCAAACTGGGGATCGCGCCGCTCACCAGCATGTATTACTTCGGCGAGAACAGCAGGAACGGCATCGACGACTACCGCCCCGAGGTTCACGACTCGGACGGCTTGTCGATCCAGGCCGGGACCGGCGAATGG
>DATIQL010000103.1:0-2820 GCA_035470905.1 Casimicrobiaceae bacterium
TGCATTGACGCCGGACGAACCGAGCAGAACGGGCGGCAGGACGAGCAGTAGTCGGAGGTAGGACACCGCACGCATGTCCATGGTGATGATCCCTAACGTTGGAGGTAACCGGCGCGCCGCAGGGACGCACGCGACCGAGAAGGCATGAGCCGGCGCGTCCGGTTGACCGGAACGTTAGGCCTGAGCGGACGATGAGACATAGAATTTGCGAACTCGGTACCCAATAAGCGTAAACACAAAAGTCGCTAGCAGCGTCATCCAGAATTCCGGGAGCAATGCGGTCGCAAGGAAGCCTTCCACTCCCAGTGGGCTGTCCATACCTCCAACGCATTGCGTGATCAGAAATGCTCCGACGAATGCTAGCCAATACAAGAGCCATTGTTGTGTTAACGAGAGACCGAGGGCGAAGCCAATAAGACCATCGGTGGGTATCGACAGGATCGAAAATAACATCCGCGAAACGGGCCGGATCTGGTCGAGGTTCCAAGCGTATCGCTTATGGAGAAGAAGAATTATCGGCTCTACGATATTGGCCTGAGTACGAAAAGCATGCAGCCGTAGCCACGCGACAACCCATGGGGCGCACACGCCAAGCAACAGCGCGAGCCCCATTTCCATCGGTCGCGGTTTAGTCATCAGTGGCGGGTTTGGCGTGTGGGCCTAACGTAATGTTGCCTGCCTAAACGGCAGGTTTTCCGTCCTAATTGACGGGATAGAAGGCGTCGGTCGGCCAAACGGCTGATGGGGGCATGGCGGCCGGGCCTTCAGAATCAACGGTGTGGTCACGATTAGTGCCTCCTAACGCCGTCGTTCACGCCGTGCCGCCGGCAAGCCCACGCCTGCTCGACCAAGTCCGCGACCGGATCCGGTTCAAGCACTACAGCCTCCGGACGGAGCAGGCCTACGTCGACTGGATCCGCCGATTCATCCGCTTCCATGGCAACCGGCATCCCGTCGAGCTGGGCGCGGGTGATGTCGAGCGCTTCCTGACCAGCCTTGCCGTCGATGGAAACGTTGCGGCCTCGACCCAGAACCAGGCGCAAAGTGCGCTGCTGTTCCTCTACCGGGAGGTGCTTGCGACGGAGCTGCCGTGGCTCGACGGCGTGGTGCGCGCGAAAGCGTCGCGGCGCCTGCCGGTGGTGCTCACCCCGGAAGAGGTCGATCGGCTGATCGGTCGATTGCACGGCACGCATCGGCTGCTCGGAGCGCTGCTCTACGGCACGGGCATGCGGATCATGGAGGGGCTGCGTCTGCGCGTGAAGGACGTCGATTTCGGCCGGAACGAGATCCTGATCCGCGATGGCAAGGGCGCGAAGGATCGTATCACGATGCTCCCAGCCAGGGTGGTGCAGCCGCTGCGCCGGCATCTTGCGGCGGTGCAGCAACTGCACGGGAGTGATCTGGAGGAGGGCATCGGGGCCGTGTGGCTGCCCGGCGCCCTGGCGCGCAAGTATCCCGGAGCGGCGCGCGAGTGGGCCTGGCAGTACGTCTTTCCTGCCGACCGGTGGTCGGCCGATCCGCGCAGCGGTGCGGTGCGGCGGCACCACCTGAGCGACCAGTCCTTCCAGCGGGCGATGCGGCAGGCGCTGCGCGACGCGGGCATCGCCAAGCCGGCGACGCCGCATACGCTGCGGCATTCGTTCGCCACCCACCTGCTCGAATCGGGCCACGACATCCGCACGGTGCAGGAGCTCCTCGGTCATTCCGACGTCAGCACGACGATGGTCTACACCCACGTTCTGAACCGTGGCGGGCGAGGGGTGGTGAGCCCGCTCGATCGGCTGTACGGGGCCGAGCCTCCCGATCTGTCGACGGATCGCGATGGATGACAAAAGGGCCCGTTGCCGGGCCCCTTGGTCGCGATGCGGTCGGCGATTCGCCTCGTTCAATCCCAGGAGAGCGCACCCCCGGTCTGGTACTCGGTCACGCGCGTCTCGAAGAAGTTCTTCTCCTTCTTCAGGTCGATCATCTCGGCCATCCACGGGAACGGATTGTCGGCCTTGTCGAACAGCGGGTCGATGCCGATCTGCTGGCAGCGGCGGTTGGCGATGAAGCGCAGGTATTCCTTGAACATCGTGGCGTTCAATCCCAGCACGCCGCGCGGCATCGTGTCCTCGGCGTAGGCGTACTCGAGGTCGACGCCTTTCCTCATCAGCGCGCGGATCTCGTCGCGGAACTCCGAGGTCCACAGCTGCGGGTTCTCCATCTTGATCGTGTTGACGAGGTCGATGCCGAAATTGCAGTGCATCGACTCGTCGCGCAGGATGTACTGGTACTGCTCGGAGGCGCCGGTCATCTTGTTCTGCCGGCCCATCGCGAGGATCTGCACGAAGCCGACGTAGAAGAACAGGCCTTCCATGATGCAGGAGAACACGATCAGGCTCTTCAGGAGCTCCTGGTCGGCCTCCATGGTGCCGGTCCTGAAGTTGGGATCGGTCAGCGTCTCGATGAAGGGCAGCAGGAACTCGTCCTTGTCGCGGATCGACTTCACCTCGTGATAGGCATTGAAGATCTCGGCCTCGTCGAGGCCGAGGCTCTCGACGATGTACTGGTAGGCATGGGTGTGGATCGCCTCCTCGAACGCCTGGCGCAGCAGGTATTGCCGGCACTCGGGCGCGGAGATGTGGCGATAGGTGCCCAGCACGATGTTGTTGGCGGCGAGGCTGTCGGCGGTGACGAAGAAGCCGAGATTGCGCTTGACGACGCGGCGCTCTTCTTCGCTCAACCCGTTGGGGTCTTTCCACAGGGCGATATCGCGGCTCATCTGGATTTCCTGCGGCATCCAGTGATTGGCGCAGGCGGAAAGATATTTTTCCCACG